>DAIDHH010000019.1 GCA_027452045.1 Gammaproteobacteria bacterium
TCGGCCGAGTGCCCTTCGTCGCGGAGCTGCAGAGCGAGGGCGGCGCAGCCGGGGCCGTGCACGGGGCGCTGCAGTCCGGGGCGCTCACGACGACCTTCACGGCATCGCAGGGACTGCTGCTGATGCTGCCCAACATGTACAAGATCGCCGGCGAGCTCACGGCGACGGTATTTCACGTCGCCGCGCGTGCCGTGGCGACCCAGGCGCTCTCGATCTTCGGCGATCATTCGGACGTGATGGCCGCGCGGATGACGGGCTTCGCGCTCATGTGCTCCGGGTCGGTGCAGGAGGCGCACGATGCGGCGCTTATCTCGCAGGCTGCGACCCTCGAGGCGCGCGTTCCGTTTCTGCACTTCTTCGATGGCTTCAGGACCTCGCACCAGATCGACAAGATCAGCGTGCTGCAGGCGCGCCATCTTCGGTCGATGATCGATCCGCAGCTCGTGCGCGCGCACCGCTCCCGCGGACTCTCTCCGGAGCGCCCCTTCATCCGCGGTACCTCGCAGGATCCCGACACGTTCTTTCAGGCTCGTGAGGCGTGCAATCCCTATTACGCCCGTACTCCCGAGGTGCTCGCCGCTGCGTTCGAGCGTTTTGCCGCGCTCACGGGCCGCCGCTATGGGTTGTTCGAGTACGAGGGGGATGAGAGTGCCGAGCGGGTGATCGTCATCATGGGTTCCGGTGCCGAGACCGCCCGGGCGGTGGCGCAGGCGCTGCGGCGCGAGGGACAGCCGGTGGGGGTTGTCCAGGTGCGCCTGTACCGGCCGTTCAGCGCGCCGCACTTCCTCGCGGCGCTGCCGGCCTCGTGCCGCGCCATCGCGGTGCTCGATCGCACCAAGGAGCCCGGTGGCTGTGGCGAGCCGCTCTATCTGGATGTGGTCACGACGCTCGCGCAGGCGGTCGCTCGCGGTGCGCGCGGCGCCATGCCGCGGGTGGTCGGCGGCCGCTATGGGCTGGGCTCGAAGAACTTCAGCCCCGCGCAGGCCAAAGCGGTCTTCGATGAACTGCGCAAGACCGAGCCGCGCAATGGCTTCACGGTCGGCATCGTGGATGACCTCACCCACGGCAGTCTCGAAGTGGACCCGAGATTCTCGCTCGAGCCGCAAGGGGTGACACGGGCGCTGTTCTTCGGCCTCGGCTCGGACGGGACGGTGGGCGCGAACAAGAACAGCGCCAAGATCATCGCGCAGGATCCGGATCGCTTCGCGCAGGCCTACTTCGTCTACGATTCGCACAAGTCGGGCGCGCGCACCGTGTCGCACCTGCGGTTCGGCTCGCGGCCGATCCATGCCCCCTACCTCATCGAGTCGGCGAGCTTCATCGCCTGCCACGCACCGGCGCTGCTCGAGCGCGTCGATGTGCTGCAGGCGGCCGCCGATGGCGCCACCTTTCTTCTCAACTCGCCCCATGGGGCGAAGGAGCTCTGGAGCCACCTGCCCGCTGCCGTGCAGCGCCGGATTCTCGAGAAGCGCCTGCGCCTGTACGCGATAGATGCCTCGAAGGTGGCGCACGAGGCCGGTCTCGGTGCTCATGTGAACACGGTGCTGCAGGTGTGCTTCTTCGCGATCTGCGCCATTCTGCCGCTCGAGGAGGCGATCCGGCGCATCAAGGACTCGATCGAGACGAGCTATCGCAAACAGGGCGCCGAGGTCATCGCGCGCAACTTCGTCGCGCTCGAGCGCACGCTCGAGGCGCTCATCGAGGTGAACATTCCGGCCGCTCTCACCAGCCTTCGCGAGACGCCAGCGCTCGTCCCGGCGGATGCGCCCCGATTCGTGCGCGAGGTGATCGCGACTCTGATGGCGGGGCGCGGCGATGAGCTCGCGGTGAGCGAGCTGCCCGCCGATGGCACGTATCCTTCCGGTACGGCGGCGTACGAGAAGCGGAACGTCTCGGACACGGTGGCGGCATGGATGCCCGAGCACTGCGTGCAATGCGGCGAGTGCGCCTTCGTGTGCCCGCATAGCGCGATCCGGGCGAAGTACTTCGATGAGTCCCGCCTGGAGGGCGCACCGCGGGACTTCGCCTCGTCTCCGATCAATGTGCGGGGCTTTCCGAGCGTGCGGTTCGCGCTGCAGTTCTATCCCGAGGACTGCACCGGCTGCGGGCTGTGCGTCGAGGCATGTCCGGCGCAGGCGAAGGCGATCCGGCTGACCGGGAAAGCGCCGCTCCTTGGGACCGAGCGCGCCAACATCGCCTTCTTCGAGACCCTGCCCGACAATGATCGCTCGCGGGTCGACTTCGCGAACGTGCGGGGCGTGCAGTTCCTCAGGCCGCTGTTCGAGTTCTCGGGCGCGTGCGCCGGGTGCGGCGAGACGCCCTACCTCAAGCTCCTCTCCCAGCTCTTCGGCGATCGCGCCCAGATCGCCAACGCCACCGGCTGCTCCTCGATCTATGGCGGCAATCTCCCGGTCACGCCCTGGACCAAAGGTCCCGATGGCCGCGGGCCCGCGTGGTCGAATTCGCTGTTCGAGGACAACGCGGAATTCGGGTTGGGATTCCGCCTGGCGGCCGACCAGCACCTTGGGAGGGCGAGGGCGCTCCTGCGCGAGCTCGCACCGATGCTCGGTGAGACGCTCGCGAGCGCCATCCTCGAGGCTTCGCAGGTGCGCGAGTCACAGCTGCGTGCGCAGCGCGAGCGGGTGGAGGAGCTCAAGCGCAGGCTTGGGACCTTGGATGAGGAGCGCGCGCGCGAGCTGCTGTCGCTCGCCGATCAGCTCGTGCGCCGCAGCATCTGGATCGTGGGCGGTGACGGCTGGGCCTATGACATCGGCTCCGCGGGACTCGATCACGTGCTCGCAAGCGGTCGCGACGTGAACATCCTGGTGCTCGACACCGAGGTGTACTCGAACACGGGAGGGCAGGCGTCGAAGGCGACGCCGCTCGGCGCGGTGGCACGCTTCGCCGCGGCCGGGAAACGCACCGCCCGGCGCGACCTGGCGCTGCAGGCGATCGCCTATGGCAACGTGTACGTCGCCCAGGTCGCGATGGGCGCCAATCCGCAGCAGACGCTGCTCGCCTTCCGGGAGGCCGAGGCGTATCCGGGCACCTCGCTCATCCTCGCCTACAGTCACTGCATCGCACACGGCTTCGATCTGCGCTATGGCCTGCGCCAGCAGCGCCTGGCGGCCTCGAGCGGCTACTGGCCACTCTTTCGATTCAACCCGGTGATGCGCACCGTGGGTGCGCGCCCCTTCCGGCTGGATTCGCTGCGCCCCACGATCGCATTCGAGGACTATGCTTATCGAGAGCTGCGCTACAGGGTGCTCACCGAGACCGATCCGCAGGCCGCCGCGGCGCTGCTCGTGCAGGCCCAACAAGTGGTCGCGGAGCGATACCGATCGTACGAGGAGCTTGCCACGCGCGGCGGGCAGAGTTTTCATCCCGCATCGAGCGTGCCGCCGCAGGCGGCGGAGGGGCATGGGCATTCATAACTCGGACGTTGCCGATGCCTTCGATGAGATCGCGGACCTGCTCTCGATCGAAGGCGAGAATCCGTTCCGCATCCGCGCGTACCGGCGCGCGGCGCGGATCGTGCGCAGCTTCCCCAGGGAGCTCGCCGAGATGCGCGGTGCGAGTGAGTTCGAGGCGATACCCGGCATCGGGGCGGATCTCGCGAAAAAGATCGTCGAGCTCATCGACACCGGGCGACTCAAGGCGCTCGATGCGTTGCGCCGCAGGGTGCCGCCGCAGACGCGTGAACTGCTCGGCCTGCCGGGCCTCGGGCCGGTACGCGTGCGGGCACTGATGAGCGAGCTCAAGGTTGAAAACCGGCAGGATCTCGAGCGCGCCATCGCTGCAGGCCGTCTCACGACGGTGCATGGCTTCGGAGCAGGAATTCAGTCACGGCTCGAGGCCGCGCTAGCCAGGCGTGGAGCGCCCGAGGGGCGCCTGCAGCTGTCGGTGGCGGCGCAGTATGCGAAGCCCCTGCGCGAGTACCTGGCTTCCCTCTCAGGGGTTTCACGCGTCGAGATCGCGGGAAGTTATCGCCGGGGTCGCGATACCGTGGGCGACCTGGATGTGCTCGTCTGCGCCGCGCGAGGCGCAAAGGTGTTCGAGTCGCTGCGCAGGTACGCCGATCTGCGTGAGATCTCCGCCTCCGGGACCACTAAGGCGAGTGGCGTCCTGCGCAACGGCCTGCAGGTCGACGTGCGGGTCGTGCCGCGGCGCAGCTTCGGCGCGGCGTTGCATTATTTCACCGGCAGCAAGGATCACAACCTCCACACCCGGCGATTGGCTCAGGAGAAGGGCTGGAAGCTCAGCGAGTACGGCCTGTTCGAGGGCGAGCGGCAATTGGCCGGAGCGACCGAGGAGGGCGTTTACCGTGCGCTCGGACTCACGTTCATACCGCCGGAGTTGCGCGAGGATCGGGGGGAGATCGAGGCGGCCGCCCGCAACGCATTGCCCGAGCTCATCGAGCGCGCCGATATCAAGGGGGATCTGCATGTGCACACCGACGCTTCGGACGGAACGGATTCGCTCGAGCGCATGGTGGCCGCCGCGCAGGCGCAGAAGCTCTCGTACGTCGCGATCACCGATCACGCCAAGCACCTGGGCATCGTCCACGGGCTCGATGCCGAGAGACTGGCTCGCCAGGCGGATGCCATCGATGCCCTCAACGAGAGGCTGCGAGGCTTCACGATTTTCAAGGGCGTGGAGGTGGACATCCTCGAGGACGGAAAGCTCGCGCTTGCCGATGCGGCGCTCGAGCGCCTCGATGTGGTCGTCGTGGCCGTCCACGATCACTTCAATCTCTCCGCGAGCAGACAGACGAGGCGCATTCTGCGTGCGCTCGAGAGACCTCGCGCCTCGGTGCTCGCCCATCCGAGCGGCCGGCTGATCGGGGAGCGCGAGCCGTATGCTTGCGATTTCGCGAAGATTTTCGACGCGGTGCGCGAGCGCGGCGGCTGCCTCGAAGTGAACGGCCAGCCCTCGCGGCTCGACCTGACCGACAGTCTCATCAAGGCCGCGCTCGAGCGCGGCGTGCGTCTGTCGCTCGCAAGCGATGCACACTCGGGCGATCAGCTGGCCCATCTCGAGGGCGCGATCCGCCAGGCGCGCCGCGGTTGGGCGACCCGGCGCGATGCCCTCAACACCCGGCCGGTGTCCGAGGTGCGCTCGGTGCTGCGCCAGTGACTGCGCAGAGCGCCGCAGCAAAGCGCCGCCGGGACACCGCCACGGTGAGCGTGCACGTGCACAATCTTGCGCAGATGTTCAACTCCCTCGATCCCTCGCCCTTCTGGGATCGCGACCTCGACCGCGAGGCGGCGGAGTTCATCGAAGAGGAATTCAGCGACAAGCGCGGATCGAGGCAATGGCGTTTGAACGTGCATGCAAGCGAAGGCGCGGACCTGACCGCCGACCTGCGCAGCGCCGTGGGCCTCTACTATCAGCGGATGGCGGGCTCCACGCGCCGACTCCTGCGCGAGCAGATCCGGCTGGGACAGCTCTCCTTGCTCGGCGGATCGGCGATCTTCCTCCTCAGCATGAGCGCGCGGCAGATTCTCTCCACTCTCCTGCCGCACGGCATGTCTCGGCTCCTCGATGAGGGGCTCATCATCCTCGCCTGGCTCGCGCTGTGGCGTCCCGCCGAATCGCTGGTGTACGGATGGGTGCCACTGTGGCGGAAGTGGAAAATGTATCAGCGTCTGGCGGCAATGCAGGTCAACGTGCGTGTTGGAACGGTGCACGCCGGGGAGGGGCAGCCTCCGGTGGCGAAACAGGAGGCATCGGTAGCGCCACCCATTGGGCCGGCGGGGACGGGCAAAGTGCCTCAGGCTTGAGGTGCGCTGACCGATTGCCACGCTCGTGGTTACGCAGGTCAAGGGAAATTCCCGAGCGAATCGAAAAAAAATCTCGCGCAATCCCTGGCCAGTTTCGTGATGCGGTAGCTATTATTACGTACTGAAGCTCGCTCCAGCCGGACGGTATGCTTGCCCTGTCTGGTTGGCTTATTTCCCACGCCCAAGCGCGGCGTCCCAGTTGCGGGCGCTACGAGAGGAAAGTGGTCGCATGAAGGAATCCAACGGTGTCTGGGCCATCATACTCGCGGCCGGAGACGGCCGGCGGCTGAGGCGGCTCACCACGACGCGCAGCGGTCTTGCCATCCCCAAGCAGTTCTGCTCGCTCGAGCGCGGCCCGTCGCTCCTGCAGGAGGCGATCGAGCGGGCAGCGCGCATCGCCGCTCGCGAGCGCATCTGTACGATCGTCGCGGCGCAGCACGAGCGGTGGTGGCGCGAGCAGTTGCGCGAGCTGCCTCGGGACAACATCATCGTGCAGCCCGACAACCGCGGCACCGCCAATGGAGTGCTGCTGCCGCTGCTCACGATTCTCGAGCGCGATCCGCAGGCGCGGGTCGTGCTGCTGCCCTCGGACCATCACGTGCGCGATGAGTGGCGCCTCGCGCGCTCGCTCGGCTTCGCGGCGGTCCCGCCCGAGCCCCCTTATCCGCAGATCGTGCTGCTAGGATTGGAGCCGCGATGCGCGGATACGCAGCTCGGATACATCGTGCCGCATCCCGAGGCGGGGCGCATCGATCACGGCGTGGAGCGGTTCGTGGAGAAGCCCGACGCGGTAGCCGCGGCGGCGCTGGTGGAGCAGGGCGCGCTCTGGAACACATTCATCATCGCGGCGGATGGGCAGGCGCTGCTGCGGCTTTTCGAGCGTCGCTGCCCCGATTTCGTCGCCGCCATGCGAGGGGCGCTGCGCGCGGCGCCGGGCGTCGGGGCAGCGGATGAGGCTCTCGCGGCGCTCTATCAGCTGCTGCCGGAGCTCGACTTTTCTCGCTCGGTGCTGCAGGGGCAGGAGGCCTGTCTGCGGGTGCTGAGCGTGCCGGAGTGCGGCTGGAGCGACCTCGGAACGCCCGCCCGCGTCGCCGAGGCGCTCGATGCGCTGCGGCGGCGCGACGGCAGGCCCGTACGAGCCCTCGACACGGGCGTGCTGTTGAGTCTCGCCGCCCAACATCACCAGATGAGCGCGGCCGCCGCCCGGCAATGATCAGCGCCGGCCTTCGTGGCCCGCCTGTGCTCCCATGAGGCTCGCGAGCGACATGAGCTCGCTCGCGACCGCCGGCAGCAGATCATCGAGCGCCACGATGCCAAGCAGAGCGCCCGAAGCATCGACCACCGGGGCGCGGCGAACCCTGCGGGCATTGAGCGCCCCGATCGCCTCGGTCAACCCGAGATCGGTGCGCAGCACGAGCGGGTCTGGCGTCATGACCTCGCCCACCGTGAGCAGATAGAGGTCTGCCCCGCGGAGAATCTCACCGCGCACGATGTCGCGGTCGGTCAGGATGCCGATCGGACGGCGCAGCGGATCGTCGCGCTTCACGATGATCAGGGCGCCCACGTGCCGATCACAGAGGAGCCGCGCCGCATCGGCGAGGGGCTCGTCGCGAAAGGCGGTCTGCGGTTGGGGTGAGTATAGATCGCGTATCTTCACACCCCTCACGATAGGTGGCCCCGGTGGCGCTGCGCCATCCGCATTCATACGCATTGGCGGGCCCGCCCCGCTGTGTCGAACTTGCGGCGAATCTACAGCGCTCCGGAGGGGATCATGAACGTCGGCAGTCTCTGCAGCCGCCCGCCGGTGGCGGCCCCGACCGGGGCGCCCCTTTCGGATGTCGCGCGGCTGATGCGCGAGCGGCACGTGGGTGCGGTCGTGATCACCGAGGGCGATCCGCAGCGACCGCGTGTTGCCGGCATCATCACGGACCGGGACATCGTGTGCGCGCGGGTCACGAGGACCGAGGATCTCTCGAGCATCAGCGCCGCTGAGATCATGACAGCGCATCCGCTGGTCATCGCGGAGCAGGACTCGGTCGGGGCGGCGGTGGCGCATCTGCGCGCGCGCGGTGTCCGCCGGGCGCCGGTGATCGCCTCCGATGGTGCGCTCGTTGGACTCGTCTCGACCGACGATCTGCTCGCCCATCTGGCGAGGCAGATCGCGGCCATGGCCGGCATCGTCGCCCGGCAGATCGGCGAGGAAGGCGCATGAGCGCCCGGTCCGGGGCGGCCTAAGGAGCCGGCTCGCGCACGGCGCGCGACTCGGCGGCGCGGCGCGACAGCGACAGTATCGTGGCCGACACGATCACCACCAGGCGCACGGTGCCATCGAGGTACGGCACAAGGTGCAGCTTTTGCGAAGCCTCGAGATAGAGGAGCACCGTGACCAGTCCACGCGGGGCGATCCATGTGAGGGCGGTGGCGAGCTCCCGGTCGATCACGCGAAGGAGCAGGTGGCGCACCCCGTAGATCACCGCGAGGATGACCGCGGTGGCGAGCCACGATCGCGCGACCGCGAAGTCGGCGAGATTGGTGGAGTAGCCGAGCAGGAAGAAGAAAAAGCCGCGCACTGCGAACGTGAGCTCCTGCACGAGCACCTTGAATTCACCGACCGTGGTCGCGGAGACTTTCTGCGAGGCACGACCCAGGATCGGTATGCGATCGAGCGCCTGCCGGTTGTTCAGCATCAGGCCGAACAACAGGACCATGATGAGCGGCGAGAGATGCAGCAGCTCGCCGGTGGCGTAGAGCGCGAACAGGCCCGCGAGCAGCGGGATGTAGCGCACGTGGGCGTCGGTGCGCGTCGAGACGACGAGCAGCGCCACGGAGCAGATGAAGGCGAGCACCAATGAGAGCAGCCCGCCGCCGGCAAGACCCGTCAGGATTCCGCGCGGGGTGCCATCGGAATCCAGTAGCGCGATGAACACCAGGACACCGAAGATGTCGGACACCGAGCTCTCGTAGACCACGAACTCGCGGGTGCGCTCCTCGAGGAAGTGGCTGCTCGGTATCGCGATGGTGCTGCTCATGACCGCGAACGGGGTGGCGAGCAGCATCCCCTGGAAGTAAGTCATGCCGAGCGTGTGAACCGCAATGAGCGTGAAGGCCGCGGTGCACAGCAGGAACGCCATGACCGACTCGGCGAAGGCCGTCGCGGCGAGCTTGATGCGCTCGCGCCGCAGCTCGATATCGAGCGCGCCCTCGAGCACGACCAGCACGAGACCGATGGCCCCGGCGATCGGCACCATGCTCTTCAGCTCCTCGTCCACCACGCCCATGGGACGCAGCAGCGGCTCGGCCGCGAGGCCGAGTGCGATCATCACGATCACCGAGGGCACTCCCGAGCGCCGGTCCAAGTGCTCCACCGCGAACGCGGCGAGTAGAAATCCCGAGGCGATCAGGATCGCGAGGTATATCACCCGGGTCCTCCTGTGGCCGGCGTGCATCCGGCCGGCGGGGTGTCCGGGCTCAGTCTAGCAAGCGCTCCGGGGCGATGACAGCGCGCGGCGCTGCGCTACCCGATGATCAGCGCCCGCCGGCAGTCGTCTTCGGGCGCAGGAGCGCCGCGCGGTCGTGGCTCAGATCCGCTCCCGAGCGTCTCGTGGGATAGGGCACTCCGGGGTTCAGGCCCCGCCAGTAGACCTTCTCGACGTACGGGGCGGGGTTGTCGTCCTCGCGGGAATAGTTCATCCCGCGGGTCACCCGCGCCCAGTAGGCCACTGTGCGCTTGAAGTGGTAGGCGGTGCGGTCCGCAGCGCGCTGGCCCGCGGTGAAGGCGGCGGCGAATGGCGCCGGCTCGATCGCCTCGTAGCGCCACTTCTTCTGCTTCAGATCGAACACGGCCGACATCGGACGCTGGTAGGCGTCGTAGATGGACAGATGCCCGATGCCGAGGATGTCCTCCATCGTCGTCAGCACGTTGACGGTCGAGTAGCGCTCACTGATCACCGCGTGATGCTTGACATACGGACCGATGAAATAGCAGACGCTGCGATGCGCATCGACGTGATCCGGGCCGTCCTGCGCATCGTCCTCGATGACGATGATGAGAGTGTCATCGGCGTACCGGCTGTGAGCTACCGTCTGGACGAGTCTGCCGACCGCATAATCGTTGTCCGCGACCTGAGCCTCCGGCGTGTCGAGGCCATCGATCGACTGGGAAAAGTCGCCGAGGTGATCGCGCATCAGCCGCACCAGGCTGAGGGCCGGCAGGTTGCCGCGGGCGACGTACTGCTTGAACTCCCGGGCCCACTCCGCCTCGCGGTAGTAATCGGGGAAGCGCGTGTCGAAGCCGCGGAAGTAGGGGTCGGTCACGGGGGCGAGCTGCGGGTTGGCCGCGAAGGCGACCCGCGTGCGGGTCTCGTAGGGCATCGGCAAGAGCGGCACGGGATGGATGCGGTTGAAGTAGGGGTTCAGATCGAGCATGAACCCGTAATTGCGCACGGTGAGACCGGCCCGCATGGCCGCATCCCAGAGGTATCCCCGCTGGAGCTCGCCCCGCGGGCCGTCCGGCGCCGCCACGTTGGCCGTCCCGGGCAGGAGGTTGGGATCGTCCGGGTAGCCCGGCTCCTCCTTGCGGCGCGCCGCGAGCGAGCCGATGGCGACGTCGACGTTGCGATTGTCCCCTTCCCAGTCGTAGGAAAGCCCACGGTGGGCGTAATTGATCGCGAGCTCCTTGGCGCCGAGGTCCGACTCCATCGCCGAGGTGCTCCAGGGCCAGCCATTGCCGCTCACCTCGCCCGTGTCGTAGAAGTTGTCGAGCGTCACGAACTGCAGCGCGAGCGCATGGGCGTTCGGGGTCACCGCGCGTCCGAACTCCGCGAGGCGCGGATCTCCGTTGCCGACCTCGAGATCGCCGAGTTCCTGGTCGTAGGTGCGGTTTTCGCGCACGATGTAGATGATGTGCCGGATGCGCCGATGCAGCGCCTGCATCAGAGTGCGGTCCGCGGCATTTTCCCGGACATACAGGTGGTCGTTGGCCGCGACGGTGCGGGTGAGCTCGGAGAGGTCGCGCCCACGGGGAGTGGGCAGGCTCAGGAAGCCGGCCTTGGAGATCTGCAGGATGTACTGGTTGGACGCGCGGCAGCGCGCCCGCTGCGCGCTGCCGTGCTGGCTGGTGTCGCAAAATCCCGGGTTCGGTCCCGGGACGCTCTTGCCGTTGACGACGTAGAGCATTTTGCCGTCGGCGCTGACACTCACGGAGTTCGGCCAGTAGCCGGTCGGGAAGAGGCCGATGACGTGAGGGCGCCTGGCCTGCAAGGAGATGATCGCCACGGCGTTCTCGCCGCCGTTGGTGACATAGAGCCGATTGCCGTCGGGCGAGAGAGCGAGGCTGTTGGGGTCGACGCCGTGATAATAGGC
>DAIDHH010000020.1 GCA_027452045.1 Gammaproteobacteria bacterium
CCTCGTCGACACCGAGCAGGGCCGGATCATCGACGACGAGGAGATCAAGCGCACCATCTGCGCGCAGCAGCCGTACCGGCAGTGGCTCGATCAGCACCTGGTGTACCTGAAGGACCTGCCGCCGGTGACCGAGCTCCCGGCCTCCAATCCCGAGACCCTGCTCGAGCGCCAGATCGCCTTCGGCTACACCTTCGAGGACCAGCGCGTGCTGCTCGCGCCGATGGCGAAGAACGGCGTCGAGGCGGTCGGCTCGATGGGCAACGACGCGCCCCTCGCGGCGCTCTCGGAGCGGCCGCGGCTGCTCTATGACTACTTCAAGCAGCTGTTCGCGCAGGTGACCAATCCGCCGATCGACTGCATCCGCGAAGAGCTGATCACCGCATCCGAGGTGTGGCTCGGCTCGGAGGGGAATCTCCTGCAGCCCCAGCCCTCGGACTGCCGGCGGCTCGAGCTGAAGGGCCCCATCCTCACCAACGATGAGTTCGCGAGGATCCGGCGCCTGGCGCTGCCGGGGCTCAAGGTCGGCGCGCTGTCCACGCTCTTTCGCGCCACCCGTGGCGAGAAGGGGCTCACCAAGTCCGTGGAGGAGTTGTGCCTTGCGGCCCGGCGCCTGATCGAGGACGAGGAGGTCAACATCCTCGTGCTGAGCGATCGGGGAGTGACGCGGGAGTTCGCCGCGGTGCCAGCGCTGCTCGCGGTGAGCGGGCTGCACCACTACCTCATCCGCGAAGGACTGCGCACGCGCGTCAGCATCGTGCTCGAGACCGGCGAGGCGCGCGAAGTGCACCACTTCGCCCTGCTGATCGGCTACGGCTGCTCGGCGATCAACCCCTATCTTGCCTTCGAGACGCTCGAGAGCATGATCCGCGAGGGACTGGTCACCCAGGTCGACACCACGCTCGCGTGCAAGAATTACGTCAAGGCCGCCACCAAGGGAGTGGTGAAGGTCATGTCCAAGATGGGCATCTCCGCTATCCAGAGCTACCACGGGGCCCAGGTGTTCGAGGCCGTGGGTCTGCGCCAGGACGTCATCGATCAATACTTCACCTGGACCGCCTCGCGCATCGGCGGCATCGGGATGGAGACCATCGCGCAGGAGGTGCTGATGCGCCACCGCGCGGCCTTCCCGGCGCGCCAGGTCAACGGGCACAACCTCGAGACCGGCGGCCAGTACCAGTGGCGCGCCGATGGCGAGCATCACCTGTTCAATCCCGAGTCCATCCATCGCCTGCAGAAGGCGGTGCGCACGGGCAGCTTCGAGACGTACAAGGCCTACGCGAAGCTGATCGACGACCAGTCGAAGAAGCTCGCCACGCTGCGCGGCTTGATGGAGTTCGTACCCTTCGAGCCGGTGCCCATCGAGGAGGTCGAGCCCATCGAGAGCATCCTCAAGCGCTTCAAGTCGGGAGCCATGTCGTACGGCTCGATCAGCCAGGAGGCGCACGAGACGCTTGCGATCGCCATGAATCGCATCGGCGGCAAGAGCAACACGGGTGAAGGCGGCGAAGACCCTGCCCGTTACGTTCCCGAACCGAACGGGGACTCGAAGAACAGCGCGATCAAGCAGGTGGCCTCGGGGCGCTTCGGCGTCACCAGCCAGTACCTGGTGAACGCCCGGGAGCTGCAGATCAAGATGGCCCAGGGAGCCAAGCCCGGCGAGGGCGGACAGCTCCCCGGGACCAAGGTCTATCCCTGGATCGCCAAGACCCGGCACACGACCGCGGGCGTGGGACTCATCTCCCCTCCCCCGCATCATGACATCTACTCCATCGAGGATCTGGCCGAGCTGATCCACGACCTGAAGAACGCCAATCGCGAAGCGCGCATCAGCGTGAAGCTCGTCTCCGAAGTGGGCGTGGGCACGATCGCCGCGGGCGTCGCGAAGGCGCACGCGGATGTGGTGCTGGTCAGCGGCTACGATGGCGGCACGGGCGCCTCGCCGCAGACCTCCATCATTCATGCCGGCCTGCCCTGGGAGCTCGGCATTGCCGAGACGCATCAGACCCTGGTGCTGAACAACCTGCGCAGCCGCATTGCGGTGGAAGCGGACGGCCAGCTGAAGACCGGTCGCGACGTGGTCATCGCCGCGCTGCTCGGCGCGGAGGAGTTCGGGTTCGCGACCGCGCCGCTGGTCGCCATGGGCTGCATCATGATGCGCGTGTGCCATCTCAACACCTGCCCCGCGGGCGTTGCGACCCAGGATCCGCGGCTTCGCGAGCGGTTCGCCGGCAAGCCCGAGCACGTGGTGAACTTCATGCGCTTCATCGCGCAGGACATGCGCGAGCACATGGCGGAGCTCGGCTTCAGGACGGTTGAGGAAATGGTCGGCCGCGTGGATCGGCTGCGCATGAAGAAGGCAATCGATCATTGGAAGGTCAAGGGCTTCGACTTCAGCCACATCCTCTATCAGCCGGATGTCGGCGAGGAGGTGGGTCGCTTCCGGCAGATCGAGCAGGATCACGGCCTGGAGTCCTCCCTCGACGTGACGACGCTCCTGCCGCTCTGCCGGCCGGCCATCGAGCGCGGCGAGAAGGTGCGCGCGGAGCTGCCCATCCGCAACGTCAATCGCGTGGTCGGCACCATCACCGGAAGCGAGCTCACCCGCAGGCATGGCCCCGGAGGATTGCCCGAGGACACCATCCGCATCCACTTCAAAGGCACCGCGGGGCAGAGCTTCGGCGCCTTCATGCCCCGGGGAATGACCTTCGTGCTCGAAGGCGATGCCAACGACCATGTGGGCAAGGGCCTCTCCGGAGGACGGATCATCGTGTATCCGCCGGACGGCTCGCCGTTCGCTCCCGAGGAGAACATCATCGTCGGCAACGTGGGCCTGTATGGGGCCACCGGCGGGGAAGCCTATTTCCGGGGTATGGCGGGCGAGCGCTTCGCCGTGCGCAACAGCGGGGTCGATGCGGTCGTCGAGGCGGTGGGCGATCACGGCTGCGAGTACATGACCGGCGGCCACGTGGTCGTCCTAGGGCCGACGGGGCGCAATTTCGGCGCCGGCATGTCCGGGGGCATCGCGTACGTGCTCGATGAGGCCGGCGAGTTCCCCTCGCGGGTCAACAGCCAGATGGTGGACCTCGAGCGGCTCGAGAATCGCGAAGAAATCGCCCGGGTGCGGGCAATGATCGAGCGGCACCGCGAATTCACCGGCAGCGCCCGCGCCGCCCACGTGCTCGCCAACTGGGAGCGGCTGCTGCCCCAGTTCGTCGCCGTCGTGCCCAAGGACTACAAGCGCGCGCTGGCCTCGCTCGAGCGCGCGCACAGCCAGGGCTTGAGCGGCGATGAGGCCATCATGGTGGCCTTCGAAGAGAACGCGCGCGATCTGGCGCGCGTCGGCGGAAACTGAACACACCGAGTACCCGATGGGCAAGCCGACTGGATTCATCGAATATCTGCGTGAGCTGCCGGTGGACCGCACGCCGACCGAGCGCGTGCGCGACTGGAAGGAATTCCATCACCACATGGACGAGAAGCGCCTGCGCAACCAGGCCGCGCGCTGCATGGACTGCGGCGTGCCGTTCTGTCACACCGGAACGCTCGTCTCGGGCATGGCCTCGGGCTGCCCGGTGAACAATCTGATCCCGGAATGGAACGACCTCGTCTACCGGGGCTTGTGGCGCGAGGCGCTCGATCGGCTCCTGAAAACCAACAACTTCCCCGAGTTCACCGGCCGGGTCTGCCCGGCCCCGTGCGAGGGCTCCTGCGTGCTCGGCATCAACGCCCCGCCGGTCGCCATCAAGACCATCGAGGCGGCGCTCGCGGACGAGGGCTGGGACCAGGGCTGGATCTCCCCGACGCCGCCGGCGAGCCGCACCGGCAAGAAGGTCGTGGTGATCGGCTCGGGTCCGGCCGGTCTCGCGTGCGCCGAGCAGTTGAATCGTGCCGGGCACACCGTGACGGTGCTCGAGCGCGACGACCGGCCCGGGGGCCTGCTCATGTACGGCATCCCGAACATGAAGCTCGACAAGAAGGAAGTGGTGCTGCGCCGGATCGAGCTGATGGAGAAGGAGGGAGTCCGGTTCGTCTGCAACGCGCACGTCGGCGAGAACGTCGAAGCGCAGCTGTTGCGCAAGGACTTCGATGCGATAGTGCTGTGCACCGGAGCCACGCAGCCCCGCGACCTGGCCGTGCCCAACCGCAAGTTGAGGGGCGTGCACTTCGCCATGGAATACCTCACCGCGAGCACCAAGGCGCTGCTCAACGGCGGTCCCGATCATAGTCCCGTTCACGCGCGCGGCAAGAATGTCGTGGTGATCGGCGGCGGCGACACGGGTACCGACTGTGTGGCCACCGCCATGCGCCAGGGCTGCAAGAGCCTGAAGCAGATCGAGATCCTGCCCCGGCCGCCCATGGAGCGCGCCGATGACAATCCCTGGCCGGAATGGCCCAAGGTCTACAGACTCGACTACGGGCAGGAGGAAGCCGCGGCGAAGTTCGGCGCGGATCCGCGCACCTATGTCACTACGGTGAAGAGCCTCAATGGCGACGCCGAGGACGGCGTGCGGTCGGTCACGACCGTGCAGATCTCCTGGCAGCGGGGCGAGAACGGGCGGCTCGTGCCGGTCGAAGTGCCCGCGAGTGCGCAGGAGATCCCCGCCGACCTGGTGCTGCTCGCGCTCGGATTCACCGGCCCCGAACAGCAGCTCCTGGCCGAGATCGGGGTCAAGACCGACGCTCGCTCCAACGTCGAGGCCGAGCACGGCGCATTCGCGACCAATGTGCAGGGCGTCTTCGCCGCGGGCGACTGCCGCAGAGGACAGAGCCTGGTGGTGTGGGCCATCAACGAAGGCCGGGGCGCCGCGCGCGAATGCGACCGGTACCTGATGGGCGGCACGGACTTGCCCTGAAGCCCGTGCCTCGAAAACGGCTACGATTATGACCGTCTGACCATTGCTTATTTCTGCCGCGAACCCGGATTCCGTAGGATAGGCGCATTCTCCCCGGCCCGGCCCCCGGGCGCGGAGACGGTTGAGGAGCAGCATACAGTCCATGAGTGCACCCAGGCCCGCGCCGCCGTCCATGGAGGCCACCGCCCGCGGTCCCGAGACTTCGGGCCGGCTGCGCGAGATTCCCTACAACTACACCTCGTTCTCCGATCGGGAGATCGTGATCCGGCTGCTCGGAGCGCGCCACTGGGCGAGCATCGAGGAGTTGCGGCACGAGCGCCGTACCGGCCGATCGGCGCGCATGCTCTACGAGGTGCTCGGGGACATCTGGGTGGTGCGCCGCAATCCCTACCTGCAGGACGATCTGATCGAGAACGCGCGCAGGAGACGGCTGCTCATTCAGGCTCTGCACCACCGTCTGGGCGAGGTCGACAAGCGACGGGATGCCGGTGACGGCGAGCGCTACGCCCAGGTCGGAGATCTGCTCACCGCGGCGAGCGCGGCGGTGCGCAGCTTCGAAGCCGACTTCGACAGCTGGACCGGCCTGCGGCGGCGTGCGCTGCGCGTCCTGAAGCGGCATACCCGGCCGGACAACATCCGCTTCGATGCCTATGCCCGCGTCTGTCACGTCACGGACGCGACCGATTGGCGCGTCGAATATCCGTTCGTCGTGCTGATTCCGGACACGGAGGCCGAGATCCCGGGCCTGGTGCGGGCCTGCATCGAGCTCGGACTCACCATCATCCCGCGCGGCGGCGGCACCGGCTACACCGGCGGCGCCGTGCCGCTGACACCTCTCTCCGCCGTCATCAACACCGAGAAGCTCGAGCGCCTGGGCGAGATCGAGCGGCTGCATCTTCCCGGGCTCGCCGACCCCGTGCCGACGATCTACACGGAAGCGGGCGTGGTGACCCGTCGCGTGGCCATTGCCGCGGACCAGGGCGGACTCGTCTTCGCCGTCGACCCCACATCGGCCGACGCCTCCTGCATCGGCGGCAACATCGCCATGAATGCCGGCGGCAAGAAGGCGGTTCTCTGGGGAACGGCGGTCGACAACCTCGCCTGGTGGCGCATGGTCGACTGCGAGGGCAACTGGCTCGAGATCAGCCGGGTCGCGCACAACCGCGGCAAGATCCACGACGTCGACATTGCCGAGTTCGAGCTCGTCTGGAAGGATGGCCGCTCGCCGCCAGGCGAGGCGCGCGTGCTGCGCGAGCAGCGCCTCAGCATCCCGGGGCGCAAGTTCCGCAAGGCAGGCCTCGGCAAGGACGTGACGGACAAGTTCCTCGGCGGCCTCCCTGGCGTGCAGAAGGAGGGATGCGACGGCATCATCACCTCGGCCCGCTGGGTGCTGCACCGCGCCCCGAGCCACACGCGCACGGTGTGCCTGGAGTTCTTCGGCCAGGCGCGCGAGGCGGTGCCAACCATCGTGGAGATCAAGAACCACCTGGATGCGCTCGCGGCACGCGGGGTGCGCCTGGCGGGACTCGAGCACATGGACGAGCGCTACCTGAAGGCGGTCGGATACACCACCAAATCCAAGCGCGGCGCGCTTCCGAAGATGGCGCTCTTCGGGGACATCGTCGGGGATGACGAAGCGGCGGTGGCCGCGGCCGTCTCGGAGGTGGTGCGCCTCGCCAACGGCCGGGGCGGGGAGGGATTCGTCGCCGTGAGCGCCGAGGCGCGGCGCAAGTTCTGGCTCGACCGTTCGCGCACCGCGGCCATCGCGCGGCACACCAACGCCTTCAAGATCAACGAGGACGTGGTGCTGCCGCTTGCTCGCATGGGCGAGTACACCGACGAAATCGAGCGCATCAACATCGAGTTCTCCATCGCCAACAAGCTGCGGCTCATCGAAGCGCTCGAGGCGGTCTTCGCCGCGCCGCCGCCGCTCGCCCGCGCCGAGGACCTGGAGTTCGGGACGCTGCCGGATGCGGAGGTGATCGGGGAGCGGGCCGCTCAGGCGCGCCAGCTCCTCGCGGACGTGCACCGGCGCTGGCTCTGGCTGGCCGCGCACATGGATGCGGACCTCCCCGAGGCGCTGCCGGAGCTCCTCGGGCTGGGATACACGCCCCTGGAACAGGGCCTGCGCGCGCGCCTCGAGCGAGCCCCCCACGCGAAGGTGTTCGACATCCTGCAGGATCGGACCATCCGCGTCTCCTGGAAACGCGAGCTGCGCACGCCGCTGCAGCAGATTTTCAGCGGAAGGGTCTTCGCACCGATCCTCACGGCATGCGAAGAGGCGCATCAGCGCGTATTGCGTGGTCGCGTCTTCGTAGCCCTGCACATGCACGCCGGCGATGGCAATGTGCATACCAACATTCCGGTCAACTCCGATGACTACGAAATGCTGCGCTCGGCCAGCGCGGCGGTCAGGCGCATCATGGAGATCGCGCGCAGGCTGGACGGCGTCATCTCGGGCGAGCATGGCATAGGCATCACCAAGCTGGAGTTCCTCGAGGAGGACGAGACGAGGGAATTCCGCGACTACAAGCGCAGTGTCGATCCGGATGGCCGGTTCAACAAGGGCAAGCTGTTTCCGGGCGGGGACCTGTCGAACGCCTACACGCCGAGCTTCAACCTGCTCGGCCACGAATCCCTCATCATGCAGCAGTCGGCCATCGGCGAGATCTCCGATGCGATCAAGGACTGCCTGCGCTGCGGCAAGTGCAAGCCCGTCTGCGCAACGCACGTGCCGCGCGCGAACCTGCTCTATAGCCCGCGCAACAAGATTCTCGCGACCTCGCTCCTGATCGAGGCCTTTCTCTACGAGGAGCAGACGCGCCGCGGCGTGAGCGTTCGCCACTGGGACGAGTTCTCGGACGTGGGCGATCATTGCACCCTGTGCCACAAGTGCGTGACACCCTGCCCCGTGGACATCGACTTCGGGGACGTGTCCATGGCGATGCGCGACCTGCTGCGGCGCATGGGCAAGAAACGCTTCAATCCCGGCACGGCCGCGACCATGTTCTTCCTGAATGCGACCCACCCGGAGACCATCCGCCTCACCCGCAAGCTCATGATCGAGTGGGGCTACAAGGCGCAGAGAGCCGGCCACGGGCTCCTCAAGGGTTTGTCGCGGGCCCAGACGCAGCGCCCGCCGGCCAGCACCGGCAAGGCGCCGGTGCGCGAGCAGGTCGTGCACTTCGTCAACAAGAAGATGCCGGCGGGTCTTCCCAAGAAGACCGCCCGTGCGCTGCTCGACATCGAGAACTCCGCCTACGTGCCCATCATCCGCAATCCCGCCACCACCACGGCCGATACCGAGGCGGTGTTCTACTTCCCCGGATGCGGCTCGGAGCGCCTGTTCTCCCAGGTGGGCCTTGCCACCCAGGCCATGCTCTGGCATGTCGGTGTACAGACGGTCATGCCGCCGGGATACCTCTGCTGCGGGTATCCGCAGCGGGGCACAGGACAGGGCGATCGGGCCGAGAAGATCACTACCGACAATCGCGTGCTCTTTCACCGTGTGGCCAACACGCTCAACTATCTCGACATCCGCACCGTGGTGGTGAGCTGCGGCACCTGTTACGACCAGCTGCAGGGCTACAAGTTCGAGGAGATTTTCCCAGGCTCGCGCATCATCGACATCCACGAGTACCTGATGGAAAAGGGCATGAAGCTCGAGAACGTGACGGGCGTGCGCTACATGTACCACGAGCCCTGCCACAACCCCATGAAGCGCTACGATTCGCTCCAGGTGGTCAACTCCCTGATGAACGAGTCGCGCAATGGCCGGATCGAGAAGAACGACCGTTGCTGTGGCGAGTCCGGGAGTCTCGCGCTCAGCCGCCCCGACATCTCCACCCAGGTGCGTTTCCGCAAGGAGGAGGAGATGCGCAAGGGGGCCGAGAAGCTGCGCGCGCAGGGCGCGACCCAGGTCAAGGTCCTCACCTCCTGTCCGTCCTGTCTCCAGGGCCTGAAGCGCTACAACGACGACGCCGATCTCGATGCGGCGTATGTCGTGGTTGAGATCGCGCGCCACATCCTCGGCGAGAACTGGATGGCCGAGTTCGTTGCGCGAGCCAATGACGGCGGCATCGAGCGCGTGCTCGTCTAGGGGAGCCGCCGCGAAGGGGCCCCTGGCCTCGTGCGGCGCGCCGCCGGCCCGGCTCAGGAGGTGGGAGGGTCGATCGCGATCGGCTGGTTGAACAGGCTGTAGTCGGCGACGACCTTGACGGGATGACCCTTGATCTTCACCCCGTTCATCACCACCCGCACGGGCAGATGATCGGCCCCGACGTAGAGCGTCTCGTCCACCCCTCGCACCACGCAGCTGTAGACGTGGACGCTCTTGCCATCGAGGGTCTGCATACCGAGGTCACGAGCCGTCTTCTGCATGTCTGCCTTGGTGACGCCCGAGAACGGATCGGTCTTGGCCGCGCGCCTCATCGCCTGCGCCACCATGGTGCCATAGGCTGGCGGCAGCCTCATGACGTGGCCATTGGTCACCATGTAGACATCGTTGCCGATGAGCACTTCCTTGATGTTGGGAGCGGGAACGAAGCGCCAGCGGTCGGGCGCGGAGTAGTCGATGTCCATCGTCTTGCCGCCGACGTGCTCCTCTATATGCCATGACGTTGCCTTGAAGAAGGCCGCCCGCACCTGGGCAAGGTCGGTGTATGCGCCGGCGAACGCGCACCCCGGCAGGAGCAGGCCCGAAACGACCCCCACGCAAAGCTTGTTCAAGTTGGCCGCCCTCCCCATTGCCCGTGAGCCGGGCCACCCGGGTGTTTTAACCGTTTCCGCGACAGACGGCAAGGCATCGCGGGCGCCATGGGTCATGGCAGCTCATGTGCGTAGACGATGAATCCCCGGTGCTCCGCGACCTTGTCATAAAGTGCCCGGCCCGCCTGATTCGTGACCTGGGTCTGCCAGTAGACCCGGCTCGAGCCCGCGGCGCGGGCCGCCTCGTAGACACCCTGTATCAGCTGGCGGCCGATACCCCGGCCGCGCAGATGTTCTGCCGTGTAGAGGTCCTGCAGATAGCACACCTCGCGAAGGCGCGTGGTGCTGCGGTGATAGAGGAAATGAGCCAGCCCCGCGAGCCGCCCCGCCTCTTCGGCGACCAGCGCATGAACCGGCTCGCCCGTATCGAAGAAGCGCTCCCAGGTCGCCGCGGTGATCGGCTCGGGCAGCGCGGCGAGTCCGCTGCGCCCATAGAAGGCGTTGTAGCCGTCCCAGAGCGGACGCCATTGCGGGTAGTCACGGCGCTCGATGGCGCGGATCAGGCACGAGTCGGTCATGGGATGCGGCGCAGCGTCGAGCGGCTATTTGAGCAGCTTGAAGGCATGCGACCACTGGTTGTTGCGAAAGCCGGGGATGCACCAGAGCATGCACAACGGCTCGATGGCGCGCGCGGCCTGTGCCTCTCCCATGTCCTCGGTATCCCAGCCGAACTGATCGAGAATGCCGCTGACCAGCGCCTTCGCGTCATGATCGTTGCCACAGATGAACATGGTCGGCCGGCCCGCAGCATAATGCGGATTCACCATCTGTGCGCTGCCGACGGAGTTGAACGCCTTGACGAAGTGGATCTCAGGGAATTCGCTCTGCAGGCGCTCCATGAGAGAGTCGTCGAGAGAGGTGAAGAACTTGAGCACCCCGCCCACGGGAGGGGAGTCGGCGATCGGATTGGTGGCGTCGATCAGCGTCTTGCCGGCGAGGGCCTTGGCACCTGCAGTGCGCACCATGGCCGCCGCCGCGGTGCCTTTCGCGGCGAGCACCACCAGGTCACCGAACGCGGCCGTATCCCCGGGCGTGCCGACCCGCGCCCCGGGGTGCTGCCGAGCCCAGTCGGTGAGCTTCGCCGGCTCGCGCGAGCCGATCATCACCTCGTGGCCGTGCTTGAGAAAACCGCCGGCCAGCGTCTGACCGACCACACCTGCACCCAGTACACCGACTCGCATGAGACACCTCCGCAGCAGGTTTTCGCCGTCAGGCATCGCGGGCGGACTATATCAAGGTACGCTCGCCGCGGGGCCACCACCTCGGCCGGCCCCGCGGCCCACGCTGGCCTCTCGAGAATCCAGCGTGGACGTATGCGCAGCCGGCGTGACGCGGTGCGCTCTTGGAATGAGCCGCCCGCTGAGCCACAGCAGCATGAGCGTCCAGTAACCGAGACCAACGCCAAGGCGCACGGGGATCGACACCGTCGCACGCGGGGAGAGAAATCCCTCGATCAGCCCGGAGCCGAGCAGAAGCAGGGCGCAGGCGAGCAGGAGAGGACCGAGCTCTGCGGCGCGGCGACGCAGGGATTGCACACGCGAGGCAAGCACAGGGCGGATCACCGCTTCCCCCAAGGCGGTGCCCGCGGCCGCCGCGAGGCACATGACCGAAAGCTCCACCGGACCGTGCGCCAGCGTGAATTTCACCAGCCCGAGCGCGAGGCCGTGCTGGTGCGTGAAGGCGAGCAATCCGCCGAGCATCAGCCCGTTCAGGCTGATCATGTAGAGCGCTCCCAGCCCGAACAGCAGTCCCATGCAGAACGCACCCAGGGTCACCACCACGTTATTGGAGAAGATCTGCGCCGACAACACAGCCGGTGGCGCGATGTCGAGTACCTGGTAGGTCCAGAGGTGACCACGCTCGACTCCGTCGATCATTCGAGGGTTTGCGATCAGAGTGACCAGCTCCGGGTAGGTGCTGATCAGCCACCACCCGGCGAAAGCACTCGCCACGAGGAGCGCGGCAATCCACAGCGCAAGGACGCGTACCGATGCGGCGGCCATCGGGATGTCATCGCGAAGCAGCGTCAGCCATCTCGCGCCGGTGAGCCGCGGCGCGCGATTGATGGCGGCGTGCAGGGACGCACAGGCGTTCTCGAGCGCCACGGTCAGGAAGCTTCCCGGCAGCAACTCACGCGCGCTCGCCAGGTGCTGCGTCATGACACGGTAGGTGCCAAGGGTGCTCAACGCCTCGTCCACGGTGGCCCTTGGGCGTTGGGACGCGGTCGCGGCCGCGGCGGCGAGCGACTGCCATTGCGGCGCCCGTGCGCGGATCCAGGCGGTCGCCTCAGTGTCCGGGACCGGCAAGCAACGCCTCCAGACGGGCCTTCAAGGCGGGGCCGTTCGCGGCATCGTCGCGCCGCGGATCGAACCCGGGATCGAGCTTGGCGAGTAACGCGCGCGCCAGCTGCCTGCGGCCGGCGTCCTCCAGGGACGGCCACCGCTCGAGAAGGTCATGAATCAGCTGCAGCGCCTCGAGCGACAATGCCGACCGCTGCATCTGGGCACTCAGCCGGCCGAGCGAGCGCACCGGGTCGGATTCCTCGACCACGAGCACCGTGCCCGCCACCATGTCCCCGAGACGCACCCGCTGCTTCGTGAACAGGCAGCACGCGAGCCCCACCATGTAGCACACCGGCAGACTGTCGATCAGGCGAAAGAGATTGCGGATGAGCAGCGCACCGGTCCCGGGCGTTGCGCCCTCCACGGTGACGATCCGTGCGCCGGCCTTGCGCAGCCCTGGGGTACGGCCCCGCATCGCCACCTCGACGACGGGGTGATAGAGAACGTAAATCGCAATCGCTACGATCCCTGCGGCGATCATCACACCGTTTCCGGGCGCGCGGTGGGTCCGCAGCGCCAGTACCAGGCGCAGCAGCGCACCGGCGAGCAGCAACCCGAGCGCGAGCAGTGTGCGCAACAGCCAGTCGGTCACGAAGGCGTAGCTGCGCGTGCCGGGACCGGCGATCCGCAGGCTGATGTCGACGCCCGTCAGGCCCTTGACGATGAGTTCTTCCTCGGCCATGCGCTTGAGATGAAAGGTTGCTCGCCGAGCCCGAGCTTAGCTATTCTGCCGAGTGAGGACAAGACGCGCGGACCACCGCCCCCATCACAATATCGGAGCCAACATGCAGTACGTGGCACCCTCCTCTCCACTGTCCATCGGTGGCGTTCTCGATGACTGGATACGGCTGTTCCGCGCCTCCTTCAGCCGGTGCTGGGCGCTGGCGTTGATCGCCGTGGCGGGCAGCGCCGTCACGCAGTTCTTCATCACCCCTCCGTTGCCGCAGGCGGGACAGAACCCACTGCAAGCCCTGCAACAGGTCTTTGCGATGATGCGCGTCGCCGGTCTGCTGGTGATCGTGTCATGGCTGATCACCCTGGTGGTAAACGGAGCGCTGCTCACTCAACAAGTGGCCATCATGCGCGGGGAGGCCTCCCGGTCCTTTTCGGCGGCGCTCGGCGCCGGCCTGCGGCGATTGCCGCAGATGCTGCTCGCGGCGGTGCTGATGGCGCTGATCGCGGCGGCCATCTGCCTCCCGATTGGCGTCGGGGCGGGCGTGATCTTCGCCCTGCGTCACGCAGGCCATGATCCCGCGGCGCTCACCTTCGTCGTGGTCATCGCAGGCCTTGCGCTCGCCGTGTTCCTTCTCTACGTGGTCGTGCGCCTGGAATTCTGGTTGCCCGCCTTGTTCATGGAGGACTGTGGCGGGGCTGCCGCCCTCGGCTTCAGCTGGCGACTGGTCAAGGGCCACTGGTGGCGGGTCACCATGATCTCCTTCGTGGCCCTCATCATCGTGGCCATTCTCAACATGGCGCTCACCTGGATCGCCGGTGGCGTGGTCTCCCTGGCCGGCATACACGCGCTCGACGCGCCGCTCACCAACCCCGCGCAGTTCATCCACCGGATGCGCATCGTGGGCGCGCTCGCGGCAGTGGGCAATGTGGTCATCATTCCGTTGCTCACGGCCGTGGCACTCGCGATCTACCGCGACCTCAAGCTGCGTCGCGAAGGCGGTGATCTCGCCGCGCGCGCGGAGGCACTGAGCGGCTCCTGACTCATGCGGGGGCCGAGGCCATGGATGCCGCTGGTGGTCGCGTCGCTCGTCGCGTTCCCGGCCGGCGCCTGGGCTGCGGCCCCGCCCTCGACGGTCTCTGCGCGGACCCTGATTGCGCGCTGCCTCTCTCGGGCGCCGGGCACGCTCAAGGGCTTGACCGCCCTGCGCGGCGCATGCCCGGGGATCGGGCACGCCATCGACGACCTTGGGCTCGGGGCCTTCCTCCCGCCCGACTGGCGAGAGGCCCTCACTCCGCTTGCGCTGACCCGTCTCGACGCGCTGGCGCATCGCTACGGCGGGCCACCGCCATCTTCCGCGCCCGATGCGGGAGCGTTGCGCGCCATCGCAAACGGCCTCGAGCCGCCTGCACCGCCGCCCTCGCTCTGGGACCGGCTCACTGCATGGGTGGGGCAATGGACGGCGCCATGGCGCGCCATGTTGCGTCGCTGGCTACGCTCCCTGGGCGTCAAGACGGGCTCGCAGGGTCTGCTCACCGGATTTTTCCTGCTGGCGGGGATCCTCCTGCTGACCGTGGTCGTCGTGGTCGTTCTCGAGTTGCGCTCCGCGGGCCTCATCGGATCCGCACGCCGCGCGTCGCGCCGCGCCGCAGTTCGCAGCGATGCCTCAGCACCGCCCGAGGTGCACCGGGCGGAGGGACCGGACTGGGAGGAGGCGGGTGAACGTCCCACGCGAGTGCTGCGAGTGCTGGTCGACGCCCTCAACCGGTCGCACCGCATCGGGCGCGAACGGCACCTGACCTGCCGCGAGATTGCCGCGCAGGCGCGCTTCGACACCGAAGACCAGCGGCAGGACTTCGCGCAGGTGGCGCTTCTCGCCGAACGTGAGCTCTACGGACCCACCACCGCTCCCGCGAGAGTGCCCGAAGAGACCCTGCGTGCGGCTCAGGCGCTGCATGCCGGACTCCTCGGCCGCCCTGAGCGGCGTGAGCGCGAGTCATGAGAGAGCGCCTGCTCACACTCGGGCTCGGGATCGGTGCGCTCATTCTGTTCTACGCGCTCATCTTCCCCAAGCCGCACAGTCCGGCGCCCGCCCGCGGTCTGCCGCTGTCCACCGACGCCCGTCCGGAGGGGTATCTGGCAATCTGGCGATGGCTCGGCGCGCAGCACGTTCCCAGAGTCAGCCTGAGATATCGCTACGGTCGTCTGCCGGGACTGTTGCCGCGGCCCACCGGCAATCTGCTCATCGTGACCCTCCCTCAGCGGGTGCCCATGCAGGCCAACGAGCGCAGTGCGCTGCGCGCGTGGGTGGCCAGGGGAAACACGCTGCTCATCGCGGCGGCGCTCAATGATGAGCCGCTGTGGGCTGCGGACACGGACGACCCGGTGATGATCCAGGATATCGATCGGCTCGCGGGACTGAAATTCCTGCCCTCGCGCTCCGTCAGCCTGCTGCGCTCGCTCGGCGCCCGGAGCCTGGAGCTGCGCCCTCTCGGTGCCCACCCACTGCTGGCGGGCGTGAAGCAAATCGAGGCGCCGCTCACGCTGCCCTCGCGTGCCTGGCGGGGACATCTCACCTATCGGCAATTGCCGCTGCAACTCGCCGTGCGCGGCGACGATGGCATTCCTGCGATATGGCTCGAGCGCCTGGGCCTCGGCCAGATCATCCTTTGTGCCGCCGCCAGTCCTTTCTCCAACGCAGGCATGGCGCTTCCGGGCAACGCGCGCTTCCTGGCCAACATCATCGCCTGGTCGCGTGGACCCGGCGGGGCGGTCGTGTTCGACGATGCCCACGAGGGACTCACGGCCTTCTATGACGCCCGAGCTTTCTTCGCCGACCCGCGTGTGCACGCCACTCTCGGCTGGATCGTGATCCTGTGGCTGATATTCGTCGTGGGCTCGATACCACTGCGCAGCAAGCAGCCCCTCTGGCAGCCTCTCGATGAGAGCGCCTACATCGAGGGCAGCGCACGCTATCTTGCCGCGGTGGTCGAGCCCGGCGAGGCCGCCCGGCGGATGATCGAGGATTTTCTCGGCGAGCTGACCGGCCGCTCGGGAGACTCAGGGGCTGATGCCTGGCGACGGCTCGAGGCCGACCCGGGCGTGAGCGGCGCCGAGCGGGCGGCGTTGCGCACCTGTTACGCTCGGGCTCGCGCCGGCAAGCGTGTCAGCCTCACCCGGCTGCAGAATCTTCTGGCACAACTACGCAGGTCACTTCAATGAACGCGCTCGAGCAACTCGAACAAAATCTCCAGGAGCGGCTGGGCGGCACCGTAATCGGCCTGCGGGACCTGATCCGGGCCCTGGTGATCGCGGTGGTCGCGCGCGGTCACGTGCTCGTGCAGGGCGCGCCTGGACTGGGCAAGACACTGCTCGGCAAGACCCTGGCGGCGGCGCTTTCCGGGCGTTTTGCCCGCATCCAGGGGACCGCCGACCTGATGCCCTCCGACATGACGGGCGTGCACGTCCTCGATGAGGCGAACCGCAAGTTCGTGCTGCACCCCGGCCCGATCTTCACCGACGTGCTGCTGGTTGATGAGATCAACCGCGCCGGTCCCAAGACGCAGTCGGCGCTGCTGCAGGCCATGGAGGAGCGGCAGGTCTCGATCGACCGGCACACCTACCGCCTGCCGGCGGACTTTCTCGTGATCGCCACGCAGAATCCGCATGAGTTCGAGGGGACTTTCCCCCTGCCCGAATCCCAGCTGGACCGGTTCATGATGCGCATCGACGTAGGCTACCCGGCGGTCGAGGATGAGGCGCGGGTGCTCGAACGCTACGGCACGATTGCGGCCGCCGGGGAGGGGGTTGCGGATCCGGGCACCGCAAGAATCACTCCCGAGCACATCGCGGCGGCCCGTCAGTGCGCCGACCGCGTGCACGTTTCGGGGGAATTGACGAGTTATGTCCTGGCGCTTGCCCAGGCTTCGCGCGCGCACGCACAGGTGGCGCTCGGACTGTCCACCCGAGGGGCGCTGGCGCTGCTTAGGGCCGCGCGAGTTGCAGCGGGGCTGCGGGGCTCGGAATTCGTCACGCCGGACGATGTGAAGCTGGTGACCCCGTGGGTCGTTGCGCATCGCCTGAGTCTCACCTCCGATGCGGTGTTGGAAGGACGCGCCGACCGGGATATCGCGGCAAGTCTTCTCGAGCGTGCGCCGGTGCCTCGCTGAGCGCAGCGAGATGAGTCTGCGCCGCAACGCTCTGCTGTGGGTCCTGGTGACCGGAATCCTCGGCATACTCGGGCAGTGGGACCCGGCGCTGACGCGATGGTGGTGCCTGCCGGCGGCGCTCCTGCTCGCCGCGCTCACGTACGAAGCCGTTGCGAGCGGGCGCTGCGGCCTGCGGCTACGGTTCGCCGGGCCAGAGCGCTGGCTGCTCGGCCGGCCGCACCTCATGCGGGTCGAATTCACGCACGGCGGTCGCGCCAGCGTGATCATCCAGGCCGCGCTCGCGGCGCCGGAAGGGTTTGCCACCGAAGCACGTGTCGAGACATTGCGCCTCGCCCGAGACCCTGCGACGGCTGAGGTGCGAGCCAGGGCCCGGCGCCTGGGATGCTATCGATGGCCCGTTCCCGAAATCCGTATCTCCGGGCCCCTGGGCCTCGCCTGGTGGCCGAAACGCGTGGCGGGCGAATGCACCGTCACGGTGATTCCCGATGTCCTCGACCGCGCGGTCATGGTCACCGGTGATCGCCCCGGCGGCGGGCAGCGGGGGTACCTCAGTGGCGGCGCAGGGGGCGAGATCCTGCAGCTGCGTGACTACCGCCATGGCGATCCGCTGCGCAGCATCGACTGGAAGGCGAGCGCACGCCGCCGCAATCTCGTCAGCCGCGAGCTGAGTGAGGAGCGTCACCTCGAGATCATGATCGCCATCGATGCCGGACGGTCGAGCGGGCTGGCGGCCGGAGAGATCGACCGTCTGGGGCTGTACGTCAACGTGGCTGCCCGGCTGGCGCAGAGAGCATCGGCAGTGGATGATGCGGTGGGCATATTGGTGTTCGCCTCGCAGCCGTTGGCGATGCTGCCTCCGGCGCGCGGTGAGGCCGCCGTCGTGCGCATCCGTAGGATGCTGGCGGCTTGTCGGGTACAGCAGGGGCCCTCGAATCCCACGCTCGCGGCCGCCCGAATCCGCGCGATGAGCCACCGCCGAAATCTCGTCGTGCTGCTGACGGACCTCGAGGACAGCCCGCAGGAGCTGCTCGTGCAGGCGGTGCGCCTGCTCAGGCCGAAGCATTTCGCCTTCATCGCGGGCCTCGAGAATGCGCAGATCATGGCGTTGCCGCTCGAGTCGGGCGACTCGCCGCTCGCCCCCTTCCGGACGCTCGCCGCGACCGAATACCGGCACGCGCTCTTAAGCCGGGTGCGCGCCCTGCGCGCGCTCGGCGCCGCAGCGCTCACTGCGCGGCCCGAGCACCTGGACCAGGCTGTGTTCGAGGCTTATCGTGAAGCCCGCCTCCATCGAAGAGCCTGAGCCGCCATGATCGCCCCAATCCGCACCTCGAGGACACGCCATGCCCAGTGACAGAAGGATATTGGAGTCCACCCTCCTCTCGCTCGCGCTGCTTGCCTCGGCGAGCTCGCTCGCCGCGCCCTCCACGGCCGCAGACCCCGTCGCCTCCGCCAAGGCGTTCGTCGAGACCATGGCGCAGGGTCACTTCAGCCGCGCGGAGGCGGATTTCACCGCCCAGATGAAGCAGGCCGCGCCGCCGGAGAAACTCCGGCAACTCTGGCAGGCGCTCATCCGACACGGCGGCGCATTCGAGAAAACGGGCGCCACCCGGACGATGCACGAGGACGGCTACACGGCCGTAATCGTCAGAACGGAGTTCAAGAAGAGCCCCATCGGGCTGGAGGTGGCATTCGATTCGGCCCACCGCATCGCCGGGCTGCACGTGGTTCGCCCGCCCCGGGCAGGTCATTGAGCGAAGGACTCGTATGCAACTCATAGGTATGCTCGACTCGCCTTACGTGCGGCGCACCGCGGTGTCGTTGCACGCGCTGGGACTGTCGTTCCAGCACCGCGCCGTGTCGGTTTTTCGCACGTACGAGGCGTTCCGGGAAATCAATCCCGTCGTGAAGGCCCCGACGCTCGTCTGTGACGACGGCACGGTGCTCATGGACTCGACGCTGATCCTCGATTACGCCGAAGCTCTGGCCGCACCTCGCTCGCTCATGCCGCACGGGATCCGCGCGCGGCTCGCGGCGCTGCGCACGATCGGACTCGCCCTCGCAGCCTGCGAGAAATCGGTGCAGATCGTCTACGAGCGCAATCTGCGCCCCGCCGAGAAACAACACGAACCCTGGGTGGAGCGTGTCGCGCAGCAGCTGCGCACGGCGTATCGCGAGCTCGAATCCGATGTCGCGAAGCAGCCGGACGGCGCGCGGCAATCGCTCGGCGCGGCACAGATCGCCGCGGCCGTGGCCTGGCGCTTCACATACGAGAAGCTGCCCGAACTCCTCGTCCGGGCGGATCACCCGCGGCTGCAGGCGCTGTCGTCGTGGGCGGAGGACCAGCCGGCCCTTCTTGCCTGGCCTTACGACGAGGTGACGCTCCACGTCTGAGGGCATTGGCCGCGAGCCGTGCCCGCACCGGGCCGACGCGGCTCGCGGCAGGCCCGTCTCGGGCCCCCCCACAGGCCGGATAGATCAGGCAGGACGGGTTTTCTGCCAGGTGGCGAGCTCTTGCACCCGCGCAAACCAGCTCTGCAAGTGGCGCAGCTGCCCGACCGGCAGCCGGGCCTGCTCGATCTGCGCCAGGGGCGTGGCGATTGCGAGGTCCGCCAAGGTCAGCGCCTCGCCGCAGATCCAATGGCGGCCGGCAAGATGCGCATCGAGCACGCCGGCGAACTCGCTCACCAGGGTCTCACCGCGCTTGATTTCCGCGGGATCCGGGTTCCCGAGCCCGAGGAGACCCTTGATCACGCGCTCCCAGTTGAGCACGGAGACGGCCGGTGTGAAATGGTGCGCGCACCAGAACAGCCACCGGTTGACATCGGCCCGGGCGCGCACCTCGATGGGATAGAGGGTCTGCCCCGGAGTCTTGTCCGCCAGGTACTGCATGATGGCGTGCGATTCCCACAGGATGAAGCCATCGTCCTCGAGCACCGGGACCCGGTGGTTGGGATTTAACTTCAGGAACTGCGGCTGGCGCTGGGCGCCCTGGGCAAGATCGACGAACACCAGCTCGACGGGCGAGCCCAATTCCATGGCGGCCAGGACGGCGCGGCGGGCGTTGAAGGAAAACGGGTGATGATACAGACGCATGACGGTGCTCTCTGGGTGTGGATCGATCCGTCCATCCTGCCAGCGGCCCGTGACAGTTTCTGTCAGCAGTCCTCACGCGGCGCCCCGCAAGGCGCTGCCCGGTGCCTCTCTTGCCGTCGCCAGAGCTTCACCAGCTCCTGACGGCGATGCGGGTAGGACTCGGGGGTGAGCGTGAGGCGCCCAATGCGATCGGTGCGAAAGTGCCGGAACTCGCACCGCAGCTCGCACCAGGCGACCAGCACCCGCTTGCCCTCGAAAAAGGCGAGCGCGATGGGCCAGATCAGCCGCTCGCTCGATGCGCCCGCGAGGTTGGTGTAGTCGATCCTCACTTTGCGCTCGCGGCGAATCGCCTCGCGCAGCGTGCGCAGTCCCGATTCCGGTTCGGTGCCCGGCCCGAAGCGCGGCGCCCACAAACCGGTCTCGGCGATCTCATCGCGCAGGTCCTTTGGCGAGGCGGTGGCAATCTTGGCAAGTGCCGATTCGGCAGCCCGGGCGAGTTCGGCGTCCCCCTGGCCCGTCACCCAGCGCGCCCCGAGCACCAGGGCCTCGAGTTCGTCCACCGCGAACATCAGCGGCGGCAGAAAGTACCCTGGCCGCAGCAGGTAGCCGACTCCAGCGCCACCCTCGATGGGCGCGCCGAGTCCGGTCAGGGTCTGCACGTCCCGGTAGACCGTGCGTATCGAGACGGACAGCTGGTCCGCGAGGTCGGCGGCGGTCACCGGCCGGCGCCGGCCGCGCAGCGCATCGAGCAGCTGCAGCAGGCGGGACGTGCGGCTCACCCGGACCTCGGTTCCGTGCGGTAGCCACCCCGGGTTGCGGCCATGCGGCGCGCTGCGGCGCGCAGCACCCATGGCGCGAATCGCTCCAGCGCGACGAAGAGCTTGCCGTGACCGGTCACCACGACCTCTCGCTGTCCCCGCGCGATGGCTCGCAACATCTGCTCCACGGCGGCAACGCGCCCCACCACCAGCCATTGCGGCATCGGCTCGGCGGCATCGGCGTGCAGCTGCCCCTGGTTGTCCACGCGGCGAATGTTGCTTTCCACGAAACCGGGGCTGATCAACGTGACCCGCACCCCCATGACAGCGAGCTCCGGCGTGATGGAGTTGGCGAGCGCGCGCACCGCGAATTTGCTCATCGCGTATGGGGAGGCTCCCGGGGAGGCCGTCCAGCCCGCCACGCTGCCGAGGATCACCAGCTGACCGCGCGTCTTGGCCACCTCGGGCAGGGCCGCCTTCAGTGTGCGCAGCACCCCGAAGACATTGGTCTCGAACTGACGTCGGTAATCCTCCACCGACAGCTTGGCGAAGTTGCCGACGACCCCGAAACCGGCGTTGGCGATCACGATATCCAACCTGCCGCGCAGGCGGACTGTCTCGGCCACGGCGTGCTGCGGGTCCTCATCCCGCGTGACGTCGCACGCCACGACCAACGGCTCCACGGCTCCCGCCTCGCGGATTTTGCCCGCGAGGCTCTCCAGCAGTTCGGTGCGCCGGGCCGCCAGCGTGAGCACCGCGCCTGCGCGGGCAAGCTGACAGGCCATCTCTTCACCAATGCCCGAGGAGGCTCCGGTGATGAGGACGATCTTGTCGCGAAAGCTCTCGGTGATGCCTGCGTGCATGGGGCCCCCATGGGTGCGTTCAGTCGGATCCCCCGCGACGGCTCCGGCGGCAGGGCGCCTGGAGTGCAGCCGCTCAGGGCGGGTATTCTACCGATGCCGGGCGGCAGTGCCCGCCGATAATTCCGCTTTATTTTCATGGCGTTGCGAACTCACATTTGCCGCAGGACTAAAGTCCGCGACTCATCCGCCGATGCAGCCTCGAATGGCTGAAGAACGGCGCAATCTCTATCGCATTCTCCACGTGCAGCCCGAGGCACCGGCCGAACTCATCGCGGCCGCCTATCGCTGCCTGATGACCAAGCTGCGCCACCACCCCGACCTCGGCGGCGATCACGACAGCGCGGTGCGCATCAACCACGCCTACGCCGTGCTGAGCGATCCGCAACAGCGACTGCAGTACGACGAGCGCCGGCGCAAACGCCGACCCGCGCCCTCCGCAGGTGGCGTCACGGAGCCGCCACCGCGCTCTCTGCAGACCTGTCCGTTCTGCGGCCTCGCCGTCCCACGGCGGCTCGAGGCCGACTCGCGCTGTCAGCGGTGCGAGAGCCCACTGGCCTCGATCGCATACAACTTCCGCGCCACGCGCGAGCTGTCTGGACGGCGCTCGGCGCCCAGGGTCGAAAAGAATTGCCCGATCATGCTCCGCATCTCTCCCTCGGCGACACCGGTCCCGGCCGTGCTACGCGATCTGTCGCTGTCTGGCATCAGTCTGATCACCCGAGCGGACGTCCATGCGGATACCACGATCCGCATCGAGGTGCCCGGCGTAGAAGCGGTCGCGCACGTGATCAAGGTGCAGTTGCGAGAGGGAGCGAACCTCGTACGCGGGTGCCTCCTCACCGCGCTCTACAGCCGCAAGTCCGGCGTATTCGTATCTGAGACGGTCTGAGAGCGATCGGACTTGGTGGTGCGGCTGCAACGCGCAGTAAGCGTCGGGGCCCATGACATAATGCTCACGCTCGCGGGCGCGAACCGGCGGGCGTTTGACGACACCTGTCCCGGGGGCATATAAGGGAAGGGCCACCACGGCACGGAAACACTACAGATTGCCGGTTGCAGGGGATACAGGCATGATGCGTGTGCTGGTCGTCGAAGATGATGCCAATCTGCGCTTGGCCGTTCGGATCGCCCTGGAGCGCGACGGCTACGAAGTTCATGAGGCCGGTGACGGCAGCGAGGCGCTGCAAAAGGCCGTGGACGGCCTGTACGATGCCGCCATCGTCGATTTTCAAATCCCGCCTCCCGACGGCCTCGAGGTCCTCAAGCAGCTGCACGCGTTTCAGCCGCGTTGCGTGCGCATCCTGATGTCAGGGGCTCTCGATCTGCCGGTTGTGATGCACGCCGTCAACCGCGGCGAGGTCTCGCGCATCATCGCCAAGCCGTTTCGCCTCGACGAGATCAAATCCACGGTTGAGAATGCCATCACGGCCCGCAATCGCCTGGAAGAGCTGTGCGTCGGCGCCCGCAACGACGGTCTGGAGCAGCAGCGCCGTCACCTCGATGAATGCTTCCGGGACGAGTTGCTGCAGCTCGCGCTGCAGCCGATCGTCGCGGCGGAATCCGGCAAGGTGTGCGGCTACGAGGCCCTGCTGCGCAGCCGGCACGCGGTGCTCGATACGCCAATGAAAATCATCGCCGCCGCCGAGGCGCACGCCATGCTCGGCCGCGTCGGTGACTGGGTCGCCTCGGCCGCCGCGCTCTGGCTCGAGGAGCTGCCCGCCGATACCAACCTGTTCATCAACGTCCATCCGAGCGAGCTGTCGGACTTCGAGGCGGCCCGGCGCCGGTTCGAGCAACTGCGGCGGTGGACCGGCCGGGTGGTGCTGGAGATCACCGAGCGCGGCAACGTGCTCGAACTCTGTGGATGGCAGCAGGCGATCGAGTGGCTCACCTCGGCGGGCTTTCGCATCGCGGTCGATGATCTCGGCTCGGGTTATAACTCCCTGTCGGTGCTGGCGGAGCTGCAGCCGGCCTTCATGAAGGTCGACATGAGCATCGTGCGGCACATGGACCGCGAGGAGCGCAAGCAGCGCCTGGTCGATCTGCTGGTGCGCTTCGCCAAGGCCACGAACAGCCAGCTGGTGCTCGAGGGCATCGAAACCAACGGCGAGGCCGCGGTGGCGAGACAGCTGGGCGCGGATCTGCTGCAGGGGTACTTGCTCGGCAAGCCCGCCTTCACGGTGTTCTAGGCGGCGGCGCGGGCCGCGGGCCCGGCTCTGCCCTGTCGGGCCGCAAGCTCAGCGCTTCACGCAGGTCGCGCAGTTTCGGCGGCTTGGTGAGGACGCGATCAACATCGGGCGGCACGTCGCCTTCCTCGACCAACCGCCGGCCCCAGCCCGTCAGCAGCAGCACGAGCGTATCAGGGCTGGCGGCGCGGATCGCGGCGGCGACACGGCGGCCATCGACTTGCGGCATGCCGAGGTCCGTGATCACCACCTCGAAGGGCAGTCCCGCGCTCTGCGCGGCGCGGAACGTATCGATACCCGTCTGGCCGCCGTCCGCTGCCGTAACGTAATGGCCGTCCACCGCGAGCGCCTCTTGCAGTGACTGCAGCACGATCGGATCGTCGTCAATCACGAGAATGCGCTTCGGCGACACGACCTGGATCGGCTGCTCCGTGGTCGCGACTCCGGCCTCGATCTGGACGACGGGAAATCTCAACGTGACGCAGGTGCCCCTTCCAACAGTGCTCGCAACGTCGATGTCTCCGCCATGTCGTTGCATTGCGCCATACACCATTGCCAATCCGAGCCCGGTGCCCCGCTCCCCCTTGGTCGTGAAGAACGGATCGAGGCAGCGGCTGCGGGTGTGCTCGTCCATGCCGATGCCGGTATCGGACACGATCAGCTCGATGACCCGGCCGGGCGCCTCGCGCGAGGCGTCCCGCTGCTCGAGGAGCCGGGTGGCCAGCGACAATCTGCCGCCTTTCGGCATCGCATCCACGGCGTTGAATACCAGGTTGATCAGCGCGTCGCGCAGCTCCGTCTCGACTCCGGAAATCGCCGGGAGGTCGGGTGCGAGCACGGTTTCGAGGTCGATCTGCAGTCCGCGCCGTAACGCCATGTCGCTCCAGCGGGCGTGAGTAAGGTCGAGCACCTGGCGCACGAGGCGGTTGAGATCGACGGGCAGGAGCTGTTGCTGTGGTTCGCGGGTCCGGTAGAACTCGCGCATGCGCGCCACGGTGTGTCCGACCTGATCGATGGCTCGCTGGATGACCTCGAGGGATTTCCGGGCGCTCTCGTTGAGCCCCGGCTCCTCGAGCAGCATGTCCGTGTAGAGCATGATGGGCGAGATCGCATTGTTGATGTCGTGGGCGATACCGCTCGCCATCGTGCCGAGCGCGTGCAGACGCTCCTGCTGCAGAACCGCCTGCTGGGTCTGCCTGAGGTCTTCGTAGGCGCGCTGCAGCGCCTGGTAGAGGTGGGCCTGGTGGGTGGCGAGCGCCACGTGCTCGGCCAACTGGCGCAGAAACTCGCACTCGCCACTGCTGAAGCTCTCGGGGGTGCGCCGGGCGGCCAGCAGAACACCGAACACGCGGCTCTCGAAACGCAGCGGCGCGGCGACCAGAGATCCCAGGCCCCCTTGCGCCAGGCGCTGCGGGAACGGTGAGCGCAGCGCGCGCACGTCGGGCTCGTGGACGAGCTCGCCGCGCACGCAGCGCGAGAGCCCATTCTGGTCGATATCGATATTGGCCTGCTCAGGCATCGCGAGCTCGCGGGCAAGGGGGGCGCTGCGCACGCCGACCCGCGCGACGGTCAGCCGGGATTCCCCCGTCTCGTAAAGGCAGATGGAGCAAAAATCCAGATCCAGATTCGTCTCGATGCTGCGGATGACGACCTGGAAGATGCTGTTGACGTCCTGGCGCTCGCCCATGGCGCGTGTGATTTCGCCAAGGAGGCTCAGGCGCGCGAGCTGCGCTTCCTGCTTCAGTCGCGAGAGCTTGCGATCGGTGACATCGGTCGCCGCGCCGAACCACTCGGTGATGGTGCCTTTGTCGTCCTTGAGCGGGACGGCGCGTGAGAACGTCCAACCCGTGGTGCCATCCACGCGCAACACGCGGTGCTCGAGCTGAAAGATCCCCTGCGTGCGGATCGCCTCGCGGATGGCGCCCAGCACCTGCGGCCGATCTTCGGGAGGGATGTACTTTTCGAGCCAGCTGCGGCTGGGATCGGCCTGATCGGCGATGAAATTGCGTCCTTGCAGGTAGCGCATCTCCCCCCAGTCCGCGCTCATCTGGTACACGATGTCCGAGGTGGCGTTGACGAACGCCCGGAACCGCCGCTCGCTGTCGGCCAGCGAGGCACTGGCCCGCTCGAGCTCGGCTGTGCGCTCCGCGACACGACTCTCGAGCTGCGCATTCAACGTGCGCAGCGCCTGTTCCGCCCGCCGTCTGCCCGCGGAGTCGCGCCGTATCGCGAGCAGCGCCAGGGCGGAGACGATGAAGGCGAGCCCGGCGCCGGCGACTAATGTCCCGCGTGTCCGCTGCGTCATGGCACGGGTCCGTCGCGCCCGCGCGGCGAGCAAGCCCTCCTCGGTGACCCGCATGCGCTCGATGAGCTCGCCAATCGCAGCCCCTGTCCCGTGGTTGGCGGCGGCCTCGATCTGCTGCCGCGAGGCCGCGAAGCCCTGCGTCCGCCGCAGTTCGATCAGACGGTCGAATTGCGCCGTCCGCTGCGCGAGCAGCGGCGCGAGCAGGCCGAGGCGGCTCTGCTCGAGGGCATTGTCGACCGTGAGGCGCTGGAGCTCCGCCTCTCGCTGGGCAATGCCTCGAATATCATTGCGATAATGACCGAGGCTCACCGTATCGCCGGTGATGAGGTAGGCGCGCTCGGCCGCTTCGGCCGCAGTCATCGAGGCGCCGAGCGCCTGAAGATCATCGAGCACCCGCTCGGTGTGCGTGACCCATCGGGCATCCGCGGTGAGGCGCCCGAGACCGAGGAGCGACACCACTGCGATGAGCACCACGCAGGCGAGCGCGATGGCAAAACCCGTCAGAGTCTTGTGCTCCGCCGACCACTTCACGCCCGTCTCCTACCTCCGTTTCGCCCCGGGGCCGTTTGCTCTGACTCCGTCTCGCCCCACCTTACGATACCCGCAAGCCGGCCGGCACGCCAGGATCGAGGTCCGTCCGGCACGTTCCGATCAGTCGAAATAACTGATCGCGGCGACCGGGGTGACCGTGCCCGTCACGTTGCGGCCGGCCGACAGCACGCGGACCCCGAAGATCACGCCCAGCCTGCCGGTCCAGTTGTATTCGAGAGCGGGCGCGATGTA
>DAIDHH010000021.1 GCA_027452045.1 Gammaproteobacteria bacterium
GATCAGCTTCACGCCCCGCTCGTACGCCTGGTGGTAGGCCTTGGCGCCCTTGAAGCCGGGGAGGAAGGAGTGGTGGATGTTGATCGCCTTGCCCTCGAAGTACCGGCAGGCGTCCGCGGTGAGAATCTGCATGTAGCGGGCGAGCACCAGCAGCTCCGCATCCACCCGCTCGAAGAGCTCCATGATGCGCTTCTCCTGCTCGGCCTTGCGCCCATCGATGATGGGCAGATAGTGGTAGGGCACGCCGTGCCACTCGGCGAGACTTCTCATGTCCTGGTGGTTCGAGACCACCGCCACCACCTCCACCGGCAGCGTTCCGGTGCTCCAGCGGTGCAGGATGCTGTTCAGACAATGCCCCTGGCGCGAGACCGCGAGCAGCACCCGGCAGCGCCGCTCGACCTCGTGGAAGCGCCAGTCCATCTTGAAGCGCGTGCCGACCTGCTCGGCGAAGGCCCGATCGAGGGCCTGCACTCCCGGCAGACCCTTGCCGTTGTCGTGAAACACGGTGCGCATGAACGAGGTGCGCGTGTGCGCATCGTTGTGGTGCTGCGCCTCGGTGATGGTCGCATTGTGCTCGGCGAGAAAGCCCGCGATCGCCGCCACGATGCCCGTCGTATCCGGGCAGGAGGTGGTCAGGATGTAAAGCGGCGTCTGGGCCACGCCCGAGGTGGCGGTCGAGCCATGTTGCGCGCGAGTAACGGGTGCTTCAGCGGTGGTGGTGGACATGATGGAGCCTAAACGTTCGAGTCCGGGAAGGACGCCTTGCGGCGGTTCATGTAATCGAGCAGCGCCTCATCGACCGCCGGATCGAGCGGCGGCGCCTCGTATTCGGCCAGCTGTTTCTTCCACAGCCCATTGGCGCGCCTGACGATGTCGGCGGCCCCCTCCGCCTCCCATTGCTCGAAGCTGTTGTTGTCGGCGAGCGGTGAGCGATAGAAGGCCGTCTCGAAGTTTGACTGCGTATGAGCGCAGCCGAGGAAGTGTTTCCCCGGACCGACCTCGCGAAGCGCGCTCATCGCCTGACCGTTCTCGCTGAGGTCGACGCCCTCGAGGAAGGTGTGCATCATGCCTGCCTGATCGGCGTCCATGACGAACTTTTCGTACCCCATGGTGAGGCCGCCTTCGAGCCAGCCGGCGGTATGCAGCACGAAGTTGACTCCCCCGAGACAGGTCGGCAGCAGCGTATTGGCCGACTCGAACGCCGCCTGGCCGTCGGCGATCTTGGAGGCGCAGAGTGACCCTCCCGAGCGAAACGGCACGCCGAGCCTGCGCGCCAGCGCCGCCATGACGTACAGCACCAGCGCCGGCTCTGGCGTACCGAAGGTGGGCGCACCGGACTGCATCGACAAAGAAGAAGCAAAGCTGCCGAGCACCACGGGCGCGCCCGGATTGACCAGCTGCGCGACCGTCATCCCGGCCAGTGCTTCCGCCAGGGTCTGGGCGACGGTACCCGCCACGGTGACCGGGGACATCGCGCCGGCGAGGATGAAGGGGGTGAGGATCGTCGCCTGGTTGGCCCGCGCATAGGTCTTCAGCGCCCCGAGCATCGTCGCATCCCACGTCATGGGGGAATTGGCGTTGATCAGGCTGATCACGCAGGTCTTCGGTCGACCGGTGACCGGATCCATGTACCCATCGCCGAAGAGGATCCGGGTCATCTCCACCGTATCCTCGGCCCGCTCCGCCGCGGTGACCGAGCCCATGTAGGGCTTGTCGCTGTACTTCATATGGCTGTAGACCATATCGAAGTGCCGCTTGTTGACCGGCAGGTCGACGGGCTCGCAAATGGTACCGCCGGAGTGATGGAGCCATTGAGACGCGTAGGCGAGCTTGACGAAATTGCGAAAATCCTCGATGCGCGCGTAACGCCGGCCCTCATCGAGGCTGCGGATGAATGGCGAGCCGTAGGCCGGGGCGAACACGGTCCGCCCGCCGCCGATCACCACGCTGCGCTCCGGGTTGCGCGCGTGCTGCGTGAATTCCCGCGGCGCCGAGCGCTGCACGATGGTGCGGCACATCCCCCGAGGGAAGCGCGCCCGCTCGCCCTGCACGTCGGCGCCGGCATCGCGCAGGATCTTGAGCGTTTCGGGGTCATCGCGGAAATCGATGCCGATCTCCTGCAGGATGGTGTCCGCGTTGTGCTCGAGCAGTTCCAGCCCCTCGGTCCCCAGCACCTCGTAGTACGGGATCTTGCGGGTGATATAGGGTACCGAGACGTGGCTGCGCGCGGTGCGCGCGGCTCGCTTGGCATCGCGGCCGCTCGGGCGGCGCGACCGGGTGGCTTGAGCTTGCTGCTCGTCCATGGGGACTCCCACGTTGAATGACGTGCCGTATGGGCGCTGCCGGTAGTATGAGCGCTGGCCCTCGGCGTGGGATGACCGATTTGCGGCATCAACTTGCCCAGATCCGTCCCGCGGCCCTCGCCTCGACCCCGCGGTGACCCGGCATCGCAATCCGCAAGTCACCGTCCCTCACGCGCCTTTGGGGCCGGATCGTCGAGGAACGCATGCTCCGACCCGATGTCGTTCCTGTACAAGCGCCCCGGCGCGCGCGTGCTCGTGAATGGCGTATCGAGGCGGCATCATTCGCGGCAATCGTCGCCATCGCCCCCCGAGGACCCGACCATGCAACGCTTCTCCGGCCTGTCGCTCATCCGGCGGGGTCTCACCGGTCAGCGCGGCTGGCAGCCTCAATGGCGCCAGGCCGAGCCCAAGGCGGCCTATGACGCCATCATCGTCGGCGGTGGCGGACACGGCCTCGGGGCGGCCTTCTACCTCGCGAAGGAGCACGGCCTTACCCGCGTGGCCGTGGTGGAGAAGGGCTGGATCGGTGGCGGCAACACCGGGCGCAACACCACCATCATCCGCTCGAACTACCTGTTCGATGAGAGCGCGGCGCTCTACGACCACTCGGTGCAGCTGTGGGAGACCCTCTCCCAGGTCCTCAACTACAACGTGATGTTTTCCCAGCGCGGCGTGATGATGCTCGCGCACACCGTGCACGACGTGCAGGTATCCCAGCGGCACGTGCACGCCAATCGCGCCAATGGCGTCGACAACGAATGGCTGACCCCTGAAGAGGCTCGCGCCATCTGCCCGCTGTTGCAGACCGATGATATCCGCTACCCGGTGCTCGGCGCGGCGTTCCAGAGGCGTGGCGGGACGGCCCGGCACGACGCCGTGGCCTGGGGTTTTGCCCGGGCGGCCGATGCCCTGGGCGTCGACATCATCGAGAACTGCGAGGTCCTCGGCATCCGCCGCGACTCCCACGGCGCCGCCTGCGGGATCGAGACGACCCGGGGATTCATCGGTGCGCCGAAGATCGGGGTCTCGGCGGCCGGCCACAGCAGCGTCATCATGAAAATGGCGGGCGTCGAGCTGCCGATCGAGAGCTACCCGCTACAGGCGCTGGTCTCGGAGCCCGTCAAGCCCATCTTTCCCTGCGTGGTGATGTCCAACACCATCCACGCCTACATCAGCCAGTCGGACAAGGGCGAGATGGTGATCGGCGCCGGGACCGATGCGTACACCTCGTATACCCAGCGCGGCGGGCTGCACATCAGCCGGCATGCGCTCGAGGCGATCTGCGAGCTGTTTCCCATGTTCCGCCGGCTGCGGATGCTGCGCAACTGGGGCGGTATCGTCGATGTGACGCCGGACCGCTCCCCCATCATCGCCAAGACCCCCGTCCCGGGGCTGTACGTCAACTGCGGCTGGGGCACGGGCGGGTTCAAGGCGACTCCGGGGGCGGCCCACCTGCTCGCCTGGACCATCGCCCACGATGCGCCCCATCCGATCAACGCGCCCTTCACGATCGAGCGCTTCCGCGATGGCAACCTGATCGATGAGGCCGCCGCCGCCGCGGTGGCGCACTGAGGGGATACGGAGCCTGCGATGCTGCTGATCAACTGTCCTTACTGCGGCGAGCGCCCGGAGCTCGAGTTTGTCCACGGCGGACAGGCGCACATCGCCCGCCCCGGCAACCCCGCCGAGTGCTCCGACCAGCAATGGGCGGATTACCTCTATCGGCGTGACAACATCAAGGGGGTTCACGCCGAGCGTTGGCGCCACACCCATGGTTGTGGCCGCTTCTTCAACGCCTTGCGCGATACGACTTCCGATCTCTTTCTGGCCACCTACAAGGTCGGCGAACGGCCGCCGGCACAGTCGCAGCAGAAAAGGGCCACGGCATGAGCCAGGGGCTACGTACCTCCTCCGGCGGGCGCATCAATCGTGCCCGGGCAGTGCGCTTCACTTTCGATGGCCGCGAACTGAGCGGCTTCGAGGGCGACACGCTCGCCTCCGCACTGCTCGCCAACGGCGTTCACCTCGTCGGACGATCCTTCAAGTATCACCGTCCCCGGGGGCTGCTCACCGCAGGCGCCGAGGAGCCGAATGCCCTCGTGGCGATCCGGCGCGATGCCGCGCGCGTCACACCCAATTTACGCGCCACCGAGGTCGAGCTGTACGAGGGGCTCGAGGCGCACAGCCAGAACCGCTGGCCGAGCCTGAAGTTCGATGCGGGTGCGATCAACAGCCTGCTCTCGCCGTTCATTCCGGCCGGCTTCTACTACAAGACCTTCATGTGGCCCCGGCGCGCGTGGCATCGGCTCTATGAGCCGCGGATCCGGGCCGCGGCGGGCCTTGGCCTCGCGCCCGAGCATCCAGACCCCGACAGCTACTCCAACCGCTTCGCCCACTGCGACGTGCTGGTCGTGGGCGCGGGGCCCGCGGGACTTGCCGCCGCACAAACCGCCGCGGCGAGCGGCGCGCGGGTCATCCTCTGTGACGAGCAGCCCGAGCTTGGCGGCTCACTGCTCGGCGAGGCGGATCCGGGGGCATCCCTCGGGGAGAACGGACGCGACTGGCTCACGGGCACGATTCGCGCGCTCCTCGCCAACCCTCGCGTCACGGTGCTGACGCGAACCACCGCCTTCGGCTACTTCCCACACAACCTGATCGGGCTCGAGCAGCGCCTGAGCGAGCATCTGGCGCAGCCGGATCCGAGGCAACCCCGCGAGCGCCAGTGGCAGGTCCGCGCGAGACAGGTGGTGCTCGCCACCGGCGCGATCGAGCGTCCGCTGGTATTTCCGGGCAACGACCGGCCCGGTGTCATGCTCGCCGGAGCCGTTCGAACCTATCTCAACCGCTATGGCGTCCTCGCCGGCAGACGCGCGGTCCTGGTCACCACCCACGATGAGGCGTACCGCTCGGCGCTCGATCTGCGGCGCGCCGGAGCGGCAGTGACCATCGTCGATGCGCGCGAGAGCGCCTCGGGCGAGCTGGCCGAGGTGGCCCGCACGGCAGGTTTGACCGTGCACACCGGGACCACGGTCATCGGCACTCACGGCAGGCTGCGAGTCAAGAGCGTGCGCATCCAGAGGCTCGATGCCCAAGGGCGGGCACAGGGTGCGCCCGAGCGCATCGACTGCGATCTGGTGCTGATGTCAGGCGGCTACACGCCAAGCGTTCACCTGTTCTCGCAGTCGCGTGGCAAGGTGGCCTGGAGCGAGGCGCTGCAGGCCTTTCTTCCGGGGGAATCGCCGGAGAAGGTCCGGTGCGCGGGCGCTTGCCGTGGTGTGTTTTCCGCCGCCGCGGCACGGCGCGACGGCGAGAGCGCCGCAGCCCTGGCGGCCCGGGATTGCGGCCATGCGGTCAACATCGCGATCGGCGAGCCACAGCCGGTGCAGGGCGCGGGCGCGGCTGCCCCGGGCGACCTGCCCCAGCCAGGGGGCAATCCACCCGCCAAGGCCTTCGTCGACTGGCAGAACGATGTCACCTCCCGGGATCTGCTGCTCGCCGCCCGCGAGGGCTTCCGCTCGATCGAGCACGTGAAGCGCTATACCACCACGGGCATGGCGACCGATCAGGGCAAGACCTCGAACCTCAATGCGCTGGCCATCGTGGCGCGCCAGTTGGGCAAGTCGATCCCCGAGGTGGGCCTCACCACCTTCCGCATGCCCTACACGCCGGTGACCTTCGGCAGCTTCGCCGGATACACGCGCGGGGAACTGTTCGACCCCATCCGTACGACGCCCATCCATGACTGGGCGGCGCGTCAGGGCGCGGTGTTCGAGGATGTCGGGCTGTGGAAGCGCGCCCGCTACTTTCCGCGCAACGGCGAGAGCATGCACGCGGCCGTCGCGCGCGAGTGTGAGGCCGTGCGCCGCGGCTGCGGCCTGTTCGATGCCTCGACCCTCGGCAAGATCGAAGTGGTGGGCAAGGACGCGGTGACGTTCATGAACCGGCTGTACGTGAACGGCTGGACCAACCTCGCCGTCGGGCGTTGCCGCTACGGCATCCTGCTGCGAGACGATGGCTTCATCTACGACGATGGCGTCGTCGCGCGTATCGCCGAGGATCGCTTTCACGTCACAACGACCACCGGCGGCGCGGCTCGCGTGCTCGCCATGATGGAAGACTTCCTGCAGACCGAATGGCCGGATCTCAGCGTCTGGCTGACCTCGACCTCGGAACAGTGGTCGGTCATCGCTCTACAGGGACCGCGCGCGCGGCAAGTGCTCGAGGGTCTGGTGGAGGGCGTCGATCTCTCTTCTACCGCGCTGCCGCACATGGGCGTGGCCCCAGGGAAGATCTGTGGCGTTCCGATGCGGCTCTTCCGGGTGAGCTTCACCGGTGAGCTCGGGTTCGAGATCAATGTGCCGGCGGACTACGGCCTGGCGGTCTGGGAGGCGATCCATGCCGCGGGCGAACCTCACGGCATCACCCCCTATGGCACCGAGTCCATGCACGTGCTTCGCGCCGAGAAGGGTTTCATCATAGTGGGTCAGGACACCGACGGCACCGTGACCCCGGATGACGCTGGACTCGCCTGGGCGATCGGCAAGCAGAAACCTGATTTCGTCGGCAAGCGCGCGCTCGAGAGACCGGCCATGCACTCGCCGGAGCGCAAACAGCTGGTAGGCCTGCTCACGGCGCAGCCCCATGTGGTGCTCATGGAAGGTGCGCAGATCGTAGCGGATGCGCGGGCGATACCGCCCAGCCGCCCCATCGGCCACGTCACCTCTTCCTATTACAGCGCGACTCTGGGTCGATCCATCGCGCTCGCACTCGTGCGCGCCGGCCGCTCGCGCATGGGGCAGACGCTGTATGTGCCGATGCCCGACGGGGCCCTGGCCGTTCAAGTCACTTCGCCGGTGTTCTACGACCCGAAGGGGAGTCGCCTCGATGCGTGACCTATCCGCCGCCCGCCAGGGACCGTACATCGCAGCGAGCCCTCTCGTGCGCCCCCTGCCGCCCGCGACGCGCCTGCTGCTGCGGGGCGATCCGGATGTCATGGCAACGGCGCTCGGGGCGCTCGGCCTGCAGTTTGCCGAGACAGCCTGCCGCGCCGTCTCGGCATCCGGTCGCGCGGCACTGTGGCTGGGACCTGATGAGCGGCTGCTGCTCGGGCCGCAGGCAGAGTTCCCGGCGCTCTCTGAGCTGCTGCGCACAGCGCTCGCCGGCCGGGCGCATTCCCTCGTCGACGTCAGCCATCGCCAGTGCGCGCTCGAGGTGAGCGGTCCCCAGGCGGGACTGCTGCTCAACTGCGGATGCCCGCTCGATCTGGATCCCGCCGCCTTCCCGGTGGACATGTGCACCCGCACGGTGCTCGCCAAGGCGGAAGTGGTCCTCTGGCGTACCGCCGAACGCAGCTTCCACCTCGAGGTCTGGCGCTCGTTCGTCCCTTACGTCTCGAAGGTGCTGTCGCTGGCCGCCCGCGAGCTCACCGCCTGAGCGAGGATCAGGTCTTCAGACGGTAACCGGTGCGGAATATCCACCAGACGATGGCAAGTGACACCGCGAGAAACACCGCGGTCATGCCGAGGCTCACTGCGACATTGACGTCGGCGATGCCATAGAAGCTCCAGCGAAAGCCGCTGATCAGATAGACCACCGGATCGAACAGGGCCACGGTGCGCCAGGGATGCGGCAGCATGTTGATCGAGTAAAAGCTGCCGCCGAGAAAGGTGAGCGGGGTGACGATGAGCAGCGGCACGATCTGCAGCTTCTCGAAGCCGTCGGCCCAGATGCCGATGATGAAGCCGACCAGGCTGAAGGTTGCCGCCGTCAGCACGAGAAACGCGACCATCCACAGGGGGTGCAGCAGCTGCAGGGGCACGAACAGCCTCGCGGTGATGAGGATGATCACCCCCAGAATGACGGACTTGGTCGCTGCGGCGCCGGCGTATCCCAGCACGATTTCCACCGCCGAGACGGGTGCGGAGAGCACCTCGTAGATCGTGCCCGTGAAGCGGGGAAAGTAGATACCGAAGGAGGCGTTCGCGATGCTTTGGCCGAGCAGCGAGAGCATCACCAGGCCCGGCACGATGAACGAGCCGTAGCCAACACCCCCCACGCTCTGGATGCGCGAGCCGATCGCTGCGCCGAACACCACGAAGTAAAGCGAGGTGGAGATGACAGGCGAAATGATGGTCTGCGTCACCGTGCGCCGCGCACGGGCCATTTCAAACTTGTAGATCGCGCGGACCGCTTCCAGATTCATGGCGACTGCCTCACCAGGCTGACGAAAATGTCCTCGAGCGAGCTCTCGGTCGTCCCAAGATCGGTAAACTCGATACCCGCATCGCGCACCCGGTCGAGGAAACCGCCGACCCCGTCGTGCGCGTCCTTGGCATCGTAAATGTAGGTCAGCTCGCCACCGTCGCCGGAGAGCTCGAGCCGCCAGCCCTCGAGCGCCGGGGGCACCGCGGCGAGCGGCCGTCGCAGGCGCAGCGACAGCCGCTTGCTGCCGAACTCGCGCATGAGATCCGACTTGTCCCTCACGAGCACGAGCTCTCCTTTGTTGATCACTCCGACCCGATCGGCCATCTCCTCGGCCTCCTCGATGTAGTGCGTGGTGAGGATCACCGTCACGCCCTCCCCGCGCAGCCGACTGATGAGCTGCCACATGTCATGCCGCAGATCGACGTCGACGCCCGCTGTCGGCTCATCCAGGAACAGAACGCGCGGCTCGTGCGCGAGCGCCTTGGCGATCAGCAGGCGGCGCTTCATGCCGCCCGAGAGCGTCATGATCCGGCTGTTGCGCTTATCCCAGAGCGACAATGCCCGCAACACGCTCTCCAGGTGGGCGGGATTGGCTCGCAGCCCGAACAGGCCCCGGGTAAATGACACCGTGTTCCACACCGACTCGAATGCATCGGTAGTGAGCTCCTGCGGCACGAGGCCGATCAGCGCGCGTGCCCGGCGCCAGTCGCGCACGATGTCGTGCCCGTCCACCTTCACTTGCCCCGAGCTTGCCCGGACGATCCCGCACACGATGCTGATCAGCGTGGTCTTGCCCGCCCCATTCGGTCCGAGCAGGGCGAAGATCTCACCGCGGCGGATGGCAAGATCGATGCCCTTCAGCGCGATGAAGCCGGAGCCGTAGGTTTTCGAGACAGCGGATATCTCGATGATGTTGTCCATCTTCCTAGGATAGCCGCAGGCGCCGGTCCCATGCACGACTTGCTCGATGCCTCACCCGGGCGAGCGCGCGGACACGCGCTGCCCCTCCCGCACGGAGGATTGACACGGCGCGGTCGGGGGCACCACAGTGCGCCAATGACCTCCGCCAAGTCGGTCACTTTCAGCGTCTCGGGCCACACCGTCGCGTGCCGCCCTGATCAGACCCTCCTCGAGGCGGGAGAGGCAGGCGGCGTGCCGCTGCCGAGCAACTGCCGCGATGGCACCTGCGGCAAGTGCCGCGCCAGGCTCCTCTCGGGTCAGGTCGACATGCGTCATCAGGGAGGCATTCTCCCGCGCCACATCGAGCGCGGCTACATCCTCACCTGCTGCAGCCGCCCGCTGACCGATGTGGTGATCGAGCGCTGAGGCGCACGCCCCCTCGGGTCCATCCGCTCAGCTGCGCGCCGCACGCGCGCCGCCGTTGACTCGAGGCCACGAAGCGACTACAAGCATCGGCCAACGGCCGGCGGTCGACCCGGCAGCGGGGCCATTCAAGGGGAAGCGCATGCGCCTGCTCGGCAATCTCCTCTGGTTCGTCTTCGGCGGCTTCGTCATGGGGCTCGGCTGGTGGGTGGCGGCCCTGATCGCCGCCCTCACCATCATCGGCATCCCGTATGCGATCGCGGCCTTTCGCATCGGAACGTTCTCGTTCTGGCCATTCGGCAGGGAAATCATCGACAAGCCCTCAAGCGGCGAAGCCGGCAGGCTCCTCTCGCTCATTGGCAACATCCTCTGGATCCTCTTCGGCGGCCTGTGGCTCGCCCTGGGGCATTTCATCTGGGCGCTGCTGCTCGCCGTGACCATCATCGGCATACCTTTCGCCCTGCAGCACCTGAAGCTCGCGCACCTCTCCCTCACGCCCTACGGCAAGACCATCGTCACGCGGCGCCTCGTGTAGGCACGAGGCTCGCGCCCCGCTCGAGCACCGCCACGTTGACTTCGGTGCGCAGCTCGAAACCGAGCGATTGATAGAGCGCAATCGCCGGAAAGTTGGTTTTCCAGGCATGCAGGAACGGCCGCTCGCCACGGGCCTCGATGGCGGCCGCGACCGCCGCGGAAAGCCTGCGAGCGAGTCCCCTGCCCCGGAAATCCGGGTGCGTGCACACCCCGCTCACCTCGGCGTAGCCCGGGAAGCGCAAGCGCTCGCCCGCCATGGCCGCGAGCCGCCCCTCGATGCGGATGCCGAGAAATCCTCCCATCACGTGCGTGCGCGCAAGAAACGGTCCCGGCTCGGTGAGCCTCGCCAGCGCCAGCATCTCGGGGGCATCGGCGTCGCTGAGCCGGATGATGTCATCCCCGGCCACGGCGCTCTGCCTCCGCGTGGCCACCATCTGCACGCCCACGGCCGATCTGACCAACGTGACCTGCGGCGGCAAGGCGATGGTGGGAACCTGAAGCACGTACACCGACTCGCCCGGGCTCACGAGCTCCCCCAGGGCGCGCAAGGCCTGCGGAGAATCGTCGCGGGCGGATGCGAACAGATGCACATCGGGGAGGTATCGGCGCGCCAGCGCATCGCCAATCGACAGCGCCGCCTGGTGGGTGGTGAGGCTGGCCCACGCGGGCCGGTCGAGGGGATTCATGCGCGCCACTCTCACGGCAGGACGATTGACCCGGACGCGGAAGTATATCCGGCCTACCCGCACATGGCCGCGCACGCCAGGCGCCAGGCCCCGCTCCCTGGCGCCACCGCATTCTTGAGATCGATTCACTTCCTGGCGGGGCACGGATGCCGGTAGGATGACCGCCCATGCGTCCGCTCAGCCTCCTGCGATTCGTCGCCCTGTCCATTCTGATGGCGCTTCCCGCGGTTCCGGCCGGCGCGGCAAGCGCCGGCTGGTCGACGCCCGTCGGGCTGTGGTCCCCGCTCGACCGCTCCGGCAAGCCACGCGGGCTGATCGCCATCTACGAGAATCATGGCTTGTACTACGGGCGCATCGAGCCGCTTGCACCCACGGACGACCGTTCGGCGCGCTGCACGCACTGCAGCGGCAGCCGCAGGAACCAGCCAATGGACGGCCTGCTGCTCATGCGCCACCTGCGCTACCAGAACGGCGAGTACGTCGGCGGGGACATCCTCGATCCGCGCACCGGCCGGATCTACGGATGCGAGCTGCGCCTCATCGACGGCGGCCGCAAGCTCGTGATGCGCGGCTACCTCGGCATCCCGCTTCTCGGGCGCTCCGAGGTCTGGCAGCGCATGCAGGGGCGGCCGGGCGTGAAGGTCTGGCCGGTACCCGGCGCCTGAGCGGTCCGGGAATCAATCCTGGCACTTGAGGCCGGGTCTTTCGGTCTGTACATTTCGCCAGCGAGCCGTGGCCCTCCGGCGCTCCGGCACCCCCACTCTTTCGAGCCGCTCCGCACGAGGGCGGCAGGGAGCGCCTGATGAAAATCTATTCCTGGAACGTCAACGGCATCCGCTCGGTCACCAGGAAAGGGACGCTGCAGAGCTTCATCAAGACGCACCGGCCCGACATCCTGTGCCTGCAGGAGACCAAGGCCGAGCGCGGCCAGGCCGACATCGACTTGAACGGTCAGGGCTACCACGAGTACTGGAACTCGGCGGTGAAGAAAGGCTACTCCGGCACGGCCGTTTTCACTCGCAGCGAACCGCTCTCGGTCGTCAACGGCTTCTGCGCCGACATCGTCCGCAAGTACAGGTTCACCGACGGCGAAGGACGCGACAGCCTCGAGGAGGGCCGCGTGATCAGCGCCGAATACCCAAAGTTCTACATCGTCACCGTCTATACGCCGAACGCTAAGGATGACCTCAGTCGGCTCGACCTGCGCTACAAGCACTGGGATCCGGCCTTCCTCGCCCACTGCAAGCATCTCGAGAAAAAGAAGCCGGTGGTGTTCTGCGGCGATCTTAACGTCGCGCACACCGAGCTCGATCTTGCCAATCCCGGACCCAATCGCGGCAAGAAGGGCTTTACGGACGAGGAGCGGGAGGGCTTCCAGCATTTCATCGATGCGGGATTCGTCGACACCCTGCGCCTGTTCAAGGAGGGCAAGGGCCATTACACCTGGTGGAGCCATTTCGCCAACTCCCGCGCCCGCAACGTCGGATGGAGAATCGATTACGTGCTCGTCTCCGAGGCCCTGCGCAAGGCCGTCAAGGCCGCCGACATCCACGCCGACATCATGGGGAGCGATCACTGCCCGGTGAGCATCACGCTCGACACCTGAGCGGCACGGCGCCCGGCTCCCGCCGCGATTGACATACCTCAACACCGCCGCAACGCGTCCTTCGTAGAATCCCGCCGGGCCTCTCGGGAGGCGGTCATGCGATCGGAGAATGACGGATGCCGCAATGGTTCGAAGCGGGCAGGATCGGGGACATCGCCGAACGCGACTGGACGGTGCTCATCGTCAATGGCACCGACGTCGCGGTCTTCCATCTCGATGGCGAGTACTTCGCCATCGAGGACGTGTGCTCGCACTACGGCAGTCCGCTCTCCACCGGATGGCTCGAAGGCGATCACATCGTCTGTCCGCGCCACCTGGCCGAATTCTGCGTGCGCACCGGCTCGGTCCGCAAAGCGCCCGCCCACGAGCCGGTGCACAGTTTCCCGGTGCGGGTCCGCGACGGGATCATCGAGGTCTGTGACGATCGCCCGGGGATCTGAGCTCGACCGTACGGCGGCCGAACCGGCTGCCGCGCCAGCCGCACTGCCTTAGCCTGTCAAACTCCGCCCTGCGCGGCGGCCACATCGCCCTGCGCCTCGGCGGCAAGCGCCGCAGCGCAGGAGCGTCTTCCCTCGGAGGCCGCGGCCTTCGCGGCCCTGCTGCATGGGCTTCGTCGTTGACCGTCACTTCCTGAACCGCCGCCTCCGGAGCGCCCTTGGGGCGGCGCCGCGCCTGTCGCCATCGAGCGCCCCACGGGCGCTAGTGTCCCCAATCGGGGACAGCGCCTCGATGTTGACTTGACACCCTCTCTCGTTTCTCGACCATGGGAGCAGCCAATACGGCTGCATGAGAGGTGATTCAGCATGTACGCACACACGGCCAAGTTGATTGCATTGACCCTGGGCACGCTTACCGTGGCCGCCGCATGCGCGTCCGGCCCGTATGAGGAATCCTCGTCCGCGGCGCCGAGATCGCTTAGAGCGGTGAGCGCGGGATATACCGGCTGTCGTCCCGCAGACAACGAGATCTCCGGCCTGCGGCGCGACGATGACGGGAATGAGACCTGGTACGCCACGTGCGCAGGCAGGACCTATCTTTGCTCCGAAGCCTCGGGCGACGAGGGAGCCACATCCTACAGCTGTGCCCGGGCGGTTCGTTCGAGGGAGACGGAGCCCCCGGCGGACGAGTAGCGGATGCGCGGCGGCCGGTGATCAGTGCGGGTAGAGCTCGGCCGCCTTCTGCTCGGCCGCGACCGCCGCCTGATGCTGTCCCTGCGCGCGCAGCGAGGCGGCGATCAGCCCCCAGGCCGAGGCCTGCACGCCCGGATCGCCTTCCGCCAGATACAGCGCTTTGCGCGCCATGCCGTAAGCCTGCGCGGGATTTTGCGCGGCGAGACTCTCTTTGCCCAACGCGATCCACACGAGTGGATTGCGCGGCTCGATGGACAGGGCCCGCTCCAGGGTCTGGGCAGCCAGGCCGTAATTGCCGCTGCGCTCCTGTCCCTGCGCGATGCTCACCAGCGAGGCCGCCGCCGGGCCGAGCTGGAACTCGCGCGCCGGGGGTGGCGGCACCCCGGGGGAGTACGGTGGTGTGGATTGCGTGGGCGGCGCCGGTTGCGCGAGGGACTGTGGCGGCTGGATCCGACCCTGCCCGCTCGGGCGCGGCTGCGTGCCGCTCGCCGGCCCCGCCACCGGAGGACCGAAGACCGCGCAACCGGACAGTGCGGTTGCGGACAGGAGCACCAACAGGGTTCCAAGGCGGCAGCGAGCGCGTATCACAGAGTCCCTCCAGTAACATTGCATCCGGGCATGGCGGGCAGTTGTGTACCGGTCGGCACCGCCACCTCCACCGCCATGAGCCCATCGCAGGTGGGCGTGGTCTGAAGTCCGGTCGAAAAATCGATCCAGGTGTCGGTCAGCCCCTCGGGCGGTGGCATGCTGAGCGGCAGCGTGCCGATCGAAGCCATGATGTGCGCCCACACCGGCACCGCCCCCATCTCACCGGTGAGGCCGGTCGGCTGATTGTGATCGTAGCCGATCCAGACGACCACGAGGTTGCTGCCCGAGAAGCCCGCGAACCAGCTGTCGCGGTCGTTCTGCGAGGTGCCGGTCTTGCCGGCCGTCGTGAGTCCGGGAGGCAGGATGCGCGTCGCCGGCTCGCCCGTGCCGTGCTGCACCACCTGCTCCATCATGGTCGTGATCTGGTAGACATCGGACGGGGGGGCGACCTGGGTGACCTGCAGCGGAAAGGCCTTCAATGCCTTGCCATCGGAGCTCACCACCGCCTGCACCGCGCGCAGCGGAGTGTAAAAGCCCCCATTGGCGAGCCCGTTGTACATCTGCGCCACCTGAAACGGCGAGAGGTCGCTCGCACCGAGCAACATCGAAGGCAACTGCTGCTGCGGCGGCATGCCGAAGCGCTCGAGCGTGCGCGCCACGCTGCTCAGGCCAATGCCCATGCCGAGGTTGACCGTGGCGTCATTGAGCGAGTCGGCGAGCGCGCGCACCAGGGGCACCGGGCCAAGGTCGGTGCGCGAGTAGTCCTTGGGGCGCCAGTACCGTCCGTTGGCGAGCTTGATGGCGACCGGCACGTCCTGAATGATGGAGGCCGGGGTGTAATTGCCCGTCTCGAGCGCCGTCAGGTAGATGAATGGCTTGATCGTCGAGCCGATGGAGCGGCGCGCATCGAGGGCGCGATTGAAGCCATCGTAATCGGCATCGCGCCCGCCGATGATCGCCAGCACATCGCCCGTCTGGGGCGAGGTGACCACCACGGCGCCCTGCAGCTGCTCCTTGCCACGGTGATGCCAGCGATCCAGGAGGTGCAGCTGGGCATCGAGGGCGCGCCCGGCGATCTCCTGCACCCTCGGGTCGAGGCTCGTGTAGATCCGCAGGCCCGACTCGGTCAGCTCCTGCTCCGGGTAGTCGCGGGTCAACGTCCGGCGCACCAAGTCCATGTAGGCAGGATAATAGGCGCCGGCGGCTTCGCCCGTGACGCCAAGCGGCTCGCGGATGGCCTCGCGCGCCTGGGCCTCGGTGACCACGCCCTGCTGCGCCAGCGTGTCGAGCACCAGATTGCGCCTGGCAAGCACGCGCCGGGGATAACGGCGCGGGTTGTAATACGTCGGGCCGCGCACGATGGCCACCAGCATCGCGATCTGCGGCAGGTCGAGCTCCGAGAGTGGCTCGCCGAAATAGTATTCGCTCGCAAGCCCGAAACCGTGGATGGACCGGTTGCCGTCCTGACCGAGAAATACCTCGTTGAGGTAGGCGTTCATGATGGACGCCTTGCTGAAATGCTCGGTCAGCGAGACCGCCATGATAGCCTCGCGGATCTTGCGCCACAGGGTCCGCCGGTTGTTGAGGAAGTAGCTGCGCACGAGCTCCTGGGTGAGCGTGCTGCCGCCTTCCGCGTAGCGATGCTCGATCAGATCGACCCACGCCGAGCGCACGATACCCTTCGGGTCGATGCCCCAGTTGGTATCGAAGGTGCGGTCCTCGACCGCCTTCAGAGCCCTCGGCAGCAGCGGTGGAACCTGCTTCGGGGTGACCACGATACGATCCACCCCATCGCTCGGAAAGATGCTGCCGATGAGAAGCGGATCCAGGCGCACCACCGGGACTTCTCCACTCGGTCCGCTCAGCCCCTGGATGCCGGCCGGCCCGAAGCTCACCGCCAGGCGCATCGGCCCACGGCTGCGGTCTGCGAACTGCACGGGGCGCAGCGCCACATCGATCCGCTCCCGTCCCACCTGGTAGGTTCCCGGTCCCTGCAATTCGGGGACGCGGCGATACGACAGGCGCTCGAGCTCATGCTCGAGCTGAGGCGCACTCAGCGGCAGTCCCGCGTACAGCTGCATTGGAGCGGCATAGACGCGCGCCGGAAGCGTCCAGTGCAACGCCTTGAACTGCTGCGTAACCAGCCTGTCGAGATAGAACGCGTAGCCCGCGCAGACGATCGCCACGACGAGCGCGCAGCTCAGGGCGACTCCGATGATCCGTCCCCGCCAGGAGCGCACACGTGCACCGGATTTGCCGCGCGAGGACTTGCCTCGGGGCTTGCGCTTCTCCCCGCCCTTCAGAGGACGATCTCCTCTGCCGGGTCACGCAGGTTGTAGTGCGAGCTCATGACGTGACCGTAGGCCCCTGCGTTGGCGATGAGCAATACGTCCCCCTCGCGTGTCGGTGGCAGCAGACGATCGTGGCCGAGCACATCGGCGCTCTCGCAGATAGGACCCACGACGTTGACCAGCTCGCTGGACACCTCCGCCATGCGGGTGAGATTGACGATCTCATGGTATGCCCCATAGAGCGCCGGACGGATCAAAGAGTTCATCCCCGTGGCGCAACCGACATAGCGTACCTGCCCTTTCGTCTTGACCTGAGTCACCCGCGCGAGCAGCACCCCCGCGAGCGCCGAGAGGTACCGGCCTGGCTCGATCCAGATCTCGAGCCGCGGATGCTCCGCGCTCACGGCGCGAAGCAGCGTATCGAGCTTGTCGAGGTCGAGCCCGATCTGGTCGCTGCGTTCCGGCACGCCAAGTCCCCCGCCGATATCGATGGCGCGCACATCGGCGAAGTGTTGGGCGAGATCCGCCAGCTGACGCGCAGTCCGCTCCCACGTCGTGACGTCGAAAATGCCGCTACCCACGTGCGCCTGCAGACCCACGATGCGCGCTCCGTGACGTTCGGCCTCGCGGGCAAAGTGCTCGAGATCTGCGATCGGCACCCCGAACTTGGCATGGGCGCCCGCCGTGCGCACGTGATGGTGATGACCGGCACCGACGCCGGTATCGACACGCACGAAGATCTCGTGGCCGCGCAACAGCTCACCCCACTCGAGCACGTGCAGATTGTCCACCGTCGCCTGCACTCCCCGCTCGAGCGCCCAGCGGTACTCCTCGCGCGATGCGAAGTTCGGCGTATAGAGCACCCGGCGCGGGTCGAGATCCTTGAAGAGGTCGAGCACCCTCTGCACCTCGCCACGCGAGACGCACTCGAACTCGACCCCTTCCTGGCGCACCGCGCGCAGCACATCCGGATGAGGATTCGCCTTCATCGCGTAGTGGACCCGAGCGACCGAGCCCATCGAGCGCAATGCGCGAGCGCAGGTGCGCACACTCTCCAGGTGATAGAGGTAGGCGCAATCGCGCTCACCGAGCGTTGCCAGCAATTGCTCGCGCCGCCCGCGCCACCAGGGCGCGGGCGGCGCGATGGCCGCGGGCGCCCTGGCGAACAACTGCTCCCACGTGGGGCCGAGGACCCGATCGCCCGCGCCCGGACGGATGAGCAGCTCGTGCAGCTGATCGACCAGGCGGTCACCCTGATTCTCATCGACCACGAAGGTGAAGTTGAGATCGTTGGCCGCCTGGCTCACCAGGTAGATCTTCTGCTCCTCGAAGAACTCGAAGGCTCCGCCCAGCTGATGGAGGATGGCCCGGATGTTGCGCCCGACGAGACTCACCGAAGCGCAAGGGCCGATCACCTGCACTCGGCAGATGCGCGAGAGGTCTCCCACCAGGGCGTTCAACAGAGCCGCATCCAGCGTGTTGGCGGCGGGGTCGAGGGACACGGTGACATTCGTCTCGGAGGTCGAGATCAGGTCGACGGACATGCCGTGGCTCTTGAAGACCTGGAACGCGTCAGCGAGGAACCCAACCTGATGCCACATGCCCGGGCTCTCGAGGGAGATCAGCGTGATGCCCTTCTTGGTGCACACCGCCTTCACCTGCGCGGTGCCATCGCCTTCGGCGGACAGCACCGTGCCCTCGAGCTCGGGCGCCTGAGTGGCGTAGACGTGCAGGGGAATTCCGTACTGGCGCACCGGCAGGATGCAGCGCGGATGCAGGACCTTGGCGCCACTCGTGGCGATCTCCTGCGCCTCATCGTAATGCAGCGCGCGCAGCAACCGCGCCGTAGGAGTCGAGCGCGGATTGGCGCTGAACATGCCCGGGACGTCCGTCCAGATCTCGAGCCGCTGGGCGCGCAGCTTCGCGGCGAAATAGGCCCCCGAGGTATCCGAGCCGCCACGCCCGAGCAGCACGGTATTGCCATCGGCATCGCTTGCAATGAACCCCTGCGTCACGACGATCGGGGCCATCGCTCTCAGGCGCTGCTCGAGCACGTGATCCGGCGCGAAATTGCACACTGCCGAGAGCACACTCGCCTTCGTGGAGGCGCTTGCGCGTTCCTCCGCAGCGAGCATCGTGCGTGCGTCGGCCCACTCGGCCTCAAGGCCCTGGGCACGCAGGAATCGCACGCCGAGATCCGTGGCCATCAGCTCACCGGCCGACATGACCCGGGCGCGGGTCCGATCGCTCACTTCACCGATCAGCGCAACGCCCGCGGCGATCTGCCTGAGCTCGGCCAGCTGACGCTCGCAGAGCTCGCCCAGGGGAATGCCGAGCTCGGTGGCGAGCCCGCGGTGCCGCTCCTCGATGAGTCGCAGCTCCGCCTCCTGGGCCTGGCCTCGGGCGGCATCGAGCAATTTCTCGAGGCGGTCGGTGATGCCGCTCACGGCCGAATGCACGATGAGCACCCGTGCACCCTGCTGGGTGCGCGCGGCAGCGACCTTGGCGATGTTGCGCCAGTTGGCGAGCGAGGAGACGCTGGTCCCCCCGAACTTGAGGACGATCCACTCGGAAGCGTTGCGGGTCACGAGTATTCCTGGCCGGTCGGCGGGGGTGCCGGATCAGACGTACGGCCCAAGCAGACCCCCGGGCGAGGCCTGAATCTCGGCCGCCCTGCTCGGGTCGATCGAATCTGCTCTAAGGGCTTGCGCGCTAGAGCTCTTCGTCGAAATCGCGAAGGTCCTTCTCGAGCTTCTTGTCCGCCAGGACTTCCTCGAGCCGGCTCCACGCGGCCTTACCGCGTTTACCTGGATTGTTGCGGCGCTTGTCCACCCGATCGAGCAACCGATCGTAATCGGTATCGGTGCTTTCCTCGGCGGCCCCGCCCAGGAATTCCTCATCGAGATCGAAGCTCTCGTT
>DAIDHH010000022.1 GCA_027452045.1 Gammaproteobacteria bacterium
CTTTCGCGCCGAGGGCAATGGCCCTACCGAGGAGGTGACCTTCGACTGGACCGCCGGGCGGGTGACCGGCACCGCCAAGGGCAAGCCGCTCGATTTGAAGCTCGAGCCCGGCACCCAGGACCCGGGCTCGGTGCAGATCGCCCTGATGCTGGCGTTTCTCGAAGGGCATCCCCCCTCGAGCTTCTGGATGCTCAACACCGATGTGATCAATCGGTTCGAGTTCGAGGCCAAAGGCAAGGCGAGGCTCGACACTCCACTCGGACCGCTCGACACCCTCCTCTACACCAGCCACCACACTGGAGCGCGCCGCACGACCTACATGTGGCTCGCGCCCTCGCTCGATTACCTGCCTGCGCGCCTCGAGCAGCGCAGCGGCCATGACGTGCTCTTCGCGCTCAACATCCTGTCCTTCAAAAAGCAATAGCCGCCCGTTCCGGGCCTCAGAGGCAGAGCTCCCGATGCGCGCCGTCGGCATCCTGGCCTACGAAGGCCTACAGATCCTCGATCTCGCCGGACCGCTCGATGTGTTCGGCGCCTGAAGCCCTGCTTTGGCCGATTTTGTCGGCTCAATGGCCGCCGGCCGGGTCCGCCTGCTGAGAGAATCGCCCGACAGGTCTTGCGGCATCGAGGCAACATGACGAGGAAATCCACGCAGCGCATGACCGCGATCTCGCTGATCATCGCCTGCCTGTCCCTCGCGGCATGCGCTCCTTCCCCTGGCACTCTTTCGCGACTCGCCCGCCAAGGGAAAGTGCACGCGGGCGCTCCGGTATACGCCTCCAGCGCCATCGTCATCCGCGCTCCGGCTCGGCGAATCTGGTCAATCCTCACGGCGTTTAACCAATGGCCTCATTGGCTGCACGGCGTCGCCCGCGTCGAGGTCTACGGTCCCATCGGGGTGGGCGCCACATTCGTTTGGACGAGCGAGGGAACCACCATCCGGTCTCGCGTCGAGCTATTCCAGCCGTACCGCGCCGTGGCCTGGACAGGACGAGCGTCGATTGCCAAAGCCGTGCACGTCATGACTCTCGAGCAGTTGAACGTCTCCACTACGAGGGTTACGAGCACAGAGAGCATGGATGGCCCGCTCCTCTCCCTGTTCTATTCCTCGCGGGATTTGCAGCGCAGTGAGGACAGACTTCTACGGAACTTGAAGACGGCAGCGCAGACAAGTGTCTCCCGCTGACGGTCATCGGCCCGCCAAAGCCCGCGTGACGCCTCCGCCCGGCCTTCAGGTCTTCGGCAGCGTCACGCCCCGCTGTCCCTGGTACTTGCCGCCGCGGTCCTTGTAGGAGGTCGCGCACACCTCGTCCGACTCGAAGAACAGCATCTGCGCCACGCCCTCGTTGGCGTAGATCTTCGCCGGGAGCGGCGTGGTGTTGGAGAACTCGAGCGTCACGTGTCCTTCCCACTCCGGCTCCAAGGGCGTTACATTCACGATTATCCCGCAACGCGCAAAAGTACTTTTTCCAACACAAATGGTCAACACGTTGCGCGGAATGCGGAAATATTCGATTGTACGCGCCAACACAAACGAGTTTGGAGGAATGATGCAGATATCTTCCTCAAGAGTGACAAAACTCTTCTCATCGAAATTCTTCGGATCGACGATGGTCGTGTTGATGTTCGTAAATATCTTGAACTCGTTGGCGCAACGCACGTCGTACCCGTAACTCGAAGTCCCATACGAGACGATCTTCTGCCCGTTGACATAACGAACCTGCTCGGCCGCGAATGGCTCGATCATGCCGTGGTCGCGCGCCATGCGGCGGATCCAATGATCTGACTTGATGCTCATTTTTTCTCGACTACGATCTTGGGGAAAACACCGCTGTGATCGAGCGGGCGCAATGCGAGCGCTCCGGCCGTGCGGCGCGCCATCTCGAGATAGGCCTTGGCGCGCGGGGAATCGGGAGCAGAGATCACCGTGGGCTGGCCGCCATCGGCCTCTTCGCGGATGCGAACATCAAGCGGCAGTTCGCCGAGCAGTCTCACGCCGTACTGGGCGGCCATGCGCGCGCCGCCGCCCTCGCCGAAGATATGTTCGGTGTGCCCGCACTGCGAGCACACGTGCACGCTCATGTTCTCGACGATTCCGAGCACAGGGACCGAGACCTTCTCGAACATCTTCAGTCCCTTGCTGGCGTCCGAGAGCGCGATGTCCTGCGGTGTCGTGACGATCACTGCCCCCGCCACGGGCACCTTCTGCGCGAGAGTGAGCTGAATGTCGCCCGTCCCCGGGGGCATGTCGACGACGAGGTAATCGAGCTCGCCCCACTGGGTCTGGGACAGGAGTTGGCTCAGCGCCTGGGTCACCATCGGACCGCGCCACACCATGGGCTGGTCGGCATCCACGAGGAAGCCGATGGACATGGCGGCCACGCCGTGTTTCTTCAGCGGCTCGATGTGCTTGCCGTCGGGGGAGACGGGCCGCTCGCCCGCAAGGCCGAGCATCAGCGGCTGGCTGGGTCCGTAGATGTCCGCATCCAGCACCCCGACCCGCGCCCCCTGGCGCGCCCAGGCGAGCGCCAGGTTCGCCGCCACCGTGGATTTGCCCACCCCGCCCTTGCCCGAGGCGACGGCGACGATGTTCTTGATCTTTCCGAGCGGCTGCAGCGGCCTCTGCACGGCATGGGCCCGGATCTGCGATTCCACCACGATCCGCACCGACTCGGCGTGTCCGGCCGCGCGCAGGTGCTTCTCGATCTGCGCGGCCATCTCCTCCTGGTAGCCCCCGACCGGGAAGCCGAGGACGATCCGCACGGCATAGCCCCCCTCCACCGCCGTGAGCTCGCGCAGCGCGCCGGCCTCACGCAAAGTCTGGTGCAGGTACGGGTCGGCGTAGGACTCGAGCGTCGAGCACAGACCGTCGAGAACGGGATCATCGGCAGGTTCTTCGGCCATGGGACCTTGGCTGAGCGGCGTTTTTGGCGAGGGGGCCATATTCTAGAGGCTCGATCGGCAATGCGCATGAGCGCGCTGCGGCACAGTGCTGCCGCCCCGGCTATGGCATACTTCCCACACGTCCCCGCGGAGCCCTCAGAAACTCGAGCCCGGTGACCCGGGAGCAGCCCAGGTCGCTCCACGGCGCCGGGGAGCAACGAACGGGGCTCACGGGGGAAGCAGCGGAGTGCCTCGGCAGATCGGCTGATGAGTTTTTTCACCAATGTGCGCGCCGACCGGTTGATCACCGGCATTCGGTCATCGGCGGACCCGGCGAGCGCTGACACACAAAAATCCATTGCGCGCCTGAAGGACCTGGGTCCCGGCGCCATCGGCCCCATCCTGGCGGCCCTTCCCGAAGCGGACAAGAACGCCACGCTCGCCCTCGTGGAGGTGCTGGCGCACCTGGTGGGCCCGAAGACCTTTCCCCAATACGTGCAGGGGCTGGTCGAGGGCAGTCCCCGGGTGGTCGCCGGCATCGGCTGGGCCCTCACCAGCAGCCGCAATTTCCCCCCACAGCTGCTCCTCGATGCGCTCGCCACCCCGGGGATCGCCAAAGCCAAGGTGCTCGAGGTCATCGCGGCCCACAAGTCGCGCTTCACGGTGCGCGAGCTGCTGAACGCCGCCTACACGCAGGAACCGAACGAGAAGGCCGCCCTGTTTCGCATCATCGGGGAGCTGGCCGGCCCGAGCACCCTGTCCGAGCTCATCCAGCGCCTGCACGGCAAGGATCCCATCGCGCGGGTTCACATCATCAACGTGCTCGCCCGCTTCAATACTGCGGAAGTGCACCTCGCCCTGCAGGGCCTGCTCACGGATCCGAACAAGCTGATCCGCGCGGCCACCCTCTCGGCGCTGCAGCGCATGGACGGAGCGATCGACGTCGAAAAGGTCTGCCAGCTGCTGAAGGACCCGGAGATCGAAGTACAGAACAAGGCGGTCGACGTCGTCATCAAGGCGAATGACCCGGAGACCATCCGCTACCTGATCGAGGTGCTCAAGGACGAGAGCGAGGGCGCCCGGCGGGCGGCGGTCGAGGTGCTGAACGAAGTCGGCGACGCGAAGTCCGTGAAGCACCTGCTGGGCGCGCTCAAGGACAGCGACTGGTGGGTGCGCTCGCGGGCGGCCGACGCGCTCGGCAAGATAGGCGGTCCACGGGTCATCGACGCGGTGCTGCAGCTCGTCAAGGACAAGGACGAGGACATCCGCCGCGCCGCCATCGAGATCCTGAACCAGACCAAGGACGAGCGGGCGGTCGACTCGCTCATCCAGGCCACGCGCGATCCGGACTGGTGGGTGAGCGAGCGCGCGGTCGATGCGCTCGCGGAAATCGGCAGCAAACGCGCCGTGCCGCGGCTGCTCGAGATGCTCAAGGAGGGCAAGCCCAAGGCCATGCCGATCGTGGTGCGCGCCCTCGGCAAGCTCGGCGATGCGCAACTCGCCACCACGCTGATCCCCCTGCTCGGCAGGCCGGAGCGGGAGCTGCGGATCGAGGCCATGCAGGCGCTCGCGCATGTGGCCGATGCGCCGAGCGCCGAGTCGGTGCGCACGCAGCTCAAGGCACAGGCCAGCACCGGCGACCAGACCATCGCGCGCGCCGCCGAAGCGGCCCTCGCCGACCTCGAGCGGCGCCTGGCGGGCGGCCCCGCGACCTCGGAAATCGTCCTGCCGCAATCCCCGCTACCGCCCGCGGTGGGGCCGGAGGCGGCCCGGACGGGCGCGAGGGACGCGGCCGCGCTCGACATCCAGACCCTCAAGCCCGGGGACATCCTCGAAGGCCGCTACAAGTACCTCGACCGCATCGGCAAGGGCGCCTTCGGCACCGTGCTGCTGATGGAGGACACGGTGGTCGATGAGCGGCTGATCCTGA
>DAIDHH010000023.1 GCA_027452045.1 Gammaproteobacteria bacterium
AGACCTCAAGGATGCCCTGGCGCCGGTGAAATCCCACAACTTCGCCTCGGTCACAGAGCCGGCGCGGGTAGGGGAGTTGCTGAGGGCCATAGACGGCTTGAACCGCGCCGGGTATTCCGGAGAGCTCCGGGTTTGGGTCAGGCCGCGATGGCCAGACCGGATTGCTGACGATAGTACTCCGCTTCGAACTCCGCTGGTGGCACATGACCGATGGGCTCGAGCAGTCGGCGATTGTTGAACCAATCCACCCATTCCAGGGTCGCGTATTCCACCGCATCCAGGGAGCGCCAGGGGCCGCGGGCGTGGATCACTTCAGTCTTGAACAGACCAATGATGGTTTCGGCCATAGCGTTGTCGTAAGAATCACCCGTGGTGCCAACAGACGCTTCAACGCCGGCATCCTTGAGTCGCTCGCTGTAGCGAATCGACAGGTATTGAACGCCTCGGTCGCTATGATGGATCAGCCCCTTGCCTACCTGGCGAGCGTGCAGTGCCTGCTCCAGGGCGTCCAGCACCAAGTCGGTCTGCATGGATCGGCTGACCCGCCAGCCCACGATGCGGCGGGCGAACACGTCAATGACGAAAGCGACGTATACGAAGCCCATCCAGGTGGCGACGTAGGTGAAATCGGCGATCCACAGCTCATCGGGCCGGGACGCTACGAACTGCCGCTTGACGCGATCGAGCGGTCTCTGGGCGGCATCCGCCGGGAAGGTCGTGCGCTTCTTGCGCCCGCGTACCACGCCGCACAGGCCTTCTCGGCGCATCAGCCGCTCGACCGTGCAGCGTGCTACAGGAATGCCTTCGCGGTGCAGCTGTCTCCAGACCTTGCGAGCTCCGTAGACCCGGAAGTTCTTGTCCCAGACCCTGCGGATCGAGCCGGAAATCACCGCATCGCGCTGTACCCGCGGGGGCAGCCGAGACGGATCGGCCTGTCGGCTCTTGTGTTCGTAATACGTCGACGGGGCGATCGGCAATTGCTCGCAGATCGGCTCGACCCCGTACTCGCCTCGATGCGCGTCGATGAACGCGAGCATCACTTCCCGCGGCGGTCGAGCTCCGCCTGGGCAAAAAACGCGGACGCCTTGCGTAGGATCTCGTTGGCACGCTTCAGCTCGGCGTTCTCGCGCTCGAGCTGCTTGACCCGTTCACGATCGGCCAGAGAGGCATTGCGGCGCGGATCGGCTGCGGCTTCGGCCTTGACCACCCACGAGCGCATCGTCTCTGCAGTGCAGCCGATCTTCCCGGCAATCGACTGCATCGCCGCCCAGCGGGTGGGGTACTCGTGCACGTGCTCCTGGAACAGGCGTACCGCTCGCTCCTGGACCTCTGCTGAATATCTCTTCGACGTATTTCCCATGACTCCATCCTCTCAAGAAATGGAGCCTCCGGGAAACCCGGCGCGGTTCACATCGACGCCGTTCATCAGGCAGTAGCGCGCGAACGGCTCGAGCGCAAAGCGCGCCTCGCCGGCCGGATGGCGCAGCGTCGCGGTCTCGAGGTCGATGCTCACCTCCGTGCCCGGATGCTCGAGCAGCCAGCGATGCGTGGCCGGGTCGACGATGACCGGCACCAGGCCATTCTTCAGCGAATTGCTGCGGAAAATGTCGGCGATCTGGGTGCTCACCACGGCGCGAAAGCCGTAGTCGGTGAGCGCCCAGGGCGCGTGCTCGCGCGAGGATCCGCAGCCGAAGTTATGCCCCGCGACGAGGATCTCGCAGCCTTCGGCCTCGGGGCGATTCAGCGCGAACTCCGCTCGAAGGGAGCCCTGCGGGCCGTAGCGCCAGTCGGCGAACAGGTGCTTGCCGAGTCCCTCGCGGGTGGTGGTGGTGAGAAAGCGCGCCGGGATGATCTGGTCGGTGTCGATGTCGCTCACCGGGAGCACCGCGGTGCGCGAGCGCAGGGTTCGAATCGGTTCCATTACAGGAGCTCCCTCGGGTCGGTGACACGGCCGCGCACGGCGCAGGCCGCGGCGGTGAGCGGACTTGCCAGCAGCGTGCGCGCGCCCACGCCCTGTCGGCCCTCGAAGTTGCGGTTGCTGGTGCTGACGGCGTAGTGGCCGCTCGCCACGAGGTCGCCGTTCATCCCGAGGCACATCGAGCAGCCCGACTCGCGCCACTCGGCGCCCGCCTCGAGGAACACCCGATCGAGCCCTTCGGCCTCGGCCTCGCGCTTGACCTGTTGGGAGCCGGGCACCACCAGCATCTGCACGCCCG
>DAIDHH010000024.1 GCA_027452045.1 Gammaproteobacteria bacterium
GGGCTCCGGCGCGCTGGTCTTTCGCGACCCGCGCCCCGGGGTGATCCACGGCTTGATCAAGGGCGGTGTCGCCAACGGCCACGGTGATGTCCACCTGCGCCCGAGCACGGGCCTGCTGGTGCTCTTTCCCTGCTGGCTCGAACACTACGTGGAGCCCCATGAGGACGATGCGCCGCGCATCTGCATCGCCTTCAACGCCAATCCAGCGGCAGGCAACCGCTCCTAACCTCCGGGCACCGCGTCGAACGCCACGGTCAAGCGGGTCTGCGGCCCGTGAAACGGCACCGTCCCGTGCCAGAAATACGACGGAAACAGCACGAGCATTCCGGGACTCGGGCGCACCGAGTGTTCGGCCGCGAGCGCGGGCGAGGTGAGAATGCCGGGCTTGCCGAAGGTGAGGATGCCCTCGTCCGTGCGGCCATCGGCCATGTGCTCGGGCAACTCGATGTAGCATGCCGAGGAAATCCAGCCCCGGGGATGCGTGTGTGTCGTGTGATAGCCGCGATCGCGCAGCCGCACCGACCAGCTGCCGTTGAAGCGCCAGCGGCCGTCGTTGCGCCGCCGCAGCGGGTCGGCGCCGTGGCCAATGTGCTCGAGGTAGCGCCTGATCGGCTCGGCGAAGGCGGCAAACAGCGCGCGGATCGCAGGATCCGCACTGCGCGTGAGGTCCTGGGTGGTCTCGGTTCCGCCGCGCAGCGACTGAAAGAGCAGCGCATGCCCGTTGGGGTCGTGCAGCCGTTCGAGACTGGCCTTCAGATCCGCCAGGAATGCCCGCAGATCCCTCCACGGCGCCGGCACCTCGATGGGCAGCGCCATCACGAGATTCGGATAATCGCAGAGCCGCGCATAGCGATCGTCACCGAGCAGACGCAGGGCGGTCGCGCGCAAGGCGATGAGGTATTGATCGTCCGGATCCCGACTCAACAGCGCGTCGCAGTCCTCGAGCGCGGCAGAGGCATCACCGACCCCGAGCCGGGCAGCGGCACGCACCGCGCGCGCCGGGGCATTGTCCGGCATCACGCGCAGCGCCCGCTCGACCAGCGACAAAGCGGTTACCGGATCGAATTCGAGCGCGGCGAGCGCGGCGCGAAGCAGCAATGCGGGTGAGGACTGCGGGCGCGCCACCCGGGAAGCGAGGCACTCGTAGGCGCCGCGCGCATTGCCGCCGCCCTGCAGGATTGCCGCCTTGGTCGCCCAGAGTGCATCGTCATTGGCGAACATTCCGAGTGCGCGGTCGAGCGTCTCGGTCGCCTGCGCCACATCACCGGTGCGTACCCAGATCAGCTGCGCGAGGCCGTTGTGGGCCTCGATCATGCGCGGCTCCATCTTCAGGCACTCGCGCCACGCCGTCTCCGCGCCGCTCGTATCCCCTTCGGCGAGGAGGCTGCGGGCATGGGTGTGCGCGAGTGTGGCCGTCCTGACCCCGCGAGCCAATATGCGCCGAGCGATGCGGCCCGCCTCGCCATGGCGGCCCGCTGCGTTCAGGGCGATGGCGAGCGCCTGGGCCGCCGCTGGATCATCCGGAGCCGCCGCGAGGAGATTGCCGTACTCGGTGATCGCCTCGGCGAGGCGACCGAGCGCGATGAGTGCCGTGACGTGCTGCGATGCGAGGGCGGCATCGCGATTCCCGCGGGGGAGGAATGGAGCGAGTGCCGAAAGTGCCTGCGCGGGCTGTCCGGTATCGTTGTAATAACGTGCCAGCGCGTGCGCGGCGCGGGGATCGGGCCGAGCGCCCGTGCACGCGCGCTGCAGCACGGATTCGGCCTCGGCGCCCCGTCCGCTCGAGAGCAGCAGCTCCCCTAATGTGGTGAGCGTCGGTGTCCAGTCCGGATCGATCCCGAGGGCCTGGCGCAACAGCGCCTCGGCGGCTTGCGGCTCCCCGAGCGCGAGCTTCGTGCCGGCGAGCAGCCGCAGCGCCTCGACGAATGAGGGATGGGCGGCGACCACCGCCTCGAGCCTGCGGTGCGCGCTGGAGAATTGCCCGGTTTGAAGCAGCGCATTGATGCCCTGCATCTCTTCACGGAGGGGGGTCGGGATGGCCACGGGGACCTCGAGTGGCGAAGCGCCTGCGATGAGGATTTTCGCACGGCGGTTTCCCGTGCGCAGCGGCCAGTGCGCCCTTTGCTCATCGCCCCGCCCGCCGTGGCGGCCAGGATGGCCGCCACGGCGCCGCCGCGAATCCCGTGCGCGCGAGGGGTGGCGCGAGGGGATTCACGGCCTGCCGCCTCAGAAGGAGTACTTGGCGCTGAAGTTGACCTCTCGGCCCGGGTACGGACGCGCGAGGATGACTCCGTTGATGCCCGCCTCGGCTCCGCCGCGGCGGGCATTGCCTTCCGTGAGCGCCAGCTGGTTTGTGAGGTTGGTGCCGCGCACGGCGAACTCCCAGCCGTTGCCGACGTCCGCGACGACTCCTCCGCTCAGCATGTAGTAGGTGCCGAGCGGTTGCTGCCCTGTCTGGTCCTCGTAGCGCTGTCCAACGTGCTCGTAGGTCAGCCACATGTTTACATCGCCCCAATTCGTCGGCAGCGCGTAGCTCGGGGTGATGCGGATCTGGAACTTCGGCTGTCGCTGCAGCGGCGCGCCGTCGTAGTTGGCGCAGAAGGTCTGTCCGAGGCCGTTGACTGTCGGCACGCAGGCGCTCGCGTCCCGGTAGTGTCCGTCCATCCAGTCGCCCACCACGCGCACCGTCGCGCCCGCGAAGGGTCTCACGTAGCCGTTGAAGTCGATGCCGTGAGTGGTGGCCCCGTACGAGGTGATCTGGCCCTGGAAGGGGATGCCCTGGGCGTTTGTGGCCGTGGTCTGCAGGCCGTAGAAGTTCCTGAGGTAGCCGCTCAGATCCACATACAGGTAGTGATTCTCGAATTTGAAGCCAGCCTCGTAATTGTGGATGACTTCCGTTGGGCCGAATTGACCGCCGTGGCTGCCGCCCGAACCCCGGATGCCGTTGTCGAAGTCGTCATAGTGCGAGCCGTTGTTGAGGCGCACATAGGCGCTCATGTTATTCGTGAAGTCGTAGTTCGCGCCGAACGTATATGTCGGACGGGTGCGCACGTAGTGCTCGTAATCCCATGTTCCGTTGCATTGACTGACTGCGTTGTTGTACAGATCGTACTGCGTGCCGAGCTGCGCATTGCTCAGATTGCAGGTGCGCTGGTGCACATCGATGTTTTCGAGCCGCGCGCCGAAATCGAGCAGCCAAGGACCCCTCCTGTAGGAATCGGAAAAGTATCCGGCGATGTTGCGGCCATTGCCGTGCTCGGCGATGTTGTATCCGCCATTGCTGTTGATGCCCTGCGGGCTGGTCAGATAGTAGATGTTTCCGCCCTGGACGTAGCTCAAATTGATGGGCGTGGCATTGGGCGTGTCGGTCATCAGCATCTGGTTGCCGAGCGACCACTTGTCGTTGTCGCTGTAGTCCGCCAGATAGATGCCGCCAGTCAACGTATCGCCCTTGAAGATCTTGCGGCTCACGTGGAAGTCGTCGGCGACGTTCTGGAGCGACTTCTGGATGAACCACCACCCCTGATGGATCACATCCTGGCCAAGCGGTACCGGGAGCCCCGTGGTCGAGTAGATCGCCTGGATGTTCTGGCCGGGCTGGTAGGGTCCTCCCTGGACAGCGTCGCTGTCGAGGCCCTCGCCGGAACTGATGCCCGTGCAGTAGCCGGACGGCTCAGGCATGTTGCAACCATAGAGATAGTAGCTCAGGGGCGTTGGATTCGTGCCCGAGAAGAACGCATTGGTGTCCAGTCCCCCGCCATCGAATATGAAGTCGTTGTGGAAGGTCCAGCCGCCGATGTGCTGATCGTAGAGGCTGCCGAAGTAGTAGAGCTGGCCACCGCGTCCGTTCGAGAGGCTCGCGGGCACGTAGCCGTAGGGGCCCGGCACGGAGACGTTCTCATTGGCATAACTGCCGTAGGCAGAGGTGAGCGGATTGAAACCCGGATAGGCCGAGAAGGTCGGACTGCTCGGGCTGCCGCCCTCGACCACGGGAATCGGCACGATGAACTGGTTCTTGTCATCGAGCACGCGCGTCCAGAACGTCACCGAGCCACCGTCCAGGTCGTGCTTGAGCGTGCCGGTGAACTGCCCGCCCTCATCGGACGGGAACTGCGGGGAACGTACTCCCTTGGAGACCCGGTAGAAGCCGCCGACGCTGCCGTACCAGCCCTTGGCGATCGGGAAGCCGTAGAAGGTGTCGAAGCGCCACAATCCCTCGTTCCCGTAGGTCACCTTGGCCTCGCCGTGCGGGTCGGCCGAGCCGGTACGCAGGATGTAGTTCGCGGTGGCGCCCATCTGCCCGGGACCGAACACCGCCGAGGGGCCGCCCTGCACAATCTCGACGCGCTGGATGGTGTCATCGAGCCGGAAGAGGGAGCTTGAGTCCATGAAGGACAGGGACGGCATGCCATAGAGGGGCATGCCCTCGATCATGTTCGTGAAGAATGGGGCGTCACCGCCGCCCGGGAAGCCGGCCACCTCGATGTTGGCGCCGGTCTCACCGCCGGAGGATTCCGGCCAGATGCCGGGCGAGAGCTTGAGAATGTCCGCCGAGCTCAGCGGATTCGATTGCATGATCAGCTGCCGGTCCGCCGCCACGATGTTGTAGCTGGCGTTCAGCTTGGTCACCCGCACCGCCGTCGCGGTCACCACGACCTCCTGAAGTGTCTGGGAGCTCTGGGCGGAGATGTTCGAAGGCGGCGCTGTCTGGGCGCGCGCTTGCGGGACGATAAGACCTGCGCTTGCGCCGAGGATGCCGGCGACCACCGCGGCCACGCTGCTCTGTGCGATGTCTTCGCGTGCACCGTGTCTTCTGGACAAGGAGGCCGGGAAGGGTGCGCTGGCCTGAGGCCCGGCGTTGCGGCGAGCACGGGGCGTCTCGTGGTGTTTCATTCTCATGCAAGATCCTCCCAACTGGAAATTGAGCAAAGTCAAACCTGAAGCGCCGCTCGGACCCGCGCGCTCGGGCGCGGGCGGCGGAGGAATCTCGGCGAGCGGATTGAAAGGGTGGCCGTTTTTTGCGCCCCACAAGGCGGGGCAGCCACGGAATCGAGCCTGGCTGTCATGGGCATGGCGGTTCCCCCCGAAATACCGCTGAAGATATCGATGTCAGTCCGCTGGTCACGAATTGACATCGATACCAAATGATATCGATGTCATCTGGGGATTGCAAGCGCACGCGGAACTCACGCCACAGCGAGGGAAGCAGGAATGCGCCTTCCCGCGCAAACCGTTGCCGTGTCGCAACGGCTTGCGTGGGAAGAGAGTCGGTTCAGTCCCCGAGAATCGGGCTCGAAGTCAGGCGTTTCGGGCGCCTGGTCGGCTCAGGCGATGAGCGCCTGTGAGTCCTGGCCCGGATCGCGCTGCGAGCGGCGGCGCTCCTGCTCGGTGAGATAGCGCTTGCGGATGCGGATCGAGGCGGGAGTGACCTCGACCAGCTCGTCGTCCGAGATGAACTCCACCGCGTACTCCAGGGTGAGCTCGATCGGCGGCGTGAGCAGGATCGCATCGTCCTTGCCGGCGGCGCGGATGTTGGTCAGCTTCTTGGTCTTGATCGGGTTGACCACCAGGTCGTTGTCGCGGCTGTGGATGCCGATGATCATGCCCTCGTAGAGCTTCTCGCCCGGACTGACGAAGAGCCTGCCCCGCTCCTGCAGGTTGAACAGGGCGTACGCGACCGCCTCGCCGTGCTCGTTGCTCACCAGCACGCCATTGCGGCGGTCCGGGATGTCGCCCTTGACCGGCGCGAAGCCGTCGAAGATGTGGCTCATGAGGCCGGTGCCGCGCGTGAGGGTCATGAAGTCCCCCTGGAAGCCGATCAGGCCGCGGGCGGGCACACGGTACTCGAGGCGCGCCCGGCCATTGCCATCGACGACCATGTCGGTGATCTCGGCGCGGCGGCGACCGAGCGCCTCCATCACAGCGCCCTGGTGCGTCTCTTCGACATCGACGGTGAGGGCCTCGTAAGGTTCATGGACCTCGCCGTTGACCACCTTGGTCAACACCTGCGGGCGCGACACCGCGAGCTCGTAGCCTTCGCGACGCATGTTCTCGATGAGGATGGTGAGGTGCAGCTCGCCGCGGCCGCAGACCCGGAACATGTCCGGGGAGTCCGTGTCTTCGACCCGCAGCGCCACATTGCTTTGCAGCTCCCGATGCAGCCGCTCGCGCAGCTGGCGGCTGGTGACGAACTTGCCTTCCCGGCCGGCGAGCGGCGAGGTATTCACCTGGAACTGCATGGCGAGCGTCGGCTCATCGACCCGGATGGGAGGCAGGCCCTCGGCGCATTCGCTGTCGCAGACGGTCACCCCGATGTTCACCTCGTCGATGCCCGTGACGGCGACGATGTCGCCGGCGCCGGCCTCCTCGACGGTGTGACGCTGCAGGCCGGTGAAGGTGAGGACCTGGGCGATCTTGGCGGTGCCGCGATCTTCCTCGCCGTAGCGCAACGCAACGCTTTGCCCGGGACGGACCGAGCCGCGGCGGATGCGTCCAATGCCGATGCGGCCCACGTAACTGTTGTAGTCGAGCGTGGAGATCTGCAGCTGCAGCGGCCGCTCGCTCTCGGCGGCCGGCGGCGGCACGTGCTCGAGGATCGCCTCGAAGAGCGCCCCCATGTCCGATCCGGGCTGCTCGTGATCCTTGGCGGCCCAACCCTGCAGGGCGGAGGCGTAGATCACCGGAAAGTCGAGCTGCTCGTCGCTCGCGCCGAGCTTGTCGAACAGCTCGAAAGTCTGATCGACGACCCAGTGCGGACGGGCGCCCGGACGGTCGACCTTGTTGACGACCACGATGGCCTTCAGGCCGAGCGACAGCGCCTTGCGCGTGACGAAGCGGGTCTGCGGCATGGGGCCCTCGACCGCATCCACCACCAGCAGCACCCCGTCCACCATGGACAGCACGCGCTCGACCTCGCCGCCGAAGTCCGCGTGCCCGGGGGTGTCGACCACGTTGATGCGGGTGCCGTGGTACTGGATCGCGCAGTTCTTCGCGAGGATGGTGATGCCGCGCTCGCGCTCCAAGTCGTTCGAGTCCATGATGCGCTCGGCGAGCTTCTCATGGGCTGCGAACGTGCCGGATTGCTTGAGCAGGCAATCGACCAGCGTGGTCTTGCCATGATCGACGTGCGCGATGATCGCGATGTTGCGGATGGGCTGATTCATACGGTGCCGTGGGGAGGCTGGCCATGAGAGGCCGGCAAAGACTTCGAAGTCTAGCAGATTTATGCCGGCTCAGGGTTGTGGCTTGCCGGGGCGTTCCCTGGACCCCTCGGGCACCCTATGATCCCGGATCCAAGCTAAAGCGATGCCATTAGGCCGCCGGGGAGGGGGGATGGGTCCTTCAATGTCCGCCACGCAGCGCTGCGACGCGCTCATCATCGGCGCAGGCCACAATGGCCTTACCTGCGCCGCATACCTTGCGGCGGCGGGGCTCAAGGTCATCATGCTCGAGGGGCGCGCCGTCGTGGGCGGCGCCGCGGTGACCGAGGAATTCCATCCCGGATTTCGTAATTCCGTCGCCTCCTACACCGTTTCGCTCCTCAATCCCAAGGTCATCCGCGACCTCGAGCTCGAGCGGCACGGACTGAAGGTCGTCGAGCGGCGCCTGTCGAACTTCCTGCCCACCGAAGACGGGCGATTCCTCAAGGTGGGCGGCGGCAGAACGCACGAGGAGGTCGCGAAGTTCTCCCCGCGCGACGCCGGGCGACTCGATGCCTACGCGGATCGACTGGATGCCATCGCCGATGTGCTGCGCGAACTCGTGCTGCTCACGCCGCCGAACGTGGTGGAGGGGAGCTGGCGCGAGGCGCTGCCGGAGCTCATCCGGGCGGGGCGCGTCGGCGAGCGGCTGCGCCGTCTCGACATGAGCCTGCGCCGGGACCTGTTGACGCTCTTTTCCGGCTCCGCGGGCGAGTATCTCGACGGCTGGTTCGAGAGCGACCCGATCAAGGCCGTGTATGGCTTCGATGGCATCGTCGGCAATTACGCGAGTCCCTACGCCGCCGGCAGCGCGTACGTACTGCTGCATCACGTGTTCGGCGAAGTCAACGGCAAGAAGGGTGCCTGGGGACATGCGATCGGCGGAATGGGCGCCATCACGCAAGCCATGGCGCGCTGCTGCACCGAGCGCGGGGTCGATATCCGTGTGTCGCGCCCGGTGCGCGAGGTCATCGTGGAGTCCGGCAGGGCGGTCGGTGCGGTCACCGAAAGCGGAGAGACGGTGCGCGCCTCGGCGGTGATCGCCAACGTCAACCCGAAGCTCCTCTACCAGAAGCTGATGGATCCGGCGGCACTGCCGCAGGATTTTCGCGAACGCATCGGGCGCTGGCGCTGCGGCTCGGGCACGTTCCGCATGAACGTGGCGCTCGCGGAGCTGCCGGACTTCAGCTGTCTGCCGGGGCGCGCGCCGGCAGATCATCACACCGCGGGCATCATCCTCGCGCCCACGCTTGCGTACATGGAGCGTGCCTACTTCGATGCTCGCACCCACGGCTGGTCACGCCAGCCCATCGTCGAACTGGTCATACCCTCCACGCTGGACGATTCCCTGGCACCGGCTGGGCAGCACGTGGCGAGCCTGTTCTGCCAGCACGTCGCGCCGCAGCTGCCCGGCTGCTCATGGGACGATTATCGCGAGGCCGTCGCCGACCTCATGATCGACACGGTCAATGCGCATGCGCCCAATTTCAAGCGCGCGGTGCTCGGCCGGCAGATCATGAGCCCGCTCGACCTGGAGCGCACCTTCGGGCTGATCGGTGGAGACATCTTCCACGGCGCATTGAGTCTTGATCAGATGTTCTCCTCGCGCCCGATGTTGGGGCATGGCAATTATCGCGGACCGCTCCGGGGACTGTACATGTGCGGTGCCGGCACGCACCCGGGCGGGGGCGTGACGGGCGCGCCGGGACACAATGCGGCGCGGGAGATCATCGGAGATTTCAGGCGGCGCCGGCTAAGGCAGTAGGGCTGTAGAGCGCTTGCCGCGGAGACTTCGGGGCCGGGCTGGCGCCCCTTGGAAAGCGATGACGCCGCCCCAACACTGGAACATCCATGTCCGTTGCCGCCCGCGCCCGCCGAGATGCGCTTTCCCCGCCGGAGCCCGAGCCGCTCACGCTGCGCGGCTTTTTCGGCGTGTTTCGCTACAGCCGCCGCGCCATGGAGCTGGTGTGGAGCACCAACCGGGCGCTCACCGTATCGTTTGCTGCCCTGACGCTCGTCGCCGGTGTGTTACCGGCCTCCGTGGCCTACATTGGCTCGCTGATCGTCGACGGGGTGGTGGCCGCCATTCGCTCCTCTGCAGCGGGCTCATCGCACGTGATCTCGCTCGTCGTGCTCGAGGGCGTGCTCGTCGCTGCGATCGCGGCCGCCCAGCGGGGATTGACGCTGTCCCGATCGCTGCTGCGAGTGCAGCTCGGGCAACGGGTCAACGAGATGATCCTCGAGAAGGCGCTGACGCTCTCGCTCGGCCAGTTCGAGGACTCGGAGTTCTACGACAAACTCACCCGCGCGCGTCGGGAGGCCTCGACCCGGCCGCTCAGCCTGGTGACGCGGACCTTCGGATTGGCGCAGAACCTCATTTCGCTGGTGAGCTACGGGGTGCTTCTCGCGCGATTCTCCCCGTGGGCCGTCGCCGTGCTGCTGCTCGCGGGCCTTCCCGCGTTCCTCGCGGAGGCGAAGTTCTCCGGCGACGCGTTTCGGCTGTTCCGCTGGCGCTCGCCCGAGACACGCATGCAGAGCTACCTCGAGACCGTGCTCGCGCGGGAAGACTACGCCAAGGAAATCAAGCTCTATGGCCTCGGGTCGCGGCTGCTCGATCGCTACCGCGACATCTTCCGCCGACTGTACCGGGCCGACCGCGCACTCACCGTGCGCCGGGGGATATGGGGCTTCGTGCTGGGGCTCCTGGCAACCCTGACGCTCTATGCGGCGTATGCCTGGATCGCCCTCAGCACCATCCGGCGCGCCATCACATTGGGCCAGATGACCATGTACCTGGCACTGTTCCGCCAGGGCCAGGCGGCCGTATCGGCCATCCTGTCGACGGTCGGCGGCATGTATGAGGACAATCTCTACCTGTCGACCCTGTACGAATACCTGGAGACGGACGTGGAGTCGCCTTCCGGCAGGGTGGCGCGCGGCCCGCACCCCGAGGACGGCATCCGCTTCGAGGATGTGAGCTTTGCATATCCGGGATCGGAAACGCCGGCGCTCGAGCATGTGTGGCTGCACCTGAAGCCCGGAACGAGCCTGGCGCTGGTCGGCGAGAACGGCTCCGGGAAAACGACGCTGATCAAGCTGCTGACCCGGCTGTACGCCCCGACCAGCGGGCGCATCCTTCTCGATGGGGAGGACCTCGCCGACTGGGACGAGCGGGCGCTGCGCGAGCGCATCGGGGTGATCTTCCAGGACTTCGCCCGCTACCAGATGCCGGTGGGGGAGAACATCGGCGCCGGCGATGACCGCTACTTCGAGGACGAGGCGCGTTGGCGCGAGGCCGCGGCCAAGGGCCGCGCCGATGAGTTCATCAAGACGCTGCCCGCCGGCTACCACACCCAGCTCGGCAGGTGGTTCCAGGACGGACGGGAGCTCTCCGGCGGACAGTGGCAAAAGGTGGCGCTGTCCCGGGCTTTCATGCGTACGCGGGCCGACGTACTGGTGTTGGATGAGCCCACCGCGGCGATGGATGCCCAGGCGGAGGCCGAAGTGTTCGAGCACTTCAGCCAGCTCGCGCGCGAGCGCATCACCATCCTCATCTCGCACCGGTTTTCCACGGTGCGCATGGCCGACCAGATCGTGGTGCTCGACCGTGGGCGCATCCTCGAGCGGGGCGGCCATGAGCAGCTCATGCGCCTGGATGGCCTCTACGCGCGGCTGTTCACGCTGCAGGCGCGGGGCTACCGCTAGGGGGCGGCCTCGGATCACGCTCCGAGCGCGCGGCAACTGCCCGACGGGGCACGCGCAATCTTGCGGGACTGAGCCGCTGCGATCCGCGAGTCCCTGCCCGCGCCCCATCGTCCGCCTGGAGGCGCGCGCGGACATTGGCGTCGGGTGCGCTATTGGGTATTATTACCGGCATTATAAAATACGCCGGTCCGGCGCCTGGCGGGGGTAAGGTCCGATGGACTTCGCGCTTAACGAAGAACAGCAGCTCATCGTCAGGACGACCGGCGAGTTCGTGCGCCGGGAGCTCTACCCTCACGAGGCGGAGGTGGAGGAGTCGGGGCGCCTGCGCGAGGAGCTGCGGCGCGAGCTCAAGGCCAAGGCCATCGGTGCCGGCCTCTATGCGGCCAACATGCCGGCGGAGGTCGGCGGCGGCGGCCTCGATCCGGTGAGCTGGGTGTTGTACGAGAAGGAGCTCGGACGCACGAGCTACGCGCTTCATTATTCATGTGTCGCTCGCCCTTCGAACATTCTGCTCGCCTGCGAGGGAGAGCAGCGCGAGCGGTACCTGCTGCCGACGGTGCGCGGCGAGCGCACCGAATGCCTCGCCATGACCGAGCCCGAGGCGGGCTCGGATCTGCGCGGCATGAGGACGAGCGCGGTACTGAAGGGCGGGGACTTCGTGCTGAACGGCACGAAGCACTTCATCAGTCACGCCGATCACGCGGATTTCGTGATCCTGTTCGCCGCCTCCGGGGAAGAGAGCACCGCTCGCGGCCCGCGCCGTCTCATCACGGCTTTGCTCATCGACATGGGCACGCCGGGATTCGAAGTGCTGCCGGGCTACCGCAACGTGTCCCACCGCGGCTACACCAACAGCATCCTGAAGTTCACCGACTGCCGGGTACCGCAATCGGCGGTGCTCGGGGAGCTGCACAAGGGCTTCGAAGTCGCCAACACCTGGCTCGGCGCGACCCGGCTGCAGGTGGCGGCCAACTGCCTGGGACGGGCGGAGCGGGCGCTCGAGCTCGCCAGGCAATGGGCGGTGGACCGCGTGCAGTTCGGTCAGCCCATCGGCAAATTCCAGGGCGTGGCGTTCAAGCTGGCCGACATGGCGGTCGAGCTGCGCGCCGCGGAGCTGCTCACCCTGGAGGCTGCGTGGAAGCTCGCCCAAGGCAGCGCAACGGATCTCGACATGTCGATCGCCAAGCTCAAGGCCACCGAGATGCTCGCCATGGTGGCCGACGAGGCGCTGCAGATCCATGGGGGCATGGGGCTGATGACGGACCTGCCTCTGGAGCGCATCTGGCGTGACGCCCGCATCGAGCGCATCTGGGACGGCACGAGCGAAGTGCAGCGTCACATCATCTCGCGCGCTTTGTTGCGGCCGCTCGGCGGCTAGCGGGCGGGCCGCGCGCTCAGCGACCCTTCCAGGCGGGCTTGCGCTTCTCGGCGAACGCGCTCGCTCCCTCTTTGAGGTCTTCCGATCGGATGACGCGCTGAACGGCCTCCAGGCTGTCGTGCAGCTCGAACGCCTGGTGCTCCGCGACCATCTCCGTGTGGCGCAGGAGCTGCTTGATCGCCGGGAACAGGAGCGGTGGCCCGTCGGCGAGCTGGCGCGCGATCTCGCGCGCCTTGGCAACACCCTCGCCGCGCGGCACGACGTGGTTCGCGAGCCCCCAATGCTTTGCCTCGGTGGCGTCCATCCAGCGACCGGTCATCAGGAACTCGACTGCGACGTGGTAGGGAATGCGGCGCCGCAACTTGATCGTGCCGGCGTCCGCCAGCACGCCGACATTGATCTCAGGCAGCGCAAAGCGGGCATGCTCTTCCATTACGATGATGTCGCACCCGAGTACGATCTCGAATCCTCCGCCGCAGGCGATGCCATTGACCGCCGCGATGACGGGCTTGTCGAGATTGCGCGGGTAGTTGAGTCCGCCGAACCCACCGCTCCCCCAGTCCTCGTCGGAGCGTTCACCCGCGGCCGCGGCCTTCAAGTCCCAGCCCGGACTGAAGAAGCGGTCGCCAGCGCCGGTGACGATCGCGATGCGCAGCTTCGGATCGTCGCGAAACGCGCCGAACACGTCATTCAGGCGCCGGCTGGCGGCAAGATCGATCGCGTTCGCCTTGGGCCGATCGATCCACACTTCGATGACCGCGCCGTCCGTGACAGTGCGGACGCCGTCTCTTTCGCTGATGTTCGACATGTTCAGTAATCCTCGATCAGGCGGATCAATGCGTCCACCGCGACGGCGCCACGGCCCGAGGGGCGAACGATGATCGGGTTGACGTCGAGCTCGAGCAGCCAGTCGACGTTGTCTTGCGCATAGCGTGCGCACGCAAGGGCGGCTTGGGCAAGCGCCGGAATGTCCCCCGGCGGGTGTCCGCGGTAGCCGCCCAGGAGCTTTGCCACGCCGAGCCCGGCGAGTGCACGCTCGATATCCTCGGAAGTGAAGGGCGGCAGCAGGATGGCGCTGTCCTTGAGCAGCTCCGTGAGGACGCCGCCCGCGCCGAGCACGAGCAATTGACCAAACTGGGCGTCCGCCTTGATGCCGACCAGGATCTCGGCGACACCATCGGTGACCATTTGCTCGACGAGCAAGCGGTCGGAGAGCCGCGACAACCGCTTGGCGGCCGCGGCGGCCTCCTCGGGCGTGCGCACGTTGAGCGCCACGCCACCCACGTCCGATTTGTGTTCGAGAGCCGCTCCAGTGGCCTTGATCACGACCGGGAAGCCGATCGCCGCCGCCGCTTCGGCCGCCCCCTCTGGCGGCACCAGCCGCGACGCCGGGATGGGCACCCCCAGAGCCGCGAGCGCCGCCTTGCCTTCGTATTCGGGCAGCGTGCGCGCCGCCGGCTCGCCGGCGGCCGGATCAGGCTGCGGCCTGCGCCGTGGCCGCAGCAGCTCCACCCGGCTGCCGCGCCGCCAGGCTTCGCCGACAGCCGCCGCCCCAGCGAGGGCCTCGAGCGCTTCGCGCTGGCCCTGTAGCGGTGCCATGGCGCACGCGAGGCACCGGGTGCGCACCTCCTGGGGAAGCGATTCGGGGAGCGAGCTGATGAGTGCTGCCCGGCCTGCACCCTCGCCACCGGAGGCCTGAAACTGCTCGATGACCGCGAGATAACTCTGCGGATCGGCCTCCTCGGCCGGCGGACAGTCGACCACCAGTCCAACGGCGTCGTAGCCGGAGTGGCGTACCTCCGTGAACAGGGCATGGAGCCGCGGCCGGTCGAACCAGATGTGCGTGTGGAAATCAAAAGGGTTGGAGAGTGTGACCCGCTCCCCGAGCAGCGTACTCAGCCGAGCCGCAGGCCCGGCTGGAAAGGGTGGAAAGGCGAGATCGAGCCCCCGGGCCGTGTCGGCGGCCATCGCCATGTCGCCGCCCGAAGCGCCCATCAGCAACACGCTGCGTCCGGGAAGCGGTCCGCCGACGTGAAACAGCTTGAGCGTCTCGCACAGCGTTGCCAGCGTATCGCACCGCGCAATGCCGCTCTGCCTGCAGAACGCGTCAAAGGCGGCGTCGGCCCCAGCGAGCGAACCGGTGTGGCTGTGCACGGTGCGCGCCGCCGCGACTGTGCGTCCTGCCTTCACGAGCGCAATCGGCTTGCCTGCGGCCCTGGCGCTGTCCGCCGCGCGCGCGAAGCGCTCGGCGTCCTTCACGCCCTCGACATACAGGCCGAACGCGGTGACGCGGTCATCCGCGGCAAGCCGCTCGATGAGATCCTCGACGGCAATCCGTTCCTGGTTGCCGACCGTGAGCACGTAGCCGAGGGGAAGCGAGCGGCGGTTGAACAGCAGATTGAGCGCGATCGTGCCGCTTTGGCAGATGAGCGCCACACCGCGCTCCGGTGGGGTGCCGACCAGCTGATCCGGCCAGAGCGCGGCGCGATCGAAGAAGTTGATGAAGCCGTAACAGTTCGGGCCGAGATACGGCAACTCTCCCGCCGCGGCGGCGAGCTCCGCGGCGAGGCGCGTTCCCTCGGGTGTGCCGGTCTCGGCAAAGCCCGAGGCGAAACACACGAATCCGCCGCCCGCGCGGCGCGCCAGCGCAGCGGCGATTCCGGGCGCCTCGCGCGCCGGCGCCGCGACGAATGTCGCATCCGGCGCCTCGGGCAGCTCCTCGATCGAGCGGTAATAGCGCTGCCCGGCGCTCGATGGCCGGTTCGGATGCACTCGCCACACCGGGCCGCGAAATCCCACTGTGCGGCATGCCGCCGCCGCGGCATCCGCCCAGACGCCGCCGCAGAGCGCGATGCTGCGCGGCGCCAGCAGGCGCGCCATCGCGTCCTCGGTCATGGCATGAAACCCCGTGCGTTAAATATTATAGATATAATAATATGAGATGCCCGAGAAGCGCGGCAAGACCCGCGGGGGAGAGTAACATGCTCGAGCGGTTGCTGATCGATGGGCGCCTGGTGGCGGTGGAAGGTGCGGACGAGTATGCGCAGACCTTCGACGACGCATTCGTCAGCGCCGCTCGCGCCTCGAGCGTCGGCCCTCGCGCGCGCGAGGGGCCACGCCCGGCTGCTCCACTCTCGGCAGCGTTTCGGGCAGGGGCTCATCGCGCGACATCCCGCCCTTGATGATCCGGAGCATCTCCTCATCGATCCTCGGGTCGAGGGGCGGTGAGGCATAGGCGCCGAGCAGTCGCTCCACTTCCTCGCGTACCCGTTGATCGAGGGTCATGCCGCCTCCCTGGAGCCACGTTTCCCGGTTGATCCGGTCGAACACCATGCCCGGCAGATAGAGCTCGCGCGGCCAATGCTTCAGGGTGTGCTCGGCGGTGAGCAGGTGCTTCTCGTGCAGCAACTGCCGCACCAGGTCGCGGGTCGGCAGGTCCTCCTGCACCTCGAAATCCCGGCAGAAATGCAGCGCCTGCCCGCACAGCTCGTCGTCGAAGACCAGCTTGCCGAGGCTGAAGGTGAGGACGTAGTCGAGCATGCCGGGGCCGGAGACGGAATTGACCCCGCTCACGGCCGCGAGCAGGGCTCCGCCGAAGGTCTCGGCGCCCGCCTGCGCATCGAGGAATTTGCCTTCACTGAGGGCCATGTAGCCCTGCGTCGGCAGATCGAGATGCTTCGCCACTTCGACGTAGGCGACGTTCAGGTGCAGCGTCTCGATGGCCGCCATCGGCGACATGGCGGTCTTCATGTGAAAGGTGGCCGGGGCGCCGCCGAAGAGCACCGGGGTGCCGGGCTTTACGATCTGCGTCATCGTGAGCCCGGCCAACACGTCGGCGACGTGCATGACGGTCGCGCCCACCAGCGTGACTGGTGCGATGAGACCCATCAGCGTCACCGGCACGATCTCGATCGGGATGCCGAATTCGGCGCAGTCGAGCAGGTTCTGGCAGGAGTCCTCGCTGTAGCGGTAGAAGCCCGTTGCGGTGACCGTGAAGATCGACATCGGGCGGGATACCAGGTCGGCCTTGTCGCGACGGAACAGTTGCATCATCTGCGCCATGCGCACGACGCCGTGCTCGGAGAATGCTCCCGAGACGATGGGCTTGAGCGTATTGGTGAGCAGCAGATAGAGGCGCCACGCGTCCGATATCATCGGATCGATGTCGTTCGTGGAGAAGGCGGTGGCGAGATAGCCGAGATTCTTCAGGCCATCGGCGACGCGCACGTACTCGATGAAGTCGCGCGTGTTCGAGAGACGGGTCTCGCCGGTGCGATGGTCGAGCACGTGAAGGCCGCTCGAGCCGGGGACGAAGTGCACTTTGTTCCCGCCGAGCTCGGTATAGGGAGAGCCATCGCGGTCGAAGAGTGCAAAGCGCTTCGGGGCCGTCTCGATGGCGCGGTCCACGACCTCCGGCGGAAAGAGAATACGCTCGGCATCATCGGCGGTGCGCGCCAGCTTCAATCCGTGCTCGAGCAGCAGCTCTCGCAGCCGAGCGCCTCGGACCTCGATGCCGATTTCGGCCAGGATCCTCTTGGCCTCATCCAGGATCGGGCCGATGAGGTGATCTGGAACGACGCGAAGCTGCGGTCTCATCGAAGCGGCACTCCATCCTGGGGGGAGGGGCTCGTATTGAACAAGCGTACAATAGCGTTCGAACGAGCGTCAACCAGAGCTCGATGCGCTGCGACGAAGGAGCGTCAGCGCCGCGCGTGACGCCCCGGTCGATCCGTGAGCAGGCTCGGAAAGGCGCCGGAGCACAGCGCGTGGGTCCAGTCCTCGCAAAGCGCCACAGCCTCTGCGGGCTTGAAGGCGCGCGGATTCAGGCTCGCTTCGATCCACAGCCCATCGAGGAGGGCCGTCAGGGCGATGCCGGCCGGCTTAAGCCGGAAGGCGGGCACGCCTTCGGCCGCACGCAGCTGGCTCAGAAGGGATTCGAGCGCGGCCCGGTAGGCGCCGTACGTGCGGTTCTGCACCTCGCGCACGGCGGCATCGTGCGCAATCATGCTCCAGAAGACGAGCCACGTGCTGAAGAGGCCGGGCTCGAGAAGCGCGGGCGCAAACGACGCCTCGAAGAATCGGCGTAGCCGCTCGCGCGGTCCTGCCTGCGGCTCGCGGGTCTGCTGCTGGATCGATCGCAGCAGAGACATCGCAAGCGATTCGTAAGAGGCGGCAACCAGTGCGGAGATGCTTGGGAAATGGTGTGTGATCAGCCCTGCCGAGACGCCTGCTTCGGCGGCAATGCGCCGTGCGGATGCGCCATCGTGACCGAATTTGTTCAAACAGGAAATCGTGGCTTCGATAAGGGCCTCGCGGCGCACCGTCGGCGAAGCGCGGCGGAATTTCGGTGTATGCTGGTCTCTTGCCATTTCGGATCCCGTCTATCGAAGGTGCGTACAGCTGCGCGCCATACTCGCGTGCGAATCATACCGTGACGCAGCGAGGCAGAAGACGGACGAGAAATCCGGTGTAGGCGTGCCTTGTGCCGGCCACCGTCGGGCGCGACTGTCGTGGGCATTGGGTAGGGAGCGATGGGGTACGGGCCGTGCGCGAGGGCCACTCGGGTGGGACACCTCTTCAGGGAACACATACGAGACAAAATGCAGGGCGTGCGAGAACCTGCGGCGCCTGCCCGGGAACCGGCTGATTCGGCCGCGGCGTGGCTCGTCTCGGGCGCTATTCAACCCGGGGTGGATTGCAGGCCCGCGGGCCCCGATGGCGCCACCACCGTGTCGGGAGCGCCGACATCGACCGGCGGCTCGAGGCCGATGTCGGCCGCCGCGGCCGCGCGGGCGTCGGCCTCGAGGTCGATCGTGCGGCAGAGGAGCAGATAGATTGCCGCAGATGCCGGTAAGCCCACCAACATGGACAGATCCGCCCCGCCGAGCCAGCGGGCAACGGGCCCGGTGTAGAGTCCGGTACTGAAGAAGGGGATCATGGCGGCAAAGCCGGCCCCGTAGGCGATGAGGCCGTGCCAGTTCCAGCGGCCGTACATGCCATGGGGATTGAAGATCTCGCGCACCGAGTAATGGCCCTTGCGCACCAGGTAGAAATCCACCAGATTGATCGCGGTCCAGGGCGTGAACAGGTAGAGCAGCACGGACAGCAGGTCCGAGAAGTGCTGCAGAAAGTCGCTCGAGGAGTCGAGCGCGATCGCGGTGGAGACGATGGCCGCGGCAATGAGGCTCCCGGTGCGCTTGCCGGCGCTGCTCTTGAGCGGCTTGAACGTGTCCCAGACGCTGAGCAGCGTGAGCGATGCGCCGTAGAAGTTCAGCGCCACGATGGTGAGCAGACCGAGCAGCGCCCCAAGGAGCAGCAGCGTGCCGAGGCCCGGGAAGATGCTGTTCGCCGCGCGATCGAGGGCCGCCGGGACATCGAGCTGCGGGAACACCGCGGCGGCGATACTGCCAATCAGCATCATCCAGGCGCCGCCCACGAAGGCGCCAAGATAGGTCCACCAGAACGAGGCGCGGATACTCACTTCCCGGGGCAGGTAACGCGAGTAGTCGGAGACATAAATCGACCAGGTGAGTTGGTAGGAGGCTGCCGCCATCAGTTCCGTGAGGAACGGCGTCAGGTGAAAGGCTTGCCAGCTCCACTGGCCCGGCGGGACCCTGAGCAGGAACAGGGCGCTCACCGTGAATGCGGTGAGGATTGCGATCATGACAAAGGCCACGGTGCGCTGCGCGAGGTGAATGGTGTCATAGCCGAGAGTGGCGATCACGGCGGCGAGCACCGCGAAGACGGTCAGGGTCGCGGGCGAGTTCTCGGACACGAAGCCGGTGAGCTGATGCAGCGCCTGGACGGCGAGCACCTGGTTGAACGAGTTGTAGCCGATATAGGTCACGAGGGCGAACGCCCAGACGAGCAGCGCGCCGACGTAGCCGAACTGCGGCCGCGACTGGATCATCTGCGGCAGTCCCAGCTGCGGCCCCTGAGCGGAGTGGAACGCCATGAAGAAGGTGCCGAGGGCGCAGCCGAGAACCACGGCCACCGCGGTCCACAGCAGGTTGCCTCCGAGTGCGATGCCGAGCACGCCGACCGCGAGGGTTGCCAGGTGCGCATCGCCCGAGAACCACACGGGCCAGAGATGCCAGACCTTGCCGTGCCGCTCGGCGAGCGGCACGTACTCGATCGAGCGTCTTTCGAGGAAGGTGCTGCGGACCATGTCGTTTACTCCGGCGCCCCCGGCATGCGCCCAGCCTGTTTATATTATGAGAAAGATATTATAAAATCGCGCCGCCGGCCGCAAGGCGCCGGCGGGAGGGTGAAGCAGGTGGTCGAGAACATGAGACGTGTCAGAACGCTGGGCTTGTTGGGCACCGGGGTGATCGGCGGCGGCTGGGCGGCGCGCGCGCTGCACTTCGGGATAGACGTGATCGCCGCGGACGTCAAGCCCGAAATGGAGGCATGGATCCGCGGTGCGGTCACCAACGCCGAAAGCGCCCTGGCGCGCCTCACGAGCGCCCCCTTGCCTGCCAAGGGCCGCCTGTCGTTCACGACCGACCTCGGGGCGATGGCCCGCCAGGTGGATTTCATTCAGGAGAACATACCCGAGCAGCTGGAGCTCAAGCAGCGTGTGCTCGCGGAAGCGAGCCGGCACGCGCCCGCGGACGTCGTGATCGCCTCGAGCACTTCGGGGCTCATGCCCACGGACCTGCAGCGGGATATGCGGTTTCCGCAGCGGCTGCTGGTAGCCCATCCGTTCAACCCCGTGTACCTGCTGCCCCTTGTCGAGCTGGTGGGCGGCAGTGCCACGTCGCAGGGCGCGATCGATGCCGCCGCGGCGTTCTACACGTACATCGGCATGCATCCGCTGCGTGTGCGCAGCGAGGTGCCCGGCCATCTGACCGATCGGCTGCAGGAGGCGCTCTGGCGCGAGATCCTGCATCTCGTCAATGACGGCGTCGCCACGACCGGAGAGCTCGATGAGTCCATCGTGTACGGTCCGGGGCTGCGCTGGGCCGCGATGGGCACGAACCTGATCTATCATCTGGCCGGGGGCGAGACGGGCATGCGCCACATGTTGCGGCAGTTCGGGCCGTGCCTCAAATGGCCATGGACCAAGCTCGAGGCGCCGGAGCTCACCGAAGCGCTCATCGACCGCATGGTCGAGGGGACCCAGGCCCAGGCGGCCGGACGCTCGATCCGCGAGCTCGAGCGGCTGCGGGATGATTACCTCGTGGCCATCCAGCAGGTGCTCAGGCAGTTCGACATCGGCGCGGGCTCGACGCTGCGCGCCCTGGAGGAGCGCTTGTATGCCGAGAGCGCCGCGGCGCTCGAGGCCGCCGCGGGAGGCGGTGGGCGATCCGCGCAGCCCCTCAAGGCGCTCGAAACCGAGATCCGCCCCGAGTGGATCGATCACAACGGGCGCATGGCCGAATCGCGCTGCCTGCAGGTCTTCGGGGACGCCGCCGAAGCAGTGTTCCGCCTCGCCGGGGTGAGCGCCCATCGAGGGGCAGGGCGGGCGTTCTTCTTCCCGGTCGAGAGCCACGTGATCCATCATGCGCCGGCGGGCGCGCTCGAGGGGATTTGCGTGACCACCCAGGTGCTCGGAGTCGATGACAACGGCGCCCATCTGTTCCACACCCTCAAGCGGCGCAACGACGGACGGCTGATCGCCACCGGTGAGCAGCGCTACGAGTATGCCTGCCCCGCTGAAGGCGCCTCTGCGCCCATGGACGCCACGGTGCGCGCCAAGCTCGATGGTCTGCGTGCGGCTCACGCCGGTCTGCCGTCTCCCGCTCAGGCCGGCCGTCCTGTAGTCTTCCCAGGCAAATAATGCCTGGGAGGGCGCTAGAGTCATGCCCAAGATCGTCGATCATGCCGAGCGGCGCGACCAGATCGCCCTGGTCGCGTGCCGCGTCGTGGCCAAGTACGGCTTCGAACAGACCACTATCGTGCGCATCGCGCGCGAGGCGGGGTACACCACCGGCATGGTGGCCCATTATTTCGACACCAAGCAGGACATCATCGTCGCCGCGCTGCGCCTCATTCTGCGTCGGATCGAGGAGCGCCTCACCCGGCAGGCCGAGGCGGCTGAGCAGCCGGACCTTCTCGCCCTGCTCACGGAGGCGTTGCCCGTCGACGAGACCCGTTTCACGGAATGCGCCTTCTGGACCGCCTTCTGGGGGCAGGTCCTCGCGGACAAGCGCCTGAAGCGGATCAACGCCTGGTTGCATCGGGAATACATGCGCCTCTTCGAACGCTGCCTGGCGCAGAGCTGGCCGCAGTGGGCGAGCTGGCCGGCCGACACGCGCGACCAGGTCCTGAGGTCGGTGGTGACCTTCATCAACGGACTGACCGCGAGCGCGGTGGCGAGTCCGGGGGACTGGCCACCCGAGAAGCAGACGGGCCAGCTGCAACTGCAGCTGCGGCTGATCGAACTGTGGGCCAGGCAGAGCGGCCCGGAGGCAGTTCCCGTGCGGCGGCGCCAGATGTCAGCGCCTGCGGCAGGCAGCCGCAAGCACACGGCAGGGTAAGGACGATCCGGAGCGTCATCGGCCGGGCGCGCAGCGCGGCGGCGGCGAGCGCCTGACCGGCGACAGGTGCAATTGTCCGCGGGTCGCTGACGTGCGTCCCGGAAGCGGCCCCTCGGGGCGACCCCACCAGTCGGACCGCGCGTTCACCGTGTAGCCGCTCGCCTCCGCGGCCAGATGTGCGCCGCCGAGGATGCAATTGGCGGCGACGCCCGGCGCGCGGTCGCCATCGAGGTCGATGGTGGCATGGCGTGTGGATCCGTCCTGATCGAATGCCACCACCGCAGCCCCTCGCGCCCCGCTCAGCCGGCTGTTCTTCATCCTGACATGGAGGTCCGCCATCGCGGCATGATTGGCGAAGTGCAGGAGGTACTCACGCGAGTCTTTGAGCGAGCTGTTCTCGATGTCGATCGAGACCGAATCCCCGGCGGCATCCCCGAAGTCCATGCCGGCGGAGCGTGCCAGTGCGCCGGCGGCGTGCTCGAACACGTAGGTCCCGCCGGTCACGTCCGAGCCGATGGCATCGCCGTAGCAGTGGACGAAGCGGCTGTCGAGGATGCGCAGCTCATTGACGTTCGCGTGGCCCCAGGAATACTGATCCATGCACCGCCCGAGATTGTCCATGTACTGAATATCGGTGAATTTCGGCTCCGGTGGCAAGCTCTGCGAAAACGAAGTATGGCTCACCGCCACATCCACCAGCGTGAGGCTCATGAGCGAGCCCGTGTCGCCCCCGTTGTCCTCCTCGATCATATCGCCCGGATCATCCTCAAAGGTGCTGTGCCTGATGGACAGGCGCGTGGTAGTGACTCCGCTGTCGGTGAAAAATTCCGCGCCGTTGCACGACCCGCCGCCGATGCCGTGCGCGAACCTGTTGTGGTCGATGCTCCAGGTGAGCGAGCCGCCGGTCTGATTGGCGAACAGACCCTCGCAATCCGCATGGGGACTGCCGATGCGGGTTTCCGCGTCGTAGTCCGATTCGACGGAGAGAGCCGCGTGGCCCCGGGTCTGCAGGCCTATGGCAAGCACGGAACGCATCTGCGAGCCTTGCGCCAGGCGAGTGATCCTGTTGCCGTTGATTCGCGCTGCGACCCGGGCGTCACCGGTGGCGCGGATGTCGATGCCGTCGCTGCATGCGCCATCGTGTATCCGGTTGTCCTCGATCGACAGCCGCGCGGTTCCCCGGTCCTCGTCGATCATGATGGCCGCCCACCCGTTGGCGAGAAGCGGCAGGTTCCCGGGGAAATACACATACAGGCCGGCGGTGCACGAGGTATTGGTCGCGGACAGGTCGTTGCCGCGAATCCGCACCCCGCTGACATTGGTCCCATGGATGCCGCCACGAAACGAGCGGATGATCACGAGGTTCCTCACCTCGGCGCCGTTGGCCAATACGACGGCGTCGCCGGAATTGCTGCGCGCGTCGCTGTTGGTGATGCGCGGGGCCTTGCCGGGGCGGACGGCTCCGTTCACCGGTGGCCCGCCACCGAGGAGGGACTGATGCGGCTTGAGCGCGATGCCTCCGTCCAGGGGCGCCACACCGAGCGGTGCGGGCAGCACGACGATCTCGTCCCCGGGGCGCGATGCCCGCTCCACCGCGGCCAGCGAATCGAATGGCGCGCGCCGCGAGCCATTTCCCCCCGGAGCGGCGCCGGAGCGCACGAACAGCGTTCCCGCCTGGGCGGTCCCGGTGAGGCAACACAGGGCGCAGCAGAGCGCGGTGCCCGATGTTGCCCGCGCGCCAAAACGGTCGTTACGCCCGGCGCGTGACATGGAAGCCTTTGCTCTCGCGTGCGCGGTCCGGGCCGTCCCTGGCCTGCACGGCGCGCGCGGCGCTCAGAACGATCGTGAATACTCCAGAGTCACGGTCGCCGGACGGAGCGTCGCGACCTGGGGAATGACCGTCTGGGCGGCATCGAGCTGCGCGTAGCCGACGTAGCCGATGTCGCCCAGGTTGGGCTTGGCGTTGCCGAGGTTGGTGCCGTTCAGCGACAGCTCGGACTGTCCCCAGTCGATCCCGAGACGCGCATTCACCAGCGAGAAACTCGGGCGCGTGGCGATCAGGCCGCCGCCGCCATTCAGATCCGACTGGCTGTTGCCGGTGTAGCTGTAGTCGGCGGACAGGAAACCGCTCACCCGGGTGGTGATCGGGCGGCGGTAGACCGCGCCGGCCGAGGCGGTCCAGGCCGGGACCCCCATCAGGCGCGAGCCCCGGGTGAGCCCGACCAGACTGAGGGCGCCGGGGTCGGTGAGATCGGTCTTCTCGTACCCAACACCGAGGCGCACCTGCAGCCGCGGCACGAGATAGCCCATGGCCTGGAACTCGGCGCCATTGATCTTGGCCTCCCCGCCGTTGATGTCGAAGTAAGCGCCGCACGGCAGCGCCACCTGCTGCTGAATGTTCTTCCAGTCTATGTGGAAGCCATCCGCCGTGATCAGCAGTCCCGGGTTCGAGAGCTGGACCTTGGCGCCCGCCTCGTACGTCCACAGGGTGTCCGAGCGCAGCTGGGTGATGTCGGTGACCGGGAGATTAGGCTCGGCGCAGAAGGGCGCGTAGGCCTGCGCATTGCCCGCGCGGAAGCCCTTCGCGGCCGATACGTACAGGAGCGTCGACTGGCTCGCCTGGTAGGACAGCGCCACTTTCGGGTCGAGGCCGCTCTGGCTGTTC
>DAIDHH010000025.1 GCA_027452045.1 Gammaproteobacteria bacterium
CTTGCCGTCGCGCAATTGAATGGGCGCGCCGTACAGCTCGAACCGTGGCGGCCCGTGCACGGTCGGCATCGCATCGGTCACCGCAAAAAGCGCCCCATGCTCTCGCTTGGCACGTACCGCGAGGCGCAACATGGTGTCATCCACGTGCCAGCCGTCGGCGATCACGCCGCACCAGGCGTCGCTGTCGAGTGCCGCCCCGGCCATCCCCACCCGCTTGGTCTGCAGCGGCGGCATGCCGTTGAAGAGGTGCGTGAACAGGCTGGCGCCCTCCTGCAGCGCGCGGCGTGCCTGCGCCTCGGTGGCGCCGCTGTGTCCGAGCGAGACGCGCGCGCCAAGCGTCACCAGCTCGCGCAGGGCGCCCGGCGGCAGGCGCTCGGGCGCAAGCGTCACGATCACAGGGATGCGCCGCTCACGCAACCGGCGCACGAGATCTCGGGTGTGCGCATCGTAGGGCCGGATGTACTCGAGCGAGTGCGCACCCCGATGGTCCGGGCTGATGTGCGGCCCCTCGATGTGCATGCCGGCCACGCCATGGCGGCCATGGACGGCAATCACCGCGTCCACGGCGCGTGTCATGACCTCCGGCGCTGTCGTAAGGAGCGTCGGCATCCAGGCTCCGGTGCCTCCCTCGCGGTGGGCGGCGGCGATGGCGAACAACGCCTGAGGGGTAGGATCGTTGCTGAACAGCACGCCACCGCCGCCATTGACCTGCAGATCCACGAAGGCCGGCGCCGCGAGACAGTCGGTGCGCCAGCAAATCGCGCGTGCCGGCACCTGGGCGGCATCCACGACCGATGTGATGCGTCCCGCCTCGATCCGCAGCGCGACGGCATTGCGCATCCGCTCTCCATCGAAGAGCCGTGCCGGCCGCAGCCACCAGGGACCGGACTCCGGCGGCCCCTCGGGCGCCGTGGCGTCCAGAGTGCTCACGGGCGACTCGTCCGGAAGTATGGCCGCAGCACCTCTTGAATCCCCGAGAGCACCAGCGAGCGCGCGAGACCGCCCGCAGCCGCTCGCAGTCCCTCGGCCCGCTCGATCAACGACTCCCCGAAGAAATCGCGCAGCACATAGGGCGGCGGCGCCAGAGCGTCGATGCGCTCGTAGAGCGCCTGCACGGCCCGGCGCGCCGGTTCCTTGGGCCAGTAATAGCGCACCCGATCGGCAAAGCTGTGGTGCCGCAACCGACTCTCCTCGCCCGGCGTGCCGCGGTAGTGCTCGCGCCAGTGATCGGGCTCGGCCAGCATCAGGCTCTCCATCACCTCGCGCACCGCGCTCCCTTCGGCTCGGGTCCCGAGCGCCACACTCGCCTCATCGAGCCGATACAACGCGCGCCGATAGGCATCCGTCAACGCTGGCCCCACCTTCAAGATCGCAAAGTGGGCAGCGCCCAAGGCCGAGAGAGCCTCGGACCGCTGGTAATCAGTCGAGTGCGCCTCGAAGCACAGGCGGGGATAGTCGTTCAGCGCCTGGGTCAATCCCTGCGCCGCGGCCTTATCGAAATGAATGACCTGCGCGGGAGAGAACTCCACGCCCGGCTGCACCACGAGCGCCGCAACGCGTTCCCAAGCCTCCGGCGCCGCGCGGGCGAAGGATTCCCGGTGCAACTCGATGACCTCGACGGCATCCTGCACGCGAGTCGGCCGCAGCACGTCTTCCTCCTCCAGCGCGCCCCCCGGGCGGGGCACCTCCGTTCCAATCACGTAAGCCAGCTCCGCGGCGTGCGGCGCAGCCCTCTCGCATTCGGCCGCGAGGTCGGCGGCGCGCACTGCGCACAGCGCCGGCGGCAGGGATCTGGGATCGTCCGCGCAGGGCTCCGAGCAATCCAGATGAATCTTGCAAAATCCGGCACGCACGTATTCGCGAACCATCTCGCGCGTGCGCTCGAGCGCCACCAAGGCACCCTCCCGGCGCCAGACCTGAGGACCCAGATGATCGCCGCCGAGCAGCACCAGGTCGCGATCGACCCCGAGGCGCGCGGCGAGCGAGGTCAGTCGCTCGCGAAAGTCCGCCGGCCGCATGCCGGTATAGCCGCCGAATTGATTGACCTGGTTGCTGGTCGCCTCGACGAGCACCAACCGGCCCTCCTCACGCGCGAGCAGCAGCGCTGCGGCGAGCACCTCCGGTTGCGTCGAGCAGACCGAGGGCAGCACTTCAGCGCTTCCCGCGCGATTGCGCGCGATGAGATTCCACATCTGCCGCGTCATCTGCACCGCCTCGGGCTCCTCAGGATTGAATCGACAGCATCGCCGCACCGCGCGTGCCGCTCGCATCTCCGAAACGCGCCACGGCGAACCGCGGCTCGCGCCCCGCAAACCGGTTGGTGTGGTACGTTCTGGCGAGCAACTGATCCACCCCGGCAATGCGGGAAAGGCCTCCGCCCAACACCACGCAGTCCATGTCGATCGTGCACTGCGCCGCGTGAATGAGCTCAGCGAGCAGCGTCAGCCACACCTGCATCACCACCGCAGAACTCTCATCGCCCTCACTCGCCAGGCGCGCAATCTCGCTCGGCGCGCGGCCAGTGACGCCGTGCCGGGCCGCCAATCTCACCAGTCCCGGCCCCGACACCAACGTCTCGTAACAGCCGACACGTCCGCAGCCACAGGGCAGCAAAGGCAGTCCCATGGCGGCCACCAGGTGTCCGGGCACTCCCAGATGGCCGATCTCTCCCGGCAGATCGTTGTAGCCGAGCACCAGCCGGCCACGGTGGACGACGCCACCGCCGACTCCGGTGCCGAGGATGAGACCGAGTGTCGTCTCCGCGCCCTCGCCGGCGCCGCCATTGGCCTCCGACAGCGCGAAGCACTTGCAGTCGTTGGCCATTGCGACCGTGCGCCCGAGGCGCGCCACGAGATCCTCGCGCAGGGGCTTGCCGGTCGCCGGAAGGTTCGAGGTCAGCGAGCGTCCGGTCACGTGATCGACCAGGCCCGGCAGCCCGATCCCGAGCTTGACCTGACCGCCCGCTCGCTCATCGAGCCACCGCGCCTCGCCGACGATGCAGTCGAGGAGCTCCTCGTAATTTGCGCACGCGGTCTCGACACGCCGCCGCTCGAGCGGCCGAAACTGCTCATCGAAGAGGCAGGCCTCGATCTTGCTGCCTCCGACGTCGAGACCGCCGAACAGACGGGGTCTCGGCGCCGGCGGCGGATAGATGCGCACGCCGCTCACGACACGGGAGAGATGTCCGTCCGGGAATGGATTGTCGACATTGAGGCCGAGCTGACTCGACCACGTGACCGCGAGCAGCTGCGCCGGCAGCACATAAAGGGGCACCGACCATCCGGGCGCCGCTGCAGCAAAGACCAGGTCCGCGCCGCTGTCCGCACTCCCGACCGTAATCACCTGGCCAGGGTCGTACTGACTGCGCAGCTCCGCCACGACGTCCGCGTCGTACCGCCGGGCATCGTCATCGCCCGAGAGCAGGACGACGATGCGAGTGTGCTCATCGACCAGGGACTTCGGGCCGTGCCGGAACCCGAGGGGCGACTCCCAGAAGGCCGCAACCCGTCCGGCCGTGAGCTCGAGCACCTTGAGCGCGCTCTCGCGCGCCGCACCGCCGAGCTCGCCGCCCCCGAGGAACGCGACTCGCCGCGGCACCGGAAGTCGGGGTGCCACTTTAGCGACGGAATCGAGCAGCGTGCTCCCGGCCTGCGCCAGGGCGCGCAACCTTGGCGCGATGTCTTCGATGGGTGCGGTATCAAAACAGGCCATCGCATACAGCAGCATCGTGCTGTAGCTCGAGGTCATCGCGAAACCAGCGTCATGGGTCTCCGGCGGAAGCACGACTGCTCGCTGGTGCCGCCCCACCGAGCGCGCCAACGCTCCGTTGGCGTTGCAGGTGATGTGCAGACCGCCGGCGTCCGCACGCTCCAGCAACGCCAGGGTGGCCACGGTCTCCGGGCTGTCGCCACTGCGCCCGAACGACACCACGAGTCGCCGCGCTCCGGGACGCAGCAGCCGCTGCGGATGCGCCACCAGTTCAGTCGTCGGCACAGCGAAATACCGTACCGCCGTCTGCCGCTCATTGAGGAAGGCGCTCAGCGATTCGCCGATGAAGGCGGACGTCCCGGCGCCACAAAACCACACTTCCTCATAGCCTCGCGCCCGGATCCAGCCGCGCACGTCCTCGGCCACCGCCGGAAGCTCGTTGGCTGCGGCCAACCACACGTGCGGCTGATGCATCACCTCGCCAAAGGTCTGCGAGGTCCGCAGAGCGCCGAGCGTGTCTTCGCCCGATTCAGAAGGTCGTTGGTCCGAATTCACTGTTTCCCCCGCCGCCGCCCGGCGGCCCTCTGCCCGGTGCGTGCATCGACGCAATGCACCGCCACACCGAGATCCTCGAGGCGCTGAACCAGTACGGGATCGACATCGGTGTCAGTAACGACCACGTGCACATTGCGGATGTCGCAGATGCGATGCAGGCTCGGCGTGCCGAACTTCGAGGAGTCCGCGAGCACCACCACCCGGTCGCTCGCCCGGATCATCGCGGCATTCTTCTGCGCCTCCTCTTCTTTGAACGTGCTCAACCCCAGACGCAGATCGATCGCATCGGCACCGAGAAAAAACGTGTCGAAATGCATCTCGGCCAGGAAACGCTCGATAAATCGTCCGCCGATCGACATGGTGTCGTAGCGCACGGTGCCCGCCGGCACGATCACCTCGTGCTGCTTGTAGTGACTCAGCAGGTTGACGATCTCGAGGTCGGCGGTGAGGATCGAGAGGCCGCGCGTATCCCCGAGCTGTGAGGCGAACATGCGCAGCGTCGAGCCGGAATCGATGATGATGGAGCGCTCGCGCTCGACCAGGCTCGCCGCGTAACGCGCGATGGAGCGCTTCTTGATGACATTCACCTGTTCGCGATCCGAGACGTTCGGCGCGATCAGATTCAGGCGGAACTCCGGCAGCTCGCGGGCCAGGGACTTCGCGAGCTCGATGCGAAACTCCGGCACGCCCTTGCAGCCATAATGTTTGCAGTAGCGGACGATGCTCGGCTCGCTGACCCCGGCGCCCACAGCGATGGTGCGCAGCGGCGCGTGCATGAACGAGTCCGGATCGGCGACCAGGTAGTTGGCGATGCGCCCAAACGCTTTGGAGATGTGCCCGATGTCGGCGCGAATTCGGCCGAGCAGATCTGTCGCAATCGCCTGGGAAGCCGGTACGGTCGCTGGTTGAGCGGTGTTCGTTCCGGAATCGTTGCGTCGGGTAGTGCGGCTCATACGTCAGCTCCTGCCATCGCGCGTGTGAGGTGTAGGCGTTTGCGCGCGAACAGAGCATAACTCAGGATGAGCGCATACATGGGCACCAGCGCCAGGTACGCCATCTGGTTTCCCACCATGCGGGCGAGAAGCCCGTAGCACGGCGGCACCACCGCGCCGCCGGCGATCGCCATGATCATGATGGCCGCGCCCGTCTTGGTGTGCTCACCGAGGCCGGTGAGCGCGATGGGAAAGATCGCCGGCCACAGGACTGCGTTCGCGAACCCGAGCGAGGCGACGAACAGGACGCTCGCCATGCCGTGGGTCACGGCGATCGCAAGCGTGAGGACGATGCCGATCGCGGCCGACAGCGCCAACGCCCGCTCCTGAGTGAGACGCCTGGGGATCAGTGCGATGCCGAGCAAGTATCCGAGCACCATGGTTCCGAGCGTGAGACTCGCGAAGAATCGGGCGGTCTCGATCGGAAAGTGCAGCGCCTGCCCGTAAAGGACGATGGTGTCGCCCGCGATGACCTCTACGGCCATCTCGAAAAAGAGCGCCCAGAACCCAAAGAGCAACAGCGGGTGGCGCAGCCAGCGAAACGCCTCCCCGGTGCCGTCATCAGGCTCCCGAGGCTCCGGCAGGCTCGAGCGCCCGATGCCGATGGCGAGCGCCACGAGCACCACCGCCATCGCCACATAGGGCGCGATGAGCCGGTGTGCGAGCCCATCGAGCGCCGCGGCGCTCAATGTTCCTTGCGCTGCCTGCGAGATGCGGTCGAACCCGGCGAACACCAGCGCGCCGAGCAGCATGGGACTGATGGCCCCGGCGAGCTTGTTGCATACCCCCATGATCGACACCCGGCGCGCGGCGCTCTCGTGCGGCCCGAGAATGATGACGTATGGGTTGGCCGCCGTCTGCAGCAGACACAGGCCCGTGCCCTGTACGAACAGCCCCATGAGGAAAAGAGCGTATGAGCGCAGCAGCGCCGCCGGCAGGAACAGCACGGTACCCGCCGCCATCACGCCGAGCCCGAGCGCCATGCCGCGCTTGTATCCCGTGACGGCAAGCACCCGCGCCGAGGGTATCGCCATGACGAAGTAGGCGATGTAGAAGGCGAAGGTGACAAGCAGCGCCTCGACGGTGTCGAGGTGACAGACCAGCTTCAGGAACGGTATCAGTACGCCATTGAGCCAGGTGACGCACCCGAATAGGGCAAACAGGCCAGCCATCAGCGCGAGCGCGCGCCGATCGGCTCCGGCGCCCGGGGCGGCGCGCGTCATCACCGCCTCCCGGCGCCCGGCATCGGGTGAGCGCCCAGGGCCATCCGGGGCGCATCAACCTCCCGGGCCATCCCGCCGCCCGGAAGACTCCAGATCTGCGAGGCCGCGTTGTGCTGGCAGGCCACGACCGTGGTCGTTCCGCTCCTGAGCCCCGTCAGGCACCGTTGGCTCCCTTCATTGATCAGGTTGCCGAGCACCGTGTAACGCCAGCGATCGCTCAGGCTGGCGCCGCAGGCCTGAACGACTGCGCGGTCGCCGGACTGCGCGAGGCACTCGCCCGCGGCCCGCAACGTATCAGTGGGTCCCAGGGTCCATGCCTCTTTCCGGGTACCGGCGCAACGCTCCACTTTTCCGGGAGTCGCGAGGCACAGCGTGTAGCTCTCGGCATCGCGATGGCCGCGCGGCACATCGGGCAGGATCCGGGTGATCGTTCCGATTTCAGCCGGAACGCCGCACCTGGCATCAGGCCGGATCGTCCACATCGCGGTGTCATGGGCCGCGATCGTGGCGCGCAGCGTGGATAGCGCTCGATTTCGCGCATTCGTCCAAAGCTCGTGCGTCTCGAACCGGCACGCGCCGCCCCGGAATCCGAGCTCGCGTGGGCTCAGTCCGATGCGCAGCCTCCCGGGACTGCGGTTCAGTACCGCAACCGCAAAGCGCCCTCCCGTGAGTGGCTTCATCAGCACATCGTGCGAAGCGTCTCGGCGGACGAGCGTCGCCATGCGGCCGAGGGCGTCCTGGTCGACGCCGATCACTGCCCGGTTGCCGAGGATCGCGAGCGCCGCCCGCGAGAGCTTGTCCAAATTCGAGCTGAGAATGAGCGGTGCGGACATCATCGCCCAGAGCGACAGCTGCGAGCGCGACTCCGCAAGCGTCACGCCGCGGTCGCCGCCGATGATGAAGTCAGAGTCATTCCAGTTGCCCGGCGTCTGGAAGCGGCCGAGCTGCAGGTTGTATTCGTAATTCCACATCACGCTTGCGAACCGGGATCGGTCCGGATCCTTGCGATCGAAGATCTCGATGTCCGATCCCTCGCGCCAGAGCTGGCCGTAGCCGCGGACCCAGCTGAGCACGTCGTACCAGTCCGGCGTGCCTTGAAAATACGCCGGCGCAGACTCCGAGAAGACGATCGGTCGCCCCACGCGCTCAAGCGCAAGGTGCTCGGCACGATAGGCGGCCCGGTACGCGGCGTTCTGCGACTCACCCTTTGCGGCGTATACGTTGCACCCGTCGAGTTTCAGGTAATCGACGCCCCAGGAGGCGAACAGCTTTGCGTCCGCGAGGAAGTGCGGCCGCCCGCCGCCTTGCGGCACGCCGCTGCCGGCGAAACCACCGCAGGTCGCGTAGCCGGCATCCTCGTAGATCCCGAACTTCAGGCCGAGTGCGTGGATCGCATGAGCCACCGGACGCATGCCGTGCGGGAAGCGCGCCGGATCGGGCTGCAGATTGCCGTGGCGGTCCCGGGTCTTGAGCATCCAGCAGTCATCGATGGTCACCGTGTCATAGCCACGCGCCGCAAGCCCGCTCCTCACTAGCTCGCGCGCATTCGCGAGGATGGTGCGGGCGGTGAAATCGCACTGGTAATGGGCCCAGTCGTTCCAGCCCATCGGCGGCGTGGCGGCGAGCCGGGGCGGGCCGGCGAGCGCTGGCGCGGAAGCGGCCCCCATCACGCACAGAAAGGCCACCATGCCCATCGACACCGGCCAGCGTGCGAGCGCCGTCCGCAAGTGCGCAAGGCCGTGCGCCCCGCAAGCTGGAACCGCAGCGCTGCCGCGTGGAGCGCCATTCATCGACCGGGGCGGGAGAGAGTGCGCCGGGCTCGCGCCTGAGGCCGAGCAATCTGTTTCGATGGTCATCGTCGCTACGCCCCCTCGTGATGCCGGCGAGTGTCCCGGGCGGGATGCCGCCGGCGAATATGGAATTTACTTACACAAGATGGAATATTTTTCCATGATGGAGCGCGCAGCGTCAAGGGGCGCATCCGAGACCACGCGGGTTCGCGGCGAGATCGGCCGGCCGAAGTCGAGGGCCGCCGAACCGGTCCGACTAGGAAGGGTCTGGCGTGGAGTGTCGAGCCATTGCCGAGGACGCCTTGCGGCAGGCGCTTATCGCCGTGACCGCGCAGGGCTCTCGCGGCATTGACGAGGCGCGATGCGGAGCCCTGCCCGGCCGGCCATCACCGGGCGTTCGAGTTCACCGGGCGCGCACCGCACGCGCTCTAGACACACTCAACTCGAGTGCGGTGGGGAAGATGCGGCAGGTGTTGGCGCGGATTGCCCTGCGGCGGGCTTCGTCGTGGTGGATTTGGCCGTGGCAGGCTTCTGCGGTGGCGCAGGGTCCGCTGCCGTCTGAGCACCCGACGCGTTCGAGGATGTCGCCGCTCGCGCTGGGCCCCCTGCCCTCGGTGCCTGCGCTCCAGGCGCTGCGTTGCTCATCGGATCAGTGCTCGCCGTGCTGCTCGCCGCCGCCTTGCCCGGCGCCACATCCGCTGCCGCCGCCTTGCTTGCGCTCGCAGCCTGTTCAGCGGCAGGTGCATCGGCGGGCTGGGGGGATGACCGCTTGTGCTTCTTAGGGGCAGAGGTCTTCGCGACCGCATCAGAGACCGCAGGGTTTGCGCTCGCGTGCGGACTGGGCGGGAGCTGCCGCTCGGCGATGGAAGCGATGTTGATCACCGAGGGATCGTCCCGGAGCTTCACGTAGAGATCGCCGTCCTTCGGATGCGGCACCGGGAGCGCGTATCCGGGAAAGCCGTCGGGAACCTCGACGGCGTTGCGCAGCGTGGGGTCCGTGCCGACCGCCTCGACCAGAAAGAGATCGGAACCCGAGAGCTTGCAGGCGAGCTTGGGGGTGGCCGGACAGACGAGCTTGCGCAGGCGCGGCAGGCGCACCAGGGTCGCGAGCGGCTGCCAGGCGCCCGTCACGCCGCGATCGATGACCCGAAACTGCAGTGGACCGAAGGCCGAGGGACCAAACGCCCGGGCCGGATCCAGCGTCACGATGGCGACTCGCCGGGTTTCCAGCATGATGCCGCCGTTCGTCTGGCTGAGCGTCGTGGAGTAGGCACCGTCGGCAGTGGCCACCTCTATCGACTCTTCGCGATCGAAGGCGATGGGCCACTCGGCGCGCACCGAGAACGTGAGGCGCGCATCCTGGGGCAATTCGTTGTCGTTGCTCAGTACGATATGACTGCGCTTGCCCGAGAGTGAGGGATACACGCTCTTGGCGATGAGCATCACGCTCGGACGAGGCGCGGCCACCACGGTGTCGAGCTTCAGCACGCGGCCATCCTTGAGCGTGACGCGGGCAAGACCCGCCGCCCCCTGCTTCAGTTGCGCCGCGGCCTGAGGGTTCACTGCGGTCAGGGTGAGCTGATCCACTCCCTGCCGCGTCACGAGGGTCCCGGGGACGAAGGCGACCCCGTCGATCGCGAAGCCGGCCACCTCATCGAGGCGGCCGCCGGTGAGAACCCCCTGGCTGTCGCCGGCATGGAGCGTGAAGCTGTCGAGACTCGCCGCCTGGGGATACGCTTCGAGCGATACCGTCTGCGGCGGACTCGAGCCAAACTGTTTGATCACCACCGTCAGCGGGCCGGGCTGCACGTGCTGCAGGGGCAGCCGGACCTGCACCTCGTTTGGATGCACCGCCTTCCATTGCGCCTCGAGCGCATCGCCGGCCGCATCGCGCACGGTGATATCGTCGAGGCAGCTCACGCTGTGTGCCTTGAGCTCGATGGTGTCCTCACGCCCCACGATCTGCGCGGATTCATCCGGCGTCGCGAGCGACCAGGCGTCGGCGCGCGCATTCTCGAGCTGGAAGCCGGGACCCTCGTAAGGGGCAAAGCCCCAGTCGCCGTGCAGGACACCGCGCACGGTGTTGCCCAAGGGGACCTTGCCCATGGCCCCGGTGTCGACCACGAAGCCTCCCCGCTCCGGGTCCGCCCGGGCGGGCAGCTCCGTCGTCCTGCCGCTGGCTGCGGTCAGGCGGAGCTTCATGTCGTGGGCATAGTCCGTGGAGAAGGCGAGCGGCGCCCCTTCCACATGCAACACGAGCGGCGTCTTGCGCACGCAGTAGGATTCCTTGGGATCGACGACGTGCAGCGGCGGGAGCTGGGTGGCCTCCACGGCCGGCAGCGCCGTCACGAGCACCGACTTCGGATCGTGAAACGAGGGCGGCGTGTTGAGCGTGAGCGACATCACCTCCCCGTGCTGAGCCGCGAGCGCCGGAATGTACTGGTAATGCGCGGTGGTGAAGGAGCTGAAGATACGCGCGATGTCGAGCACCGAGGCGATGTATGGGCTGTAGTAGCCGTAGCTCAGCTTCGGCGTGTAACTCGCCTCCATAGCAAGATCCGTGGCCGGCCCCGAGGTGAGCGCCTCGACGATCGAGGTGCTGTGACCATCATTGAGGATGAGCGACTGTCCGCCCTGCATGAGACAGGGTGCCTGCAGCTCCGGGATGCGTTCCAGACACTTCGCATTCACCTTGATCGCAAGGCTGCGTGCGAGCTTGGGCGCCGCCGTGCCGAGCTTCTGAGGCGCGCTCGCATCGAGGCGCTGGATCACGCGCAGATAGCGGTCGAGGCGCGCGATGTCGAGGGTCGCCTGATTCAGGTCCTGGGAGGTGCGCACGAATGCCCCGGGACGGCCGCGAACTGCGCCGACGAGCGTCTTGAAGTCGCCGCCGGTCTCAGGAGCGAGGAAGACGAGTACCTGCTCCGCTCCCGAGGGAACCGAGAGCGTCATGCCCTTCCCGGCACAGCGTCCCTTCCAGGTCGTGCACTCGTGGAACCAGCTCCTGGGTGGCGGGTTGGTCGCCCCTCGGAGGAACGCCACGATGAGCAGGTAGTGCTCCGACTCTGTGGAGGGCAGATCCGCACGGATCCACAGCCGGTCGCCGACCGCGAGATTGGGCACCTCGGCGATCGGCAGCGTCTCGTGCCCATGGCTGACCGTGACCTCGAGATCCGGTCCGGCGAGATCGAACGGCGCCACGCCGGCCTCGGCGGCCAAGCTGAAGAGCGCGGCAAGTGCGGCGCCGAGCGCCAGCAAACGGAGGGAACGCATGCCGCTATTGTACGGCCGCGGACCCGGGGAGGAAGGAGTCGATTGGCGAGGCGCGGCCGTTCAGCGTTCGTTCAGAACTTCCCACGGCACGACCCGTGCGCGCCACGCGCGAAAACCAACGCAAGCCGCTCAACGCGGACCCGGAACCGGCCAGGGTGCGGGTGGCTTCACTTCCTTCAGCGTAAAGATGGTCTGCATGGCCTTGATCCCCGGGAGACGGCGCACCGTCGTCATCGCGAACTCCGCATACGTATCGAGATCGCGTCCCACGATCTGCAGCAGGAAATCCGAACTGCCGGCGATGCTCCAGCAGGCGACGATTTCCGGCAGTGCCACCACCGCCCGTTCAAAGGCCTTCGCCTGAGCATCGCCGTGGTCCTCGATCGACACCGCGACGAAAGCCAACACGCCCCAGCCCAACGCCCTACGGTCGAGCACCGCCTGGTACCCGGCGATGACCCCTTCATCTTCGAGCCGCTTCACCCGGCGCCACGTCGGCGACGTAGAAAGATTGACCTTCTCCGCGAGCTGCGCGACGGTGAGGCGCGCATCGCGCTGCAGCGCCCCCAGGAGAGCGACGTCGAGGACATCCAGATCTCTAGGCATGTCTTGCCCTTTCTATAGGCCAATTCTGGCCAAATCATGCCCATTTAATCCACGCTCTTCACTCAAATGGGCATCGAATTCCGCAATCCGAGGAATAGCATACCAGGACGTCGATGGGAGACCTCCTCATGCTCAGTGGCTTTACTCCCCCCTACACACCCTCGGGAACCTCATCCCTCGTACCGCCGCCGCCCTGGCACTATGCCGGCCAGCTCATATCCCTCGCCTTCAGCGTCGATCCGCCCAGCGCCGCGAGCCTGCTGCCGGAGGGGTTCGGCAGGGCCACGGGGCGTGCCGCCGCCCATGTTTGCGAATGGCAGGCGACGACCGACGGATCGGAGCTGCTCGATCCGGTCTACGCCCAGTACAAGGAGTTCATCGTCCTCATCGAGGCGGAGCGTGCGGGCAGTCCGGCGCTCTACTGCCCCTTCATCTACGTCGACCAGGACGTGTCCATGGTGCGAGGCTGGATGCAGGGTTGGCCCAAGAAGTTCGGCAGCATCTGGATGACACGCAGCTACGATCTCGACCATCCTGCGGCCGCTCCTCTGCGGCAAGGCACGCGTTTCGGCGCCAGCCTCGCGGTCAAGGATCGCCGCCTCGCCGAGGCGGCGATCACTCTCTCCGGCGAACCGGGCCGACCGATCGGCTTCCTCGGTGCCCCGACCTTCGGCCTCGTCGGGTCGCCAACCCTGATGGGCACACCCAATGCCGGACAGAAGACCCTGGTGCGCGCCACCATACCCACGAAAATCCAGGGCCCCACTCATGCCGCAACCGCGACGTTGCGCCTGTTCGATAGTCCTCGCAACGAACTGTCGCTGCTGCGCCCCGAGAGCATCACGGCTGCAACGCTCTCGACCTTGGCGCTGTCGGTGACGGGAGCGAGCGCCGCATGAGCGAAACCGAGCAGCGCATCGCCGTCAGCCGGCGCGTGAAGGGCACCGGATCCCGCTCGACCTCGAGGTACCCGCACATGAGCCGATCGTCCCAATGCGCTCCGGCCGGGCACACCTCGGCCTGCTCTTCGCGTGGGACGAAAAGGTAGCGGCGATCCACAGTGAGTCCTGGGAACGAGAAGCTCAATTCTGCTCTCCCGGAGGCGTCTCCGACGGGCCTGGCCGACCTTCGGCCGCAGACACCGGCTCCGCCCCGCTCGAGACGGTCATCGCCCCCACGAGTCCAGGGTTCGCCGAACCGGCGGGCGGTGCGCCGCCGAGGCTGTGCTCAAACGTGTGCTTCCTCTTGCAGGCACGCCGCCTCAGCGTCACGCGCAGCCAGTCCGGTCGCGAGGCCAGTTTGAGAAAGCCGTCGAGATCGGGGAGTCGCTCGATCTCCGAGGCCATGAGCGCCGGTTCGATCTTGATCTGCTGCCCGGTCGTGACCGCCGAGAACCACTCGCCCGGCTTGCGCGTCCTGGATCGCGTGACCTGCATGACCTCGCGCTGACCGACGAGCTTGGATGCGAATTCCGACGTCCCTCCCCGCTCGCTGGCCGAACACCGCAGAATGAGTGTGTTGCCGCAATTCTCCACCAGCGTATCCGCCATCGCGCGGCCGTAGGTCCCCGACACCTGCGCAATCGACTGGAACCCGAGCACGCAACGGCCACCGAACTTGCGCAGGCGTGCCAAAGCATCCTTCAAGCCATCGATCGCCCCTAGCGCATCCAATTCATCGATGATGAACCAGAGGCGCTGATCCGCCGCCGGGCGATCCATCGCCTCGAAGATCCCGAGCCGCATCCAGGCCGAGATCACCGAGCGCAGTGCCTCGATCTGGCTGGCGCGATACGGCAGAAACAGCACCCCGCCCGTTCCCCCGCAGTGCCGCGCCGCGCCCTGACGCACCCACTGGCGAACCGCGAACGGAGGGGCCTGCTGCGCCGTGGTGTACTCGAGCACGCGCACCGCCGAACTCGCCACCGCGCGCAATGATCCAAACATTCGTTCGTTCCCCTCTTCCAGGAAGGGTCCCGCGGCGGTTCCCGCAAGCAAATGGGCCAGCTCGTTCCGGGACGCCGCCTTGATGAGGTGAAACAGACGACTGTCATCCTTCTCCTCGGCCGCGATGAGCTGTCCGACCAGGCACGTGAAGAACGTGCGTGCATAATCGCTCCAGACATGGTCCTCACCGCCGGGATCCGGAATGAGCGACCTGCCGAGCAGCTCCACGTCATGACGAGTGCAGATCTCGCCGAACAGATCCCACTTGAGCGCGCCCGGATCGAAGGGATTCAAGATCACATCGCCTCGTGCCGCATCGTGCAAGAGATCGCGATAACCGCCATCCGGATCTGCGATGATGGCGCGATCACCGCGCGCCAGCACTGCCTCGAGGATCTCCTGGATCGCCGTGCTCTTGCCCGTGCCGGTCGCGCCGATGATCTTGAAATGCTTGGACTCGTCCTGCAGGGCGACAGGCACATCCGCCATGGTCACGCTGGATTCCCTGGATGGCCTGCGAGAGCGCCGCCCGTGAGTTGCAAACTCACCTCGCCGGTGCCGCCGCCATTGCCCTTGTATCACCGCACCCCGCCGATACTGCGAGCCCGCCGCGGCCTGGTGGGCATGCGAGCCTATCGCCCGACCCCAGTAATAGCTCAGCACCCCGAACACCGTGGCGCCG
>DAIDHH010000026.1 GCA_027452045.1 Gammaproteobacteria bacterium
ACAAGCCGATCGTGAAGGTCGTCGGCGGCGCTGCGTTGATCGCTCCCACGAAGTGGCCGAACTGATCGTAGCTGCGGCTGCGGGTCGCGGTAAACTGCATGTTGGTGCCGAACCCGTCACGCAGGATCTCCTGCCAGCCGAGCTCGACGCCAGAGAACGTGTCCTCGGAACCGTTCGCCGGGGCGGTGACGGTCCAGAGAAATGGCGTCCCGGCCACGGTTCCCGGAGCCCCTCCGACATACTGGGTCGTACCCAGGTTCACGTTGGTCGCAACGGCCTGGTAGATATCGTCCTTGATCTTCTTCGCGAACACCGCGAGCGTCAGCGCGGAGTTGCGCGAGTAATACCACTCGAGCGACAGATCCGCCTGGTTTGCCCGGATCGGCTTCAGGCCCGCCGTGCCGCTGTAATCGAGCTCCGGCGTGCCATTGATCGCGTTGTTGGAGGACGTCGGGGCGAGCTCGTTCAGGTTCGGCCGCGCCATGGTCTGGGCGACGGCCAAGCGGGCCTGCAGCCTATTACGCACCACCCAGTAGGCCAGATTGAGGGACGGCAGTGCCAGAGTGTAGCTGCCCTTGGCGCCGATCGGCTGCGAGGTGCCGTACTGCACATTCCAGGTCTGCACGCTGCTCGCATTCGTGGACGGAGTCCACAGCGACACCGGCACCGCGGAGGCGGTATCGGCGCTCGTCGTGGTGTGCACGAGGCGCACGCCGACATTTCCCGACCAGCGTCGGCCTGAAAACACGCCCTCGAGGTATCCGAACACCGTGTTCTCGGTCACCGCGTAGCTGTTGTACGGGTTGATCTGCGGCTGGGTGAGCGCGAAATCAAACGGCGTGTAGGGTCCAGTGCACGGCGTCGAGGTGCAATAGAACGGATTCGGCTTGCCGTTCAAGCTCTGCAGGAAGCCGAGTAGTTGCCCCACGTTGAGCGTGGGCAGGGCCATCGGGTAGGAACCACCCGCACCCTCCATGAAGTTCGGCAGCGTCATGAAGGAAATGACGTTGTAGCCCTGGGAGGCGAACGAGTATGGCGAGCACTGCACCGGACAGCCGGCGGTCTGGTAGAGCGTACCGTACTGGCCGGAGCCGTTCGTCCAGTCGTTGCTCCGGTCGACCCGCTCCTTCTCGCGCCGAGTCCCGCCGACGCCGAACATCAGCTGATCGAACACCCCCTTGTCCGCCTGCCACACCCCGCTCAGGGTAAGGCCGGTAACCTTGTCGTGCACCGAGTAACCGTTCAGGCCCACATAGTGCGTCGACCAGTATTTGTTGTTGTTCAGGAACCCCGAGTTCACGAGCGAGGTGTATGAGCAGAATCCGGGGTTGGTCGGGCTCCCCGAGCCCGCCGGACAGGCCGATAGCCCGAACTGGCCGGGCGGCACGACGACGTTGATGTCCGGCAGGCTGTTCGGAACGTCGGCGAAATTGAGGATATCCTCGGCGGTGGGGGAGTTGTTCACGAGCCCGGCGGTGACGAAGGTGTCGAGTCCCGCCTCCGGACGGCTCGCCGTCGAGCGATACAGGTCCATATCGAGACTCAGCCGGTTGGTGGGCTTCCAGCGCACGTTCATGCCGTAGAGGAGGGTGTCCACCTTGCGATTGATCGTGTTGTTGACCATCTCGGGCTGGAACTGATCCACCGAGACCGAGGTGACCACCCCGTTTTGCACCACGGCGTTGTTTTCCCAAGGAGTGCCGTCCGGGTTCGCCGGGAAATAGTAGGATTCGTTGTAGCCGATCTGGGGGTCGTTCAGATGGGTCCAGAGCGCATCGGCCTTCACGCGCAGGCTTGCGGCCGGCCGCCACTCGACGTTGCCGACCAGGCCGTCCCGCTTCTTGTTGTCGAAGATCGACCCGAAGGTGATGCAGCACGGGGTCGCGGTGAGCGGCACGGCACCAGGCCCACCGGCATACGGATAGGTGGTAGGGCCGTAGATGTTCTGATTGTAGGCATTCAGGGAGTCGGTGCGCAGCTTCAGGTCCGAGTGCACCGCGCCGAACACGTACCCAAGGGTGCGCTTGCGGTTCGTGTCGGCGACGAAGAACGAGTACTTGCTGCCATACAGATGCGACATGTCGTTCCAATTTCCCTCGGCGTGCGCATCGGCGTGGAAGCCGGAATAGTTGAAGGCGCTCGCGGTCTGCAGGTTCACCGTGCCGCCGATGCTGCCTTCCATCGCCGAGGCTTGCGAGGACTTCAGCACCTCCGCCCCGGTGATCATCTCGGCGGGCAGCACGTCGAAGGCAATGTCGCGGCCGTCATCGTCCGTGGCGAGGATCCGGTTGTCGAGAGTGACGATGTTGTACTCCGGACCGAGTCCGCGCACTGTGATCTTCTGCCCCTCCCCGCCCGTCGTGCGGGTGATCGTGATGCCGGACAGGTGCTCGAGGGCATCCGCGACGTCCGAGTCGGGGAAACGACCGAGCTCGGTGGAATCGATGGAATCGATGATGACGGGTGCGAACTTCTTCAGCTGCAGGGCCATCTCGAGGTCCGCACGGATGCCGGTCACCACGATCGCGTGCAGCCGCGTATCGGCCGGCGCGGTGGCACCGGCCTTCGTGGGCGGCGGAGTCGCTGTGGTGGAGGCCGCCGAAGCGGCGGTGCTGTCCGAGGCGAGCACCGCTGCGGTGCCCGCCAGCGACAGGGTCAAAGTGGCGAGGCACGCGCCAAGTGCGCTCGACGCATTGCGAGACTTTTTCATGCTGGAGTTCCTCGTCATTTTAGTTGTGTGCATCGCAGGCCCGGGCGTATTGGTCGAGGACGTGGCGAATGTGGTGAATGACCAGCTCGGTCATGCGCGGCGCAATCGCCCCGGCGCGCACCGCCTGGTAAGCCCTCGGCAGATACTGGGAGAGCAGTCCGAGCGGCGGGCTCTCGGTACTGAACGCCGCGTCGAGCCGCTCGAGAGCGGCGCTGACTTTGGGCTGCGGCCAGTAGTAGCGGATACGATCGCTCAGGCTGTACTCGAGCTGCAGATCGAGGGCGCGGCCACTCTCATGGTAGTAGGCGCGCCAGTGCCGCGGATCCTCTTGCATCACCGCGAGCGCGGTCTCGCGAACGCGGGCGGCCTGCGCTTCCCCGCGCCACTCGCGCTCGACCCGGTCGAGCGCCCAGATCGCCTCGCGCAGCGCGAACGTTACGGCGGGCCCGACTTTGAGGATCGCGAAGTGATCACGCACCAGCGCGCCGAGTGCCGCCTCGGTCTGGTAATCGGTCGAATGGGCCTCGAAAACGAGATTCGGGAGCGCTGCAATCGCGGCGCTCAGTCGATGCGCCTTCTGGGGTTCGTACTGCACGACCCGGTCGTGATCAAACTCGACTCCCGGCTGCACCACCAGGGCGATGACCCGCTCCCAGGCCTCGTGCAGACCGCGCTCGGAAAAGGCCTGCCGGTGCGCCTGAACCGTCGTCGCCGCCGCCTCGGGCTCGGTGACGGCGAGCTCGGCCAACGCCTCGCGCGCGCCACCGGGGACCGGAACCTCGGTACCGATGACGTACACGGGCGGCTCTCCCCCCGAGCGTCGCCAGGCCGCCTCGGCCTGCTCGCAAAGCTGCGCGGCGCGCGCCGCGACCACAGGATCGGTAAGTACCGGCGGATCGCCCGCACAGGCCATGGAGCAATCGAGGTGGATTTTTCGGTAGCCGGCGGTCACGTACTCGCTCACCATGGCGCCGGCGCGCCCGAGGGCCTCCTCGCTCGCAAGCGACTGCCACGGGTTCGGCCCCAGGTGGTCCCCGCCGAGCAGGACCCGCTCGCGTACGAGCCCACACGCATCGGCGAGTTCGAGCACCCGAGCGCGAAACTGCGCGGGCCGCAGGCCCGTATAGCCGCCCTCTTGATTGACCTGGTTCGAGGTGGCTTCGATCAACGCATGGCTGCCCGTGTCGCGCGCGTGCTCCAAAGCCGCGCGCAATGCCAACGGGTGCGCGGAACAGACCGAATAGATCCCAACCGGCGCACCGCCACGATGACGTCGCGTCAACTCCAGAAGCGCATTCATGCGTTGCCCTCCGGCTCGACGGCCAGCAGCGCCGCCGCACCGAATGCCAGGACGATGCCGAAGACCTTCAGCGTGTTGGGTATGACGCCGAGCAGCGCCAGCGACAGGATGGCGGTAATCAGCGGCGCTCCGGCGTTGGCGAGCGGGGAGACGACGAGAGCCTTGCCGTACCGGAAGGCATACACGAGAGTCAGCGCACCGAGGGAATTGAGGATCTGGGTCGCGGCGGCGAGGTACGGACCGCTCCAGCCGTAATTGATCGGCCGGGAAAAGTCCGTCATCGCGAGCGCCACGGGAATGAGCACCACGCCCATCAACGCCATGTAGAAGAAGATCCCCTCGGCGCTCATACTGCGGTTGGCGAGCTTGATGAAGAATGCCTGCACACCCCAGGCCGCGAGGATCACGATCGAGTAGAAGAACCAGGCGACCCCGTGACCGCCGAGCCCTTGCCCCGGAACGTAATCGAACAACGGCAGCGCGAGCACCGCGAGCACGATGCCCACCGTGCCGACCCAGGTGGTCCGCTCCTTCAGCCACAGGAGCGAGAAGACGATGGTGACCACGGGCGAAAGCGCGATCAGCGGAAAAATCAGATAGGTCGGCCCGGTGTGCACCGCATGAAAGAGCAACATCTGGCCGCCGGCGCCCGTGAGGCCGATGAGTGCGCCGAGAAACACAGATTTGGCGTCCGTCGGCAACTGCCAACCGCTGCGCGCAAGCGCGTACAGCGCCGGTGGCACCATCGTCACGGCCCACACGACGTAGATCAGCGTCTCCGGGAAGCCGTGCTGCGAGGGAGCACCGGCGAAAGCGCCCCAAACACCCCAGAACACCGTGGTCACAAGGGCGTATACCAACCCCGCATGGCGAGTCATCGAAGCCCCCCTCGAGGGGCACGAGCAGCGGCTCACGGACCCGCTCTGAGATGCGTCACTCAAGTCACTTCCCCGGTCAGAATGGGATATGGAGTTCTTGTCTTATGTTTCTGGAGTATTTCGTTTTATTTCATCTGTGTCAAGGAATTCTAGAGTTCGATGATAGACGTAATCCACATCGGGGCGATAAAGAAAGATAACGCAAGCATTAGCCCGGATTTGCGGGGTGCACCGGCGTCCTGTACCCTTTCGCTCGGTTGCAAACCGAAAGTTGTCCGGCATCTCGGCTGCCGCGCCAGCGGGGCCGAAAACGCCCCCGACGGGCGCTGCCCGGTCAAAGATCCGAGGCGCGACCCTCGACCCCACTCATAGACCGTCGCTGCTCAGCCGATGAACTCCAAGGTCCACCCCACCGAAGTCACGCTCCGCCCGAACGCTCCCGATACCGGCTCGACCGGGACGGCCGTGGAACCGGGCTTGCTCATCGAGGAACGGCGTCGGCGCATCTGCGATCTGCTCCAGCAGCACGGCCGGGTCACCGTCGTCGGGCTCGCGCAGCGATTTGCCACCTCCGCGGTGACGATCCGTGGCGACCTCTCAGCGCTCGAGCGCTCCGGCGTGCTCGTGCGCAGCCATGGCGGCGCCCTGCTGCGGCGTGAAGGCGACGATCAGCCGCTCGCCATCAAGGAAACGCTGCACCACGCGGAGAAGGTGCGGATCGCCCGGCGTGCGGTCTCATTGATCCAGGACGGGGAAACGTTGATTCTCGACTCGGGCACGACCACGGCGGAGATCGCCAGGCAAATCAGCGAGTCCTCGCTGCAGTCTGTAAACGTCATCACCAATGCGCTCAATGTCGCGACGCTGCTCGCCAATGCGCCCATGGTGCGGTTGATCATGCCGGGAGGCATCCTGCGCCGTGAGTCGAACTCCCTGTCCGGCCACATCGGCGAGGCGGCGCTCGGGGAGCTGCGCGCCGATCGGCTGTTTCTCGGGGCGGACGCCATCGATCCCGGCCTTGGCGTCATGACCCCGCACCTGCCGGAGGCGCAGTTGAACTTGAAGATGATCGAGATCGCCCGCCAGGTGATCGCGGTGGCAGACTCCTCGAAACTCCTGCGGCGCAACATCTCCCTCATCGCGCATGTCGAACAGCTCGATGCCCTAATCACCGATTCGGCCGCGCCCGCGGAGGCGGTGGAAGAGCTTCGACGCCGTGGGGTCGAAGTGCTTCTCGTCTAAGCCCCCGCCTGAACGCGCGCCGCTCGCCGCCTCACCGGGACGGCCCGAAGCGCCGCATGGTGGAAGGCCGAAAGACCGTCGAGAGATGTCCGCTCACGGACAGCGCCCAGGTCCGCTCGGCGCGCTCGCCGTCGAGTCCGCGCGCCTTCACGCGTACCCGGTAGCGGCCCGGCTCCGTCCAGGCGTGCCGCACGCGGGCACCAGCGGCAAGCACCCCGTCACCGAACGCCCAGTGGTAGGAAAGGATCGGAACAGTTCCCCTCGAGTGCGCCCGGCACGCTACGGTCACACCACTGTGGGCGCTCACCGGGCACTCGATCGCGAACACCGGCGCGCGTTTCGGCACGGAGGTATCGATGATCTTGATCATGCGAACCGACTGCGCCGGAAGCGTCAGATTGATTGCCTGCGCGCTGCGCGACACCGCCCGTCCCGGCGCAAACACATCAACCAGCCGATAGCGGGCCCCGGCAGACAGCCCGAGATCGGTCAGCCGGATCGGCTGCGTTCGCGCATGGACCGTCCAGTTGAACACCGTGAGAATGCTCTGGCGCGGGGACTCGCGCAGGAAGAAGACGCTAGGCTGGCGATCGGCATCGGGGTAGCTCATCAGATCGAGCGGGACCGAGGCTCGACCGAGTTTCACCATGTTGATGACATCGGGATTCTCGATCAGCGCCAGCCGCCGGGGCGAGCCCTCGAGCGAGGGCAGGTTGTCCCCTATCTCGAGCATGCCGCCTGACACCGCGGCGAGCGAGATGGACACCTCGGCATCGGAGAGCGTGAGGGGCTCCTTTCCCTCGTGCCAGGTCTGATCCGTAATCCGTTGTCTGGAGACCGTGAAGGCATCCGGGTCCGCCACGAAGAAATTGCGGTTCATGTAGTAGCGGGCCGCAATGCCGGTGGCCGCATCGCGACTCGCCCCGAAGCTGTGCCCGGTGTCCTGGGAGATCCGTCCATAGTCAACGTACCCGACAGGGTTCAGCATGACGCTGCCGTCCTTGTCGAGGTACACGTCATTGCCGACCGCCTCGCGGATGATCCGCAGCCCGATCCGCTGCGCCTGCATGGCGGTAGTGTTCTTGCCGTAACGGTAGCCCTCGATGGCACTGTCATCCATGAAGTCGAGCTTGATGTAGTGGATGCCCCAGACGCGCACCAGCGTCCGGTAAGTCCGGCGCAGATAGGCCTGCGCGCCAGGATCGGTGGTATCGAGCGCGTAGAGCGGATCCTTGCCATCGACCACCGTGCCGATGTGGATCGGCCGGCCCGCGGCATTCCTCACCAGCCAGTCTGGATGGTGGCGAAACACCCAGGATCGCTGGGAGACCTCGAACGGCGCGGTCCAGATCCCCGGCGTCAGTCCCAGGCCGCGGATCGCGTACTCGAGGCGGTTCAGACCCTGCGGGAACAGCGTGGCGTCGGGACTGATGTAATCGCCACGCGCAAACTGATAGCCTTCGTCGATGTGGAACACGTTGTAGCCGTACCGCGCGAGGTGCTGGGCCTCCCACGCGGCGTTGGTGCGTGCCGCACCGTCGTTCAGGCCAAAGTAGTACGCGGTCCAGCTCCACCAGCCCATGAGTGCCGGCGCCCGGACGCGAGCATCGTGGAGCCGCCGGATCAATCGCCCGTAGGTCTGCAGCTGCTGGTGATAATGACGACTGACGCTCACGAGAATCGTCTCGGAGGCCAGCTGGCCGCCGGGGGCCACCGGCAGCCTGAGCATCACCCGATCCTCTGCGCTCGAGTGGCGCAGCGAATTGTCTTCCTCGAGCTCGGTCGTTCCGGTGGAATCCACCTGGTAGTCATCGATGGCCGCACGCGCGCCCTCGGTGAGCTTCAGTCGCAGGACCGTCAGAAACCGTTTCGAGGTCAGCGCCCCGATGAACAGGCTCTCGTGACTCGTGCGGTTGTAGATGAGCTGGCTACCGACCGCGCGCGCGTGGCCGCCCGCGATCTGGTCGATGTCGTGAATGCGCATCGCCGGCCGATCTTCGCTGAAGCTGTCCGAAAGGATGCGGTCGGCGGCCGCAGGCGCACCGAGCGCTGCCACGTCGTCGCCGCTCGCGGCCACGAGGCGCAGCGCCTGCACGTGAATCGGTCGGGTCGTGGAATTGATGACCTCGGCACGCAACTCCGCGAACGGCCCCGCCGCATAGACCCGCAGCCGATAGGCAAGATCCGCCTGGTCCGGATCGCCCGAGCAGCGAACCCGCCAGTCGATCGCGGCACCGAGAGCGCCCTCGGCCGGGGCGCGCGCGACCTGACAGCCCGGGTAGTCCGTGGTGCGGATCCAGCGGCCATCCACCTTGGCGGCGACCGCCGAGATCAGGGTCACCGCGGCGTTGGCGCTCGGGGCGATGTGATAGACCCCGTGAGCGTCGATGCTCACCCCGAGCGGGGCATTCACGGCGAGCGCCGGCGTCAGGCAGAGGAGACCCGCGCACAGCGCCGCCCCTCTCACACCTCCACTCCACACTCCGCCCCGCGCTGCCTGGGTCGCTTTGCCACTCACTGAATGCCCCCTGGTGGTCACGGACTCGCCTCGCGCCGCACGCCTCTGCGAGAGAGACGCCGCGTCGTGCGCATCAATCGAATTGCGAAGCCTCGAGCCCCCCGGGGATCCGCGCTCATGCGCCGGGGCCCGACCCGACTCCCTGCCCCGAAGGGGAGCGGCGCCAGCTCTTGCGCACAGCAGTTCGCACTGAGTGTGAAACTTTACTACCTGAAATGTAGGTTAGCAACATTTTGGGGCGCAGCCCCCGGTCGCGATTGCTTTGCCGCGGCGGATGATCTGCCGGGCGCCGGCCGGGCTCGCCCTCGCGTGCGTCAACGCAGAGGCCAGGGGCGCTTCGTCGATCAACTCAGTCGCACGCACGGGAACTCAGGCTCCTGGGGCCTGATGCGAGGGCTGAAGTGCGCCCGGGCCCGCCGGTGTCCGCCCGCCGCCTGGGCACCACGGGCCCCCCACGCGGATCGGGTGGCGCAGAGGCTCGAGACACGGGCGAGGAAGGAGCGAGCGAGAGAAGCTCATGCCAGTGGCGTGTCCCACTGGCTCATCAGCAACCAACGGCTCCGCCGACCGGCAGTAACCGTGTAGCGAAGGCCGCATAGTCGGCGGTGCCCGGGGTCGGAGAGGATGTGCCCACTTACAGTTAAATGGGCACGAGCGTAAGTGCCCACGTGGAGGACAAGTGGACACTTCGACAGAGCAGAGTGCGGGAGCGG
>DAIDHH010000027.1 GCA_027452045.1 Gammaproteobacteria bacterium
GGACGCCGGCACCGCCTACACCGGCGCGATCATCACGCGCTCCTACGACTCTCTGCTGGTGAAGGTGACCTCCTGGGCGTCCACGCCCGAGGAGACGATTGCGCGCATGCACCGGGCGCTGTGGGAATTCCGCATCCGCGGCGTGGTGACCAACCTGCGCTTCCTCGACCAGGTCATCACCCACCCGCGCTTCGCGCGGGGCGAGTACACGACCCGATTCATCGACGAGACGCCGGAGCTGTTCCGCTGGCCGCGCAAGCGGGACCGCGCGACGCGCATCCTCACCTACATCGCCGAAACCATCGTCAACGGCAATCCGGAGACCCGCAACCGGCCGCGTCCCGCGCGCATCGAGAGCGCGAAGCTGCCGCCGGCCATCCTCGGCGAGCCGCCACCCGGAACCCGCCAGAAACTGGATGAGCTGGGTCCCGAGAGATTCGCGCAGTGGATGCTGCAACAGGATCGCGTGCTGCTCACCGACACGACGATGCGCGATGCGCACCAGTCGCTGCTCGCCACGCGCATGCGCACGATCGACATGACGGCGATCGCCCCGTATTACGCCAGCCTGGCGCCGGAGTTGTTCTCGGTGGAATGCTGGGGTGGCGCCACCTTCGATGTGGCCATGCGCTTCCTGCGCGAGGACCCGTGGCAGAGGCTCGCGGCGCTGCGCGAGCGGCTGCCGAATCTGCTGCTGCAGATGCTGCTGCGCTCTGCCAATGCGGTCGGCTACGCCAACTACCCGGACAACGTGGTGCGCTTCTTCGTGCGTCGCGCGGCCGAGCGCGGCATCGACGTGTTCCGCATCTTCGACTCGCTCAACTGGGTCGAGAACATGCGCGTGGCGATCGATGCGGTGCTCGAGACCGGCAGGCTATGCGAGGCCGCGATCTGCTACACCGGCAACCTGAGCGACCCGCACGAGAAGAAATACACCCTCGATTACTACCTCGAGCTCGCCCGCGAGCTCAAAGCCGCCGGCACGCACGTGATCGGCATCAAGGACATGGCCGGACTGTGCCGACCGCGCGCCGCCTACACCCTGGTCAAGGCGCTCAAGGAAGAAATCGGCCTGCCGGTGCACTTCCATACGCACGACACCAGTGGCATCGCCGGCGCAAGCGTGCTGGCGGCCATAGATGCGGGCGCGGACGCCGTGGACGGCGCCATCGATGCGATGAGCGGATTGACCTCGCAGCCGAATCTCGGCTCGATCGTCGAGGCGCTGCGCCACGGTCCGCGCGATCCGGGAGTGGACCCGGCGAAGCTGCGCATGCTGTCCTCGTACTGGGAGCAGGTCCGCAGGCTCTATGCCGCCTTCGAAAGCGACATCCGCTCCGGGGCATCCGAGGTGTACGTGCACGGCATGCCGGGCGGACAATACACCAACCTGCGCGAGCAGGCTCGATCCCTCGGCATCGACAATGCTCACTGGCCGCAAGTGGCACAGGCCTACGCCGACGTCAACCAGATGTTTGGCGACATCGTCAAGGTCACGCCGACCTCAAAAGTGGTTGGCGACATGGCGCTGTTGATGGTCACGAGCGGACTCACGCCGAAGCAGGTGCTCGATCCGGATGTCGACGTGCCCTTCCCGGAGTCGGTGGTGCAGCTGTTCCGCGGCGATCTGGGCCAGCCCGCCGGGGGCTTTCCTCAGGCCCTGCAGCGCAAGGTGCTGAAGGGTGTTGCGCCGCTCACCAGCCGGCCGGGCGCCTCGCTCGCGCCGGTCGACCTCGATGCCGAGCGGGCCAAGATCCAGCAGCGTCTGCCGCGGCCGATCACCGACGATGACCTCGCCTCGTACCTCATGTATCCACGCGTGTGGCACGAGTATGCCAATGAGCGGACGCAGTACGGCGACGTCGGCATCCTGCCAACCCCGGTGTTCTTCTATGGCATGGAGCCCGGGCAGGAAATCTCCATGGACCTGGAGAAGGGCAAGACATTGTTCGTGCGCTACGTCGCCTGCAGCGAGCCGCATGACGATGGAACCCGCACCGTCTTCCTCGAGCTCAACGGACATCCACGCTCGCTGCGCGTGCCGGATCGCAGTCAGGTCGCCAAGCGGCCGCCGCAACGCAAGGCCGACGCCGACGATCCGAGGCAGGTGGGAGCCCCCATGCCAGGCACCATCGCCACCATTGCCGTGACCGTCGGGCGCAAGGTCGCCCGGGGCGATGTGCTCGCGACTCTCGAGGCGATGAAGATGGAGACCCAGGTGCGCGCCGAGATTGACGGCGAGGTCGCCGAGGTGTTGGTCGTGCCGGGGCAGCAGGTCGATCCGAAGGATCTGTTGGTCGTCTTGCGGTGAGCGCGCGCGCGATGGCGATGCGTGAGCTGTTCATGTTCGCCGACCGGCGCAGCGCACTGGCATTCTGGCTCGGCAGTCTGTTCGTGGTGGGCGGTGTGCTGTTGCACCTGCCCATGTTCATCATGGCGCATGCGCTGCACTACCGGCTGGCCGGGATGCCCATGGGCGCGGACATGCTCTGGGGCATGGCGTTGATCGTCGGTGGCGCGGCGGCGGCCGCTTACGGCCTGCAGCCTAAGCGGCCGAGCCTGGGCCACAGGGTGAGCCACGAGCGCATCGTCGCGCCCGAGGATGCGCCGCTCACTCGCTGGCATTGGGCTGCCGGCGCCGCCCTGGCGTTGGCGCTCGTGGTCGACATCATGAAGGTGAGCAGCCTCGGCTTCGTGATCCCAGGCATGCGGGTGGAGTATGGAATCAGCCAGGCCGAAGTGGCGCTGCTGCCGCTTTCGGCGCTTACCGGCGCCACGCTCGGGTCGTTCATCTGGGGTGCGCTCGCCGATCTTTACGGTCGCCGCGCCACCATACTGCTCTCGGCGGTCATGTTCATCGGCACCTCCATCTGCGGGGCCATGCCCTCGTTTGGCTGGAACCTGTTCATGTGTTTCCTGATGGGAGCTTCGGCGGGCGGCATGCTGCCGGTCGCCTATGCGCTGCTCGCCGAGATCATGCCGACCCGCCATCGCGGCTGGAGCCTCATCGTCGTGGGCAGTGCCGGCGCGCTGGGTGGCTTTCTTGCGGCCTCGGGCTTCTCGGCGATGCTGCAGCCGGAGTTCGGCTGGCGCATCATGTGGTTCCTCAATCTGCCTTCCGGCCTGATGCTGATCGCCGTGAGCCCTCTCATTCCGGAGTCGGCGCGATTCCTGGTGCACATCGGCCGGCCCGAGGAGGCGCGCGCGACACTGGCGCGCTTCGGGTGTGTCGTGATCAGCGAGACGGAGGACTGGGATGAGGAAGCGAAGCTCGATCATTCGCATCTGCCGCCCGTTGACCGACGCTTCGCCGGCACCACCATCGCACTGACCATCGCCGCGCTGTCTTGGGGGTTCGTCAATTTCGGGCTGCTGTTGTGGCTGCCGGGCGAGTTGATCGCGGAAGGCCGCAACATCGAGGTTGCCGCCGCCATCATCGCCAGATCGTCTTTCATCGCAGTGCCCGTAGTGGCGGTTGCCGCGCTGCTCTATTCCCGCTGGAGCACCAAGGGCTCGCTGCTCACCATGATTGGCGTCATGGCGCTCGGCCTGCTGGTCCTGATGATGCGCCAGGGCGGCGTCGCTGCTGCCGCAAATCCCGTCATCGCCCTCACCCTGCTCATCGTGGGCTCGACCGGAGTCATTTCCATTCTCCTGCCCTACACGGCGGAGAATTACCCGCTGCGCATCCGCGGCCGTGCCACCGGCTGGGTAGCCGGCTGCAGCAAGGGCGGCGGCCTCGTGTCCCAGGGGATGAGCGCCCTTGCGCTCGTCCCAGGCCTCGGTGCAGCGGCAGGAGCCATTGCGATGCCCGTCGTGGCGGGACTGGCGCTCATCTTCCTCTACGGTCGGGAAACCCGCGGCCGCGACCTCCGCGAACTGGAAAGGCCGGCGCTCGTCGCGGACTCCAAGGGATAGGTCAGCCGGGTGCGGCTTACCGCATCCGGTGATGATTGCCAGCGTACCGGCGCTGGGATCGACGTACCGGGAGCGTGGCCTGTGCAGACGCGATGCGGATCAGCGGTGCTCGCTCGCGGCAGGCGGGGCAGGCGGGGCAGGCGGGGTGCCATTGAACCAGCCGCCGGTGAATTCGGCGCGCTGCAAGCCGGCGCGTACATAGGGGTTGCTGCGCATGATCCGCCAGATCAGGCCGCTGCGCTGGTTCTCGATCATGGCGATGATCGGACCCTGGTCGATGCCGATGAACTCATCATCGATCCAGCCGCGGCCCGGCACCACGTAGCCGTCCTGGGCAAGCCGGGCATGGGTGAAACTGGGATTGAAGGAGTCGAGGAAGCCGTAGCGCGTATAGATGATGTCACCGTAATCGCGCAGCAGCGCCTGCGTGGCCTGGGTGACGTAATCCGGAGCGAATGGCAGGGAGCCGAGCACGGCGGTCGGCGCCAACGTGCCATCGTCCGTGTTCTGGCTGGTGATGCCGCGCGCAGAGTAACCGTAGAACTGGCGCATCTCACCGTGATAGGGAGCGCGAACATATCCCGGGCCATTGCACGCGGTGAGGCCCCATATGTCGGGGCCGTAGCCGGTCCAGCCGTTTGGATTGTCGATGGCGTACTGGCGCTGCGCGAGGGTCGCACGGCGACCGTTCACGAAGTAGGTCTCTCCGTGGGCACGCATGAGCGGGTCCGCAATCCCCCGCAGGTCGACCCACACGGCCGTGTATTGAAAGACGAACTGCGCCCCGAAGGCGAGCAGGGTCTGACCGTCGAGCTGCCGCCAGTCACCTCCGGTGGTGGCGGTCCATGCGCTCCACGCGTTGTTGCGCAGTGGATATGTCGGGGAGCCCATGCCGAGGATGTATAGGATCGACGCCTCGTTGTATCCGGCCCAGCGCGCCTTGGAGAATCCCTTGCGGGGGAACCAGGCCATGCTGACCAGCGGGTTGAGCCCGGGCGCGGCCCAGCCCCAATTGACGCGCCGGTAAAGTTGATCGGCCACCGTGCGCACCTGGGTCTCGGTCGGTGTCGGGTGATCGAAGTAGCTCTCGGCGGTGAGGACGCCCGCCATGAGCAGCGCGGTATCGATGGTGGACAGCTCGCTGTCGCGATACCTCAGGCCCGTGTGAATGTCGAGGAAGTGATAGAAGAGACCGTGGTAGCCGGAGTATCCCTTGGGCCCGGCGCCCTGCGGCCGGCTGTAGAGGAACGTGAGGACCTTCAATACCCGTTCGGCCGCGGCGTGCCGGGTGACGTACCCGCGATCGGCACCGATCACGTCCGCCGTCAGTGCAAAACCTATGGCTGCGATGCTCGATGGGCCATCGGATGGCCAGTGATCCGGAGACAGCCCGGTGACCGGGTCGTCGGTGTTCCAGAAGTAGTCGAACGTCCGGCGCTCGATGTCGCGATACATGAGGCGGGGATCAGAGGCGAGGCTCTGCACGCAGGGCTGGGCGATCAGGGGCACCGGAGTCGGAGGCCAAGGCTGCCACGAGGTTGCCTGCGCACAGGCTATGGTGGCTAGCGCGGCGGGCATGGCCGCCCGCTCCATGGCCAATTGGGTGATGAGATCCGCCGTGTGCCAGAACTTATCGGCGGTGCGGCGCGCGATGCCTCGATACGGGCTTCGAAAGAACGCCGACAGGCGCCACACGGATTGCGCAGCGAGCGGCAGTGGCGCCGTGGCCTGCGGCTGTGGCGCCGGCGGTAGCGCGGACGGTTCGGCCGAAGCCGGGGACTGCGCCTGAGAGGGTTGCGGCGCAGATGGCAGAACCGGTGGCTGGGGCTGAGGCGGTGGCGCCGACGGTGGCGAAGGCGGCGAGGGTGCCGGCGTCTGCGGTGCCGATGGCAACTGCCACGGTGGCGGCAAGCCCGGCTGCGTCAATGGCTGCAGCTGGGGCTTCGGCAGGGATGGCGGAGCCAGTGGCGGCGTCTGGGAGGCCAGCGGGAATTGCGACGCCAGGGAGAATCCGGGCTGCGGAAGCGTTTGCAGCTGAGGCCGAGGCAAGGGTGGCGCCTGCAGGAGCGAGAGCGTTGGCGCCGGCGAGGCGTGCACGGACAGGGCCGCGCCGAGCGCGGCCAGCACGCCGAGCAAGCCTGCTCTGCGCGAGCGGAAGGCGCCTTTCATGAGCGGAGCGCGGGAGGTTGCCAGGGCGCACCCCGCCGCCTGAAGCACCGCATGCCACCGGCCCGCCCGCAATGCCGCTTCCTGCGCTGCGCCCTTCATGGGCAAGAAGCCGTTCATCACGCGCGAATCGGTCGCGGTGGAAATTCCAGTCAAATTCGTGACATCTCGGGTACCGAAGGGCAAGAATGAAGCCTACGGGTCGAGGACCTCCAGAGGCAAGCACGCCATCGCGAGCGGGGGACTCCCCCGAGGCGGCATCGCTGCCGGGACTCCCGCCAGGCCCAAGCCTTAGTTGCCGGTGATGCGGCGCGAATTCGTCCGCGCCCTCTCCGCGGGGCGCGCGCCGCCAGGCGCCGTCCCGGGGAGAGGGCAATTCGAGCCCTCAGTACCGGTAGATTGCGGTGATACCGATGGTGCGCGGGCGGAAGGTGTGTTGGGTCTGCAGGCGCGTAGCCCGCTCGCAGGCCGGGGTGACGGTGCCATTGTTGGCGCACACCCCCGGATCGATGGACCAGTCCTCACCCGTGAGCGCGTGAGTGTCAGTGAGGTTGTTGACGAACGCCTCGACACGCCAGTCGCCGAAGCGCATGCCACCGCGCAGCGATACGAGATTAGTCGAGCCGAGAGGGTAGTACGCGGCGTCATACTGCGCGCTCGCCGGATCCTCCTGGGGCGTCAGCCAGTGATTGGTGCCCATGTATTCGTCGTCGACGCGCACGAACGTTCCGTGACGGAACAGCCGGAAGTCATACTGCAGACCTAACGAGACAGTGACGGGCGGGCTCGGGGTGCCGCTGGTGCCGCTGGCGCTTTCGCCCGTGATGGCCTCGCCGCTGACCACCAGGTTCACGGGAGGTGGTCCGGGGAACCCCGCGTCCCGCGAGAAGCGCGCATCGGTGTAGCCGGCGGTCAGGTTGGCCGTGAGATGGTCGGTAACGGCGACTTCCGCCTGCAGGTCCACTCCCTTGACGACCGCGGATCCGAGATTGTCGATGAACGAAATCTGACAGATCGGCGGCACCACGGTCTGCTGGATGTTGTTCCACTTGATGTAGTACGCGCTGGTCGAGAGGCTTACACGGTGGTGGAAATTGTTCTTCGCGCCGATCTCGAAGCTGTCGACTGTGTCGGAGTTGAAGGTCTGCGGGGCACTCTTGATGCCGAAATTCTGGAAGTCGGTTGCGCAGGCGGCGTACGGCACCGGGTTGTTGGCCCCGCCCGGACGGAAGCCCTTGGCGTAGGTCGCGTAGAACAGATTGTCCTGGTTGAGCTGGTAGGCGACGCTCACTTTCGGGGTGAACGCATTCTGGCTCTCAGAGCCGCTGCCGGTCTGCGGCGGCAGGAACAGCTGCGGACCGCCGGTCAAGGTGTTGAACGTGTACTTGACGTGCGATTCGCGCAGCCCTGCCGTGAGCTTCCACTGTCGGGTGAAAGAGTAGGTCGCCTGCCCGTACCAGGCGTACTGGGTATCCGTGGAATGCGTCTGCAGGAAATAGGAGTCGTTCGGAAAGCGCGGATCGTACAGGATGGGCTGGTAGGGCGTCGCGCAGGCTTGCGCCGCCGCATCGTAGTTGCAGAACACGTTGTCGTAGGTCGTGCCATCGTACGCCAGGGTGAGCTCGTTCAGCAGCGGGTCGTGGATCTGCTCTAGGTAATCCTGGCGATTGCGGCTGAAGAACAGGCCCGTGGTCCAGGTGAGCGCTGAGTTCGGGTTGGTCGATTGCAGCCGCACCTCTTCCACGAGATTCTGCTGGCCGTTATCGACCGTCGCGGGCGCACGGTAGTCGGTGGCTCCGGCCGGCAGGTGCACGCCATTGGCATCGAGCAGCAGCGGCAGGCCGTTGGCCACTGAGGCGAACACCGCTCCGGACTGGTAGTACCCCAGGTTGTACAGCGTGCCCTCGTAGCCCCCGGTCTCCTTGCGGTGGTAGTAAGACAGGTCGTTGATGAGCTCGACGTTGCCGAAATTGCCCGAGATGCGCAACGAGGGCAGGTAGAACTTGTCCGGAATCTGGCGCAGGTCCGGATCCCCGCTCACGAAGTGGTTGCTGCCCGGATCGGAGTAGAGCGGCCAGTAGTCATTGGTGTTGTGAGCGTTGCGGCTCTGGTACATGAAGGATGGCCGCACGGTCCAGGTGTCATTGATCTTCCAGACCGCTTCCAGCCGAAACATCTTCCAGTTGGCGTAGTTGGCATTCTTCTGGACCGAGGCGAGCGTCACCGGATTGATCAGGTCTATGTAGCCGCCCTCGTGCCTGTAGTACAGGTCGGCGCGGATGCCGAAGTGCCCGGCCACTAGCGGCGTGCCGGCGGCCACGCCAGCTTCATAACCGGGAGCACCGCCTTGCGTATCCTCGACCGTCATTTTGCTGTACACGCTCGTGCGGGTCAGGCTGGCTGGCGTCGTGATGTAGCGGACCGTGCCGCCTTCGGAACCCGCGCCGAACAGCGTGCCTTGCGGTCCGCGCAACACCTCTATGCGTTGCAGATCGAAGGCCGATGGCAGCGCCTCGTCGGGGTCGAACGCCAGCGCCCGCATCTGGATCGGGGTGTCGTTGATGTAGATGCCGGTCGTGCCCGAGCCGCCATTGTTGGCGATGCCGCGGATGGCGATGTTGTGCGTGCCGGTGGCATCGATGTGAATGCCCGGAGTGAAGCGCGCCAGCTGCTGGATGTCCTCGATCCCGCGCGTGTCCATTTGCGACCTGGACAGCGCCGAGATGCTCATCGGCACCTTGTCGATAGGCTGCGCCCGGCGCGTGGCGGTGACGATGATTTCCTGCAGTTTCAGGCCCGAGGAGCCGCTGCTGGCTTCGGGCCCGCCCGGACTCGCCGCGAACGCGGGCGCGGCGGCGAGAGCGCCGATCACGGCGAGATGGACCAGGCGGTGAGGTGAAACGTGGCGCGCCGGCCGGTGGAACGACTGACTACCGTGAGCATGATCGAGCATAACGCAGACTCCCCGAATTCTTCAGGCGACCCCTCGGACCGAGTTTCTGTACCGTGGCCCGGCCCCCGCCCGGACACGTGCAGCGATGCACTGCGTATCGATTAACAATAATTGCGCATCGCGGAATTTACTCTAATTCAACGCGGGCACAGGGTCAAATCATCCTATCGGTAACCGATAGTGATGTATACTTTTTGGATGGCGAGGACAAACGCGAGCCGGACCGCGAAGACCGGCGCTGCGCGTACGCGCAGGGCGGATGCGGCCCCGACGGGCCGTCCGACTCCCCATGATCCGCTCTTCAATGATTCGGTGCAGAAGGCGCTTGCCGTGCTCGAGGCGTTTGGTCGGGGACGACGCGTGCTCAAGCTGGCGGAGACCGCCGAGGCGGCGGCCATCACCAAGGCCTCGGCGCAACGCTGCATCCACACGCTCGAGGTATTGGGCTATCTGCAGCGCGATGCACGCGGCACCGGCTGGATGCTGACACCGCGCGCCCTTGGATTCGCCCGCGCCTACCTCTCCGGCTACCGGCTCATCGAACAGGCGACCCGCCATCTGGTGGATCTCAACCAGGCCACGGGCGAGTCCGTCAGCCTCTCCGAGCCCGATGGCATAGAGATGGTGTTCGTGGCCCGATTTCCGAGCCACAAGCGCTTCATGATCGACTTCCCCGTAGGCACGCGGCTGCCCATGTACTGCACGGCCTCCGGCCGCGCATATCTATCGGTCCTGCCCGCTGCGCAAGCCCAGGACCTGCTGCGCCGCTCCTCGCTTCGCGCCCTGACCCCGATGACCATCACCGACCCGCAGCGCATTCTCGAGCGCATCGATGCGGTTCGCCACGACGGGTATGCCTGCTCGGACCAGGAATGCTACCGGGGCGACCTCACCGTCGCGGCCCCCGTGATCGGTGAGGGTGGCCATCCCGTGGGCGCGGTCAATCTCTCGGCGCCGACCAGCCGCTGGTCGTTCGATGACCTGCGCGCCAAGCTGGCGCCGCTCGTGGTCGAGACCGCGCGCGCCGTCTCGAGCGGCGCGGCCCCGCAGACTCACCGGTAAACTTCATCGTCAGAAAGGGGGACTGTGATGTTCAATTCGTTCGAGCGAGCGCTGCAACGCAATCTGATTCTCGGCACCGCGTTGTTCGCAGCATGCGGTCCGGCCCTGGCGGCGGGCGCGGGACACAGCGCCGTATTCAATGCCAATTGCTCCATGTGTCATCAGCTGGGCGCCGCGGGTGTGCCGGGGCAGTTTCCGCGCCTGGCGGGGCGCGCGGGCGAGATCGCCTCCACCGCGGCCGGACGCCACTATCTCGAGCGAGTCGTGCTGTACGGCATGATGGGCGATATCACGGTGGACGGCACACCCATCGTCGGCGGGGTCATGCCCTCGTTCGCAACCCTGTCCGACAAGGACCTTTCGGCCGCGCTCAACTATGTCGTCAGCCTCGACGCCAAGGGCACGCTGCATTGGAAGGGCGCGGTGTTCAAGCCCACCGACATCGCACGCGCGCGCGCCGGCAAGCCGCTTTCGCCCATGCAGGTGCACGAGCTGCGCGCGGCGATCCCGGGCACCCGGTAGGCCGCGATCGCATGCCCGCATGACAGGCCCGGCTCTGACGGTCCGATGGACCGTCAGAGCTTGACCATCACGTGCCGCGGCACGGTGTAGTCCTCGAGGGAATACATCGAGAGATCCTTGCCATAGCCCGATCGCTTGAAGCCTCCGTGCGGCATCTCCCGGGCCATGGAGAAGTGTGTGTTGATCCACGTGCAGCCATACTGCAGCCGTGAAGCGACCTGCATGGCTTTGGAGACGTCGCGCGTCCACACGGACGAGGCGAGACCGTATTCCGAGTCGTTCGCCCAGCGGATCGCCTCATCGACTTCGCCGAAGCGCGTCAGCGTGACCACCGGCCCGAAAACCTCGCGGCGGACGATCTCATCCTCCTGCCGCGCTCCGGCGATCACCGTCGGCTCGTAGAAGAACCCGCCGCCCTCGCGAGCGCGCCCTCCCGTCGTGACCGTCACGTGCGAGTTGGCCGCGGCGCGCTCCACGAAGCCGCTCACACGGGCGCGCTGCTCCGCGGAGATCACCGGCCCCATGGTCACGGCCGGGTCGGTCTGCGCGCCGATCCTCAGGGTCCGTGCTGCTTGCGTGACGGCCTCCACGACCCGATCGTACACGCTCGAGGCGACATAGAGCCGGCAGGCCGCGGTACAGTCCTGGCCCGCGTTGTAGAAGCCGTAGACGCGCATACCCGCGGCCACCGCATCCAGATCGGCGTCCTCGAATACGATGACAGGCGCCTTGCCGCCGAGTTCGAGATGGGTGCGCTTGAGATTGCCCGCCGCCGCCGCGAGGACCTTCTGACCCGTCGCAATGTCACCGGTCAGCGAGACCATGCGCACGCGAGGGTGAGCCACGAGAGGCGCACCGACCGTCTCACCTCTGCCGCAGATGACGTTCAGGACTCCCTTCGGCAGAAGGTCCCGCAGCGCACTCGCCAGCTTCAGCACAGTGAGCGGTGTCTGCTCCGAGGGTTTGAGCACCACGGTGTTGCCCGCGGCGAGGGCGGGTGCGAGCTTCCATGCGGCCATCATCAGCGGATAATTCCACGGGGCGATCGATCCCACGACCCCAATGGGATCGCGGCGGATCATACTGGTGTGTCCCGCCAGGTACTCCCCCGCCACCGGTCCGCTCTGCACGCGCACCGCGCCGGCAAAGAACCGGAACACGTCGGAAATCGAAGGCATCTCATCGGTGCGCATCGCCCGCAGCGGCTTGCCGGTGTTGAGCGACTCGAGCTCTGCATAGGCATCGGCCTCGGCATCGATATGCGCGGCGATCTCGAGCAGTGCTCCGGAGCGATGCGCCGGTGTCGTCTGCGACCAGCCGTCGAAGGCCGCCTCGGCCGCCGCGACGGCCGCCGCGAGCTGCCCCGCCGAGGCCTCCCGAACCGAGGCAATCTCCTCGCCCGTAGCTGGGTCGAGAATGCGTTCGGCCGCACCCTCCCCGTCCACCTGCTCGCCGTCGATGAGCAACCGTGTCGAAGGGGACGTCGTGAGCTGCACGGGGGATGTCATGGTGACCTCGAGGCGGTGACAAATGTATCGATAATCAATACCCAGCCATCGAATACATTAGGACCCTCCGGCCGCAGCCGTCAAATGGGCGGCGGATCCCGCCGGGCTGCGCTCACACCCAGCCGCCGTCGACGATGTACTGCTGGCTGGTGCAGGCGCTGGCCGCCTCCGAGGCAAGGAACAGGATCAGGTTCGCCACCTCGAGCGGCTCGAGCTTTCGCTTCAGGCACTGCCTCGCGAGGATCTCCGCCTCGGTCTGCGGTGTCACCCATTTCTCGAGCTGGCGGCGCGTCATGATCCAGCCCGGGGCCACCGCGTTGACGCGGATGCCATGGGGACCGAAGTCCCTCGCCAGCGACCGGGTGAGGCCGAGCACGGCGGACTTCGAGGTCGTGTAGGCGGCCATGCCGCCCTGGCCGATCATCCAGGAGATCGATCCGAGATTGATGATCGAGCCACGCCGCGCCGCCTTCATGCCCGGCAGCACCGCCTGGGCACAGAAGAACTGCTGCTTGAGATTCACGGCGATGTGCTCGTCCCAGAGCGCTTCGGTGACGGCCTCGGTGTCGTGGCGCTCGTCGTTGGCCGCGTTGTTGACCAGGATCATCACCGGCCCGAGGCGCGCGCAGCAGGAAGCAATGGCCCGTTGCAGGGCGGGGATGTCCGTGAGATCGCAATGCTCGAAGTGCACGCTCACTCCCGCAGCGCCCAGCTCGCCGACCAGCCGCAGGGACGGCTCGTCCGCGATGTCGATGAACGCGACCTTCGAGCGTTGCTCGGCGAATGCGCGCACGATGGCCTCACCAATACCGGAGCCGCCGCCGGTAACCAGAACGACCTGGTCTTTCAGGTCAGGATAAAGGGCCGTCATCTGTCATGAGCCTCCACGACTGAGGTATAACTGCACCAGGGGCCTCGGCCCCCGTCCACGCAACATCGGAGCACGGTAAGCAGATGTCACTTTCAGGAGAATTGTTCCTCGGGTTCGAGCGGCGAGCCACGAATCACACCTTCCACGCGCTCGATGCCGTGCACGGCCGCCCGCTCTCGCCCGCGTTCAGCGCCGCCGGCGAGGCTGAGATCGAGGCCGCCTGTGCCCTGGCGTGGTCCGCATTCGCGCCCTACCGCGCGAAACCACTCGAGGAGCGCGCCGCATTTCTGGAGTCCATCGCGACGCACATTCTCGCGCAGGGCGAGGAACTTGTGCGTCGCGCGCACGAGGAAACGGGCCTGCCGGAGGCGCGATTGAGCGGCGAGCGCGCCCGTACCGTCGGACAGCTTCGCCTCCTCGCCGCGGAGCTGCGCGCCGGGGAGTGGCTGGGTCTGCGCGTCGATCCGGCCCTGCCGCAGCGTCAGCCTGCGCCCCGCCCCGACATCCGACAGCGCAGGATTGCGCTCGGACCCGTCGCGGTGTTCGGTGCCAGTAATTTTCCGCTCGCCTTTTCCGTAGCCGGAGGCGACAGCGCGGCGGCGCTCGCCGCCGGCTGCCCCATCGTCGTCAAGGGACACCCGGCGCATCCCGGCACCAGCGAGTGGGTGGCGAAGGCCATCGTCGAGGCCGCCAGGGAGACTGGCATGCCACCCGGGGTGCTTTCCCTGCTCAACGGGCCGGACACGGCGCTCGGGGCCGCGTTGGCCGCCGACCCGCGCATCCGCGCGATCGCTTTCACGGGCTCGCGCGCAGGCGGCCTTGCGTTGATGAGCGTCGCCGCGCAGCGGCGAGCGCCGATCCCCGTCTACGCCGAGATGAGTAGCGTCAACCCGGTGGTCCTCATGCCGGCTGCACTTACGACACGGGCGGCCTCCCTCGCGCGGGAGTTCATCACCTCCCTCACCCTCGGAGTCGGCCAGTTCTGCACCAACCCCGGGCTGATACTCGCGATCGAAGGCAAGGGTCTCGATGAGTTCCTCGAGATCGCACGCGCCGCGGTGGTTGAGCTCGCCCCCGCTGTCATGCTGACGCCGGGGATCCATCGCAACTTTGAGCAGGCCGTCGGCCGAATGGCCGCGGAGGGCGCCGTGAAGCTCCTCGCGCGCGGCCTCGAGCCCGGCGCCCCGCACTGCGGGCGAGCCGCCCTCTTTTCCGTGTCCGCCCGGTCGCTCCTGGCCGAGCCGCGGCTCGCCGAGGAGATGTTTGGACCGGCCTCCGTCGTGGTGCGCTGCGCGGAGCGCGGCGAGGTGCTGGAGGTGCTCGAGCACCTGGAGGGTCAGCTCACCGTGACGCTGCAGATGGAGGAGGGCGACCTGGCGTTCGCGCAGGCGCTCCTTCCCGCGATGGAGCGCCTGGCCGGCCGGCTCATCGTCAATGGCTGGCCGACGGGAGTCGAGGTGAGTCATGCGATGGTGCATGGCGGACCGTTTCCGGCCACTTCCGACGGGCGCAGCACATCGGTCGGGACGCTGGCCATCGACCGGTTTCTGCGGCCCGTGTGCTACCAGGGATTCTCGGACGCGCTGCTGCCCGAGGAATTGCGCGCCGCGCAGCTCGATCGCCGGCCGCACCGGCTCGATGGCGAGCGCCGCCCGGGCGATGCCCGCTGAGGCGCCCGCGCACGCGGGAGGGAGCAGGCACTGCGCGGGGCAGCTCTGCCGGCGGCGCGCTCACAGGGGCGAGAGTTCGACGGACGAGGCCGCGGCGCGCGTCAACGTGTTGCGCAACGGCAGGCGGAAAGCATCTGCGCGGATGTCGAACACATCGCCCGGCCGAGTCTGGATCCCATCCGCAAACGACAGTGTGGCGGTGCCGAAGAAGTGCACGTGCACGTCGCCTGGGCGTCGGAAGGCGCCGTACTTGAAGTGATGGTGCTCCAGGTTGGCGATGGAGTGCGACATGTTGGCCTCGCCGGTTAGGAACGGCTTCTCCCAGAGCACCTGGCCGTCGCGGTAGATCCGGCTGACACCGCGCACGTCCCGGGGCAGCTCACCGGTGAGCAACTCCGGCCCGAGGGCGGCCGGGCGCAGCTTCGAGTGGGCCAGCCAGAGGTAGTTGTGCCGCTCCGTCACGTGATCGGAGAACTCGTTCGCGAGACAGAACCCGAGCCGGCGGGGCCGGCCGGCCGGATCGATCAGGTAGATCCCGGCGATTTCCGGCTCCTCGCCTCCATCGAGCGCGAAGTCGGGCGCTTCGAGGGTCGCGCCGCTCGGCACGACGCCCGACCCATCGCCCTTGTAGAACCACTCGGGCTGCGAGCCCACCGCGCCCGGGGCGGGCCTGCCGCCCTCGAGACCATCGAGAAACATGCGCATGGAGTCGGTCTGCCCGCCTTCGGCGGCGGCGAGGGCGTGCATCTTGTCGCGGCTCTCGGCCGAGCCGAGATGGGTCAGCCCGGTGCCCGTGAGATACAAGTGCGCCGGATCGGGATGGTCCACCGGCGGCAGCAGCCGCACGCCCACCGCTTCGATGTCGATGACTTCCCCCGTGCGCCGCTTTCGGGCGGCCTGCTCGAGCGGTACCCCGTCGGCGATCGCGCGCCGCGCGAGCTCATAGACCGAGGGGACCCCCGCGAGGAGGGCCGCCCGATCTTCCTCCAGGGACACCACCCGGCGGTTGCCGGCCGCTTCGATCTGCACGAGACGCAAGGACATGCACAGCCGCTCCGATTGACCTCGAGACCCGGCGCCGCCTCGCCCGGCCGGCGCCCGAGGCAGGATCATAGAGCAAGGCGGACCGATTTGTCTGAGTAAACGTCAAGGCGCTTGACAGCCGATCCGGCGGCTCCTTATTGTCGGATTTGTACGAGTTATCACCTGCGGGCCATGGCGCCGAGTGCGATGCCCAGGGCCGAGTCTCTAGATCCGGAGCCCTTACGATGGCAATCACGATTGGCGTCGATTCAGCCGTGGCGCACGAGCAGAGCGGCACGCCGCGCAGCTATGGCGCCGCGCTCGCCGTGCTGGCGACCGTGTTCTTCATGTGGGGATTCGCCACCGTCCTCAACGACATCCTGGTGCCCCACCTGAAGTCGGCCTTCCGGCTGGACTACGCCCAGTCACTGCTCATCCAGTTCGTCTTCTACCTCGGCTACCTCGTCATGGCCATGCCGGCGGCCAAGGTGCTCGAGCGCACGGGCTACAAGCTCGCCGTGGTGGTGGGCCTGCTCGGCATGGCGGCGAGTGCCGCCGTCTTCGTGCCCGCCGCCATGCTCGAGTCCTTCGGGGCCTTCCTTCTCGCCCTGTTCCTGCTCGCCTCGGCCATCACGCTGCTGCAGGTCGCGGCCAACCCCTACGTGGCGGTGATCGGCGCGCCGGAAACGGCCTCGAGCCGATTGAACCTGGTGCAGGCTTTCAATTCCCTGGGCACGACGCTCGCGCCCCTTTTCGGCGGGCTCCTCATCATCGGCCGCAGCGTCACCGGTACGGCCCATGGAACGGTCGTCCTGTCGGCGCAGCAGCGGGCCGCCGACGTCGGCACGGTGGAATTGCCCTACACCCTGGTCGCCGTCGTGCTGCTCGCCCTGGCATTGCTCGTTTGGCGGGTGCGGCTGCCGGACCTCGGCAAGGAAACGCGCCGCGCCGCGCGAGCCGAGCGCTCACGGCACAGCCTCTGGCGCCACCGCAATCTGGTGTTCGGGGTGCCGGCCATCGTGCTCTACATGATCTGCGAGATCGGCATCGGCTCGACGCTGGTGAATTTCATGTCGATGCCGAAGATCGGCGGCCTGACTCACGAGCGGGCCTCGGAGTATCTGATGCTCTATTGGGCGGGCGCCATGACCGGGCGGTTCGTCGGCGCCTGGCTCATGCGCTGGATTCCCCCGCAACGCATGCTGGCGGCCGCCAGCATCGGCGCACTGGTGCTCGCCGGCGCGGCGATCACGACGAGCGGCCACGTCGCGATGTGGAGTCTGATCGCGGTGGGACTATGCAACTCGATCATGTTCCCGACCATCTTCACGCTCGGCATCCGGGGCCTCGGCCCGCTGACGGAGGAAGGCTCGGGGCTGCTCATCATGGCGATCGCCGGCGGCGCGCTCGCGGAGCTGCAGGGCATGCTGGCCGATCACATCGGTCTGCAGCTTTCGTACCTCCTGCCGTGGGCGTGCTATGGGTACGTGTTGTTCTACGCGCTGTGGGGCAGCCGCGCTACGGGCGCGCTGGCGGATGAGCGGCTCGTTTCCTGAGCGAGACGCCGCGGCGCCGCGGCTCTGAGGGCCCGCCGCGCCCATGTCCGGATCGGCCCCGGGTAGTATCCAACAGCGCGAGGCGCACGAGAGCGGTCATCGCGGCGCGAGCCCCCGCGGGGTCGCGGTCGGCCACCGCGCGGTATACGCGCTCGTGATCGGGCAGGGGATCGCGCGGCAGGGGACCTTTGCGCTGCTTGAAGATGGTCGTCCAGGTGATCGCCGCGGCGACCCCGCTCGTCAGCGAGGCGAGAAACGGGTTGCCCGAGGCGGCGAGCAGCACGGAGTGGAAAATGCGGTCCGCCTGACGGCCTTCCTCGATCGCGAGGGTGCTACCGGCCATGCGATCGAGCGCCTCCCGCAGGGCGCTCAAGTGCGCCTTGGTACGGCGAGAGGCGGCGAGCTCCGCGGCGGCCGGCTCGACGATGGTGCGCAACTCGAACAGCCCCTTCAACAGCCGGTCATCGGGGCTGCCGGTGAAGATCCAGGAGACCACGTCCGGGTCGAGGAGGTGCCACAGGCGTGGCTCGCTCACCCGCGTGCCGAGTTTGGGCCGCGATTCGACCAGGCCCTTGGCCGCGAGTATCCGCACCGCCTCCCGATACGCGGTCCGCGACACCCTGAGTTGCTCACTCGCCTCGATTTCACCATCCAACACCCGGCCCGGGGCGATCCGGCCCGAGACGATACGCACGCCGATATCGCGGGCGATGGTGCCGTGCAGCCGCAGGGCGCCCCCGCGCCGGGACCTATTGGCGGAGGCGGGCGTGCTGGTTCGCATCGGGGTACTCTCGAGGGGCTGGGCAAAGCCCAGTATACCGCCGCGTCAGCGTCCGGGCGGTGGCTGAAGCCGCAGAAGCGCGGGCCCGAGGTCGGTGACCGCGCGGCAGCAGAGTTGACCGAGGACCCGGTCGAGCTCGATGGCGAGCATCTCGAGGGCGCGGCTGACGCCCGCCTCGCCGCCGGCCGCCAGGCCATACAGGGCGGCGCGGCCTAGCATCGCGGCATTCGCCCCCAGTGCGAGCGCCTTGGCGATATCGGTGCCACGGCGGAATCCGCTGTCGATCAGCACGCTCATACGCGGGCCCACGGCGGCCCTGATCTCCCCGAGCACCTCGATTGGCGCAACGCAGTAATCGAGCTGGCGGCCGCCATGATTGGTGAGCACGACGCCATCGCAGCCGAGGTCGGCGGCGCGCCGGGCATCAGCCACGGTCAACACACCCTTGATGAGGAGCTTGCGCGGCCAGCGGTCGCGTATCCAGGCGATGTCATCCCAAGTGATCGTGGGCGCGAACATCTGCGGAATGATGGTACTGCCGCCGACGGCGCTGGCGGCGCCTGGCGGGAGGAATGCCTCGAGGTTGCGGAACCGTGGCACGCCCTTGCGCAGGAGCACCCGGGTGAGCCAGCCGGGATGACGCAGCGCGTCGAGGATGGCGCGCGGGCGAGGCCTGCCGGGGCGCAGGTAATTGCGCCGGTCCCATTCCCGGCTTCCGAAGACGTTCGCATCGGTCGTGAACAGCAGCGCCTCGAAGCCCGAGGCCGCGGCGCGGCGCATGATGTCCTCGGCGATGGCCCGGTTCTTCATGACATACAGCTGCATCCACAAACGCCCACCCGCCTGCTTCGCGACATCCTCCAGGAGCGTGGTCGAGAGCGTGCTCAGCGTGTACGGAATGCCGAAGGCCGCCGCCGCCCGCGCAAGTCCGATGTCCCCGTCCGGATGCAGCATGCCGTTCAGTCCGGTAGGTGCGATGGCAAGCGGCGCGTTGCTGAGCGCGCCGAGGAGCTCCGTGCGCAGGCTCCGTCCCTCGGTATCGATCAGAGTGGGCGGCGCGAAGCGCAGCGCGGCGAACGCGTCCCGGTTGCCCTTCAGCGTCGCCTCTTCTTCCGCGCCGCCCTCCACGTACTCGAACACGAAGCCCGGCACGCGCCGGCGCGCCGCCTCGCGCAAGTCCGCGATGTTGAGTGCCGAGGAGGGATTGCGCCCATCGAAGGGCCGGCGTTTCCACGGCATGTCAGGTGGACCATCCGCCGTCGATGACGTGGATCTGTCCCGTCGTGTAGGTCGCGGTGGCAAGGTGCACGACGAGATCCGCGATTTCCTCCGGGCGGCCGATGCGGCCGATGGGCTGGCGGGCGACGAAGGAGGCGCGCGTGCGCTCGTAATCGCCCTGCGCCCGCAATCGCTCCTCGAGCGAGGGAGTCTCGACGGTTCCCGGGCAGATGGCATTGCAGCGGATGCCTCGGCCGACGAAATCGGCTGCCACGGACTTGGTGAGACCGATCACTGCCGCCTTGGTGGTGCCGTATACGCAGCGCACCGGCACGCCTTTGACGCTGCTCGCCACCGACGACATGTTGATGATGCAGCCGTCGGCCCGCTCGAGCATGCCGGGCAGCACGGCGCGAATCGTGCGGAACATGGACTTGATGTTGAGCTCGCAGGCCAAGTCCAGCTGCTCGTCCGTGCAGTCGAGGATCGTGCCGTGGTGCACGCAGCCGGCGCAGTTGAAGAGAATATCGACCGGCCCGGCGCTACTCACGCCGGCCTGCACGCTTTTCGGGTCCCGCACGTCCATGCGGCACACCTTGATGCCCTGCTCCACGAGCGACGCCAACCCTTTCTCGTCGATGTCGGTCGCGACGACACTTGCGCCCGCGGCGGCAAGCGCGAGCGCGCTGGCGCGGCCGATGCCCTGCGCGGCGGCGGTTACGAGGGCGGTCTTGCCAGCGAGGCGAGAGTCGATGCGTAACATGCCGGTGACTCCCTCAGGTGCGCCGCCAGGCGATCACGCGCTGGCGCTGCTCGCCGAGCCGCTCGATGCCGAGGCTCAGCGTATCGCCCTCGGCGAGGTAGATCGGCCCGGGTTTGCGGCCCATGCCCACACCGGGCGGGGTTCCAGTGGTGATGATGTCACCGGGCTCGAGCGTCATGAAACGGCTGAGGTAGCTTACGATCGTGGTCACGCCGAAGATCATGGTACGCGTGTTGCCGCTTTGCATGCGTTGCCCGTTGACCTCGAGCCACATATCGAGATTCTGGACGTCGCCAACCTCATCGCGCGTGACAAGCCACGGACCGACCGGTCCGAAGGTGTCGCAGCCCTTGCCCTTGTCCCAGGTGCCACCGCGCTCGAGCTGGTATTCGCGCTCCGACAGATCGTTGACCACGAGGTATCCGGCGACATGCTCGAGCGCATTTTGCTCCTCGACATGGCGGGCGGTGGTGCCTATGACGACTCCGAGCTCCACCTCCCAGTCGGTCTTGGTCGAGCCCTTGGGCAACATGACCTCATCGTTCGGGCCCTGCAGACAGCTCACCGCCTTGGTGAACACCACCGGCTCGGACGGAATGGGCAGGTTCGATTCCGCGGCGTGATCGGCGTAGTTGAGACCTATGGCGAGGAATTTGCGTGTGCCGCTGACCGGCACTCCGAGCCGTGGATGTCCGGGCACCACGGGCAACGTGGCCGGATCGATCTCGGCCAGATGCGCGAGGCTCGCCGGGGCGAGCTGCGCCGGGCCGAGGTCGGCGAGCAGGCCGGTCAGCGAGCGAAGCCTCCCCTGGGCATCGAGGAGTCCGGGTTGCTCATGGCCAGCGGGGCCGTAGCGAAGTAGTTTCACGGATCAGGCCGCCTTTCGAAACGAAGTCAATCTGAAGATTAATGATACTAATTATTCCAGCCGAAGCCGCAGCCGTCGATGTGCCGGAGCGGGGGTAGCCGGGTGGGACTATTTCCCGATACAGAAGCTGCCGAAGATCCGGCCGAGGAGGTCCTCGCTGGTGAACTCGCCCGTGATTTCGCTGAGGGCTTGTTGCGCGCCGCGCAGCTCCTCGGCGACGAGCTCGCCGGCGCGGCTGTCGTGGAGCCTTCGTTCAGCCTCCTCGACCTGCCGGCGAGCCCTCGCCAGGGCATCGAGGTGGCGCTGGCGCGCCGAGACGGTTCCCCCGTCGAGCGTCTTGAATCCCACGCAACTCTTGAGGTGTGTCCTCAGCGTATCCATGCCTTCGCCGGTGAACGCCGAAAGCGCGATGCGGGGAGGTCCGGCCTGGGTATCGGCCAAGGGAATGCCGGTGGCCAGATCGCACTTGTTGAGCACCAGGGTCACGGGCACATCGGGTGGCAGCCTCGGTCTTTCCTCGGTGTACGCCTGCGCCCTCGGGTCCGCGGCCGCATCGATCACGAACAGAACCCGATCGGCTCGCCTCATCTGCTCGTGGGCACGCCGTATGCCTTCCGCCTCGACTACATCCGCACCGTCGCGCAGACCGGCGGTATCGAGCACGTGCAGCGGCATCCCGTCAATGTCGATTCGCTCCCGGACGATGTCGCGCGTGGTGCCCGGAATGGGGGTCACGATGGCGGCATCGTAGCCCGCGAGGCGGTTGAGCAGGCTCGACTTGCCGGCATTCGGGCGGCCGGCGATGACGATCGTCATGCCTTCGCGCAGGAGCCTGCCCTGGCGGGCGCTCTGCTCGATCGCCTCGAAGTGATCATGTACGGTCTGGAAGCGCTCGCCCAGCTCCCGGTCGGCGAGAAAGTCGACCTCCTCCTCCGGGAAGTCGATGGCCGCCTCGACGTGCGTGCGCAGGTCGATCACCGCGTCGGTGAGCCCGCGCACCATGGCGGAGAACTCTCCCTGCAGCGAGCGCATGGCGGCGCGTGCCGCCTCGCGTGAGCCGGCATCGATCAGGTCGGCGATGGCCTCGGCCTGGGCGAGATCCAACTTATTATTGAGAAATGCGCGCAGGGTGAACTCCCCGGGCTGCGCGCGGCGCGCGCCGAGCTCGATGACCCGGGTCACCAGCGCCTCGAGCACGGTCTGGCCGCCATGGCCGTGAAGTTCCAACACGTGCTCGCCGGTGTAGGAGCGCGGCGCGGGAAAGAACAGCGCGAGGCCCGCATCGAGCGGCTCCTGGCGGGCATCGAGAAAGCGCGCGAATCGAGCGACGCGCGGCGGCGGCAGGTCCCCGAGCAGCACGGCGGCGATCTCGGGCACCCTGGGTCCCGAGACGCGCACGACGCCGATGCCGCCGCGTCCCGGCGGTGTTGCCGGCGCTACGATGGTTTCCACGCGCCTCATGGACGCAAGATTACCGCAGATGCCTCTCTCGCGGAGATTCGTGCCGCGTCGGCCGGTAGGCGCCCAGGGTCAAGCTTTCCGCGCAGCGGCCTCGATGCGGCGGTTGATGTTCCATTGCTGCGCGATCGACAGCACGCTGTTCACCACGTAATAGAGCACCAGACCCGAGGGGAAGAAGGCGAACAACGCCGCCATGGCCACCGGCATGACCATCATGACCTTGGCCTGGACGGGATCGGGCGGCGCGGGGTTGAGCTTGTACTGGAGAAACCCGGTCACGGCCATGAGGGCCGGCAGAATGAAGAACGGGTCGCGGGCCGAAAGGTCATGGATCCATAAGCCGAACGGCGCCTGACGCAGCTCCACGCTGTAGAGCAGCACCCAGTAGAAGGCGATGAACACCGGCAGCTGCAGGATCATGGGCAGACAGCCGGAGACCGGGTTGACCTTCTCGCGCTTGTAAATCTCGATCATCGCGCGGCTGAGCTTTTCCTTGTCGTCCTTGTAGAGCTCCTGGATGTTCTTGATGCGCGGTCCCAGCGCCTTCATCTTGGCCATGGAGCGGCCGCTGGCTTCCGAGAGCGGGTAGAACACGAGCTTCAGGAGCAAGGTCACCAGAATGATGGCGACGCCCCAGTTGCCCGTGAGGCGGTGTACCTGGCCGAGCAGCCAGAAGAGCGGACGGGCGAGGATGGCGAACCAACCGGAAATCGCGAGATAGGTCAGGGTCGGATCCGTCTTCTCGAGCTGGGTGTGCAGCGTCGGTCCGACGTACAGGCTCTGACCGAGGACGAGCGTCGCGCCGGGGGCGACCGTGTGCACCGGTCCGATGGCCGAGAGCGCGTACTGGCTGCCTGAGACCTGCGACATGAAGCGATAGGCGCTGCCCTTGCGCGGCACCACGGCGCTCACGAAATCGAGCTCCGGCACGGCGATCCAGCCGTCGGTCACATCGGCCTCGTAGTGTTGGTAATCGGAGTTCGCCGGATCGAGCTGCACGTACTCCTTGCCATTCCACACCGCCGGTCCGTGGTAGGCGCGGCTGCTCGGTTGAAAATAGCTGGCCTTGGTGCGCGGATCGTTGCGGAAGAGCTGCGCGTACTGCGAAGCCTGCCAGACCGAGGCGCCGCGGTTCTCGATGGAGTATTCGAGGCCGATGCGGTAGGAGCCGCGCCGGAACACGAACGTCTTGGTGACCGTGACGCCGTCGCTGCTCCAGGTGAGCGGAATGCGCAGTTCCTGGGCATCCCCGAGCCGATAGTCGCGCTGCGGGGCGCTGTAGAGCGCGGTCTGGGTCGGGTGCGGCTCGCCGGCCGGACCGGTCAGGCCCGTCTGCAGCAGGTACTCGGTCGAGGACTCGGTGTTCTCGAGCTGCACCGGCGCCGGTTTGCCCTTCTCTGCGGCGTACTTCAGCAGGTCGACCTTGGTGAGCGTGCCGCCTTCGGTGCTGATTTCCAGGTCATAGACGTCGGTGCGCACGTGGATGAGCGGTGCCGATGAGCTCAGCGGCAGCGCATGGGCGGCCATGAGTGGCACGGCGGCCGGGGATGGCGAGACGGTCCCGGGGGCAGTCGCCGCCGCAGTCCCGGGCGTTGCCTGCTCGGGAACGCTGTTGGCGAGGTTCGGCGGCTGTGCCGGGGCGCTCACCGTGGACGGGGCGGGATGGGCGGGGAACTCACCCGTCCAGGTCGTGTAGTTGACCCAGAGGAGGATCGCCAACGCGAGCCAGAGGTAGAGGCGGAGGTTGTTACTCATGTCGATGAGAGGGACAGGTCAGGACGCGGGACGGCGGCACGGGGTCGTACCCCCCGGGGTGCCAGGGGTGGCAGCGGCCGATGCGTTTGAGGGCGAGCCAGCTGCCCCGCAGCACGCCGAAGCGCTCGATCGCCTCCGCCGCGTAGTGGGAGCAGGATGGGTGGAATCGGCAATTCGCGCCGAGCAAGGGACTCAAGGTCCACTGATAGACGCGGATCAGGAAGACGGCGACAGAGCGCATCGCTCGCTCACCTGTTTCCAGAGTATCGCCAGGCTCTCGCGCAATTGCGCGCCTGGAGCTTGATAAGCCCGCGGCCGGGCGCTCACGACGATATCGACGGCCGGCAGCTCATGCTGATTCAGCCGGAAGGATTCGCGGATGATGCGCCGGATGCGATTGCGCTCGACGGATGTCCGTGCGACCCGCAGCCCGACGGCAAGACCCAGACGGGGACCGGACTTGTCGTTGCTGATCACTGTCACCGCGAAGTATCCATTGCCAAGGCGTCGACCGCGCGCGTGGGCGGCGTCGAACTCCGGTTTATGTCGCAGGCGCCTCGGCGCCGGAAAGGTCAGCCGCTCTCGGGACGCGCAGGGCATGCTGGCCACTTTTCTTCGGTCACGAGCTGCGGGCCGGCTCCCGCATGGCCCGGATTCGGCCGGGCTGCCCCTGGGCTCATCGCCTGAGGCAACCCCGACGCCTTACGGGATCAGCTTCTTGCGACCCTTGGCGCGGCGCCGGGACAGCACCTTGCGGCCATTCTGGGTCGCCATGCGTGCCCGGAAGCCGTGCGTGCGCTTCCGGCGCAGCTTGCTCGGTTGGTAGGTACGCTTCATGGCAGGCTCCAGGTGGTCGGGGATCCAGAAAAAGGGCGGCAAGGCTAAGCCGTTGACCGCCAAGGTGTCAATATTTTTATCGGGCAAAAATCTTCAGCACGGCCGCCGATGGGTATAGACTGCGCAGCCCTTTCCATCCGATTAGTCCCAGTGCGGTCGCGGAGGCACGCGTGGAAGCGTCGCTGTGGGCTCGGTGCATGTGCGCATTGGAGGCCGAGCTCCCTGAGCAGCAATTCAATACCTGGGTTCGGCCGCTACAGGCGCTCGAGGGCGCCGGCGCGCTGAAGCTGCTCGCGCCCAATCGTTTCGTGGTGGAGTGGATCAACGAGAAGCTCCTGCCGCGCATCGGGGAGCTGTTGCGGGACAAGGTGACCGGCGATGTGCCGATCGTCACGGTCGAAGTAGGCTCGCGCGGCGCGCCGGCGGCGGCTGTGGCGGCGCCTCAGATCCCCGATACGCCCCGGCGTGCCCGCCGGGGCGAGGGGTTGGTCGTCGGGGCGCGGCTCAACGGTGAATTCACCTTCGCGACGTTCGTCGAGGGCAAGAGCAATCAGATGGCCCGGGCGGCGGCGGCCCAGGTGGCCGAGAACCCCGGTAAAGCCTACAACCCGCTGTTCCTGTACGGTGGTGTCGGCCTCGGCAAGACTCACCTGATGCATGCCATTGCGCATTTCATCCGCGAGCAGAACGAGGAGGCCCGAGTGGCTTACGTGCACTCGGAACGCTTCGTGAGCGACATGGTGCGCGCGCTGCAGCACAATTCGATGAACGAGTTCAAGGCGGCGTACCGCTCGCTCGACGCGCTGCTCATCGACGACATTCAGTTCTTCGCCGGCAAGGACCGCTCCCAGGAGGAATTCTTCCACACGTTCAATGCGCTGCTGGAGGGCCAGCACCAGGTCATCATGAGTTGCGACCGCTACCCGAAGGAGGTCGATGGGCTGGAGGAGCGTCTGAAGTCCCGCTTCGGGTGGGGACTCACGGTGGCCATCGAGCCGCCTGAGCTCGAGACCTGTGTCGCCATCCTCATGACCAAGTCCCGCCAGTTCGGGACGGCGGTGCCCGAGGAAGTCGCGTTCTTCATCGCCAAGCGGATTCGCTCGAACGTACGCGAGCTCGAGGGCGCGCTGCGCCGGGTGATCGCCAATGCACGCTTCACGGGCCGTCCGATCACGTTGGAGTTCACCAAGGAGGCGCTGAAGGACCTGCTGTCCCTGCAGGCGAAGCTCGTGACCATCGAGAACATCCAGAAGACGGTCGCGGATTATTACAAGGTGCGCGTGGCGGAGCTGCTCTCCAAGCGGCGCAGCCGCTCGGTGGCCCGGCCGCGGCAGGTGGCGATGGCGCTCGCGAAGGAGTTGACCAGCCACAGCCTGCCGGAGATCGGGGATGCCTTCGGTGGCCGAGACCACACGACGGTGCTGCACGCCTGCAAGCGCATCAAGGAGCTGCGGGACACGGATGTGCGCATGAGCGAGGATTACTCGAACCTGTTGAGAACGTTGACGGCGTGAATAAGTCTGTGGATTTCCTTGTGGATGACCTTGTGGATTTCCGGTGAGCGGCGATGGGGATAAAGTTACGCACAGTCCACCCACAGCTCTTGCGCAGGTGATCCCGGGAAATAGAGGCTGCCCGGCAACGCTCAAGTCTCTGATTGGACGGCGGAAGATTCCTTGTCACCGCAATCCACAGGGCCAATCATCACTACAATCTGAATTCTTAAATCTCAAGAACAGAAGACAAGACCTATGAAGCTGACGGCGAAGCGCGAGGACCTTCTTGCCCCTCTGCAAAGCGTGATCGGTGTGGTCGAGCGGCGCCAGACCATGCCGGTGTTGTCCAATGTGTTGCTGTCGGCGCGCGAGAAGCGCCTCAGCATGACGGGCACGGATCTGGAGGTGGAGCTGGTTGCGGCCACGCAGGTGCACGTGGAAATGCCGGGGGATGTGACCGTCCCGGGGCGCAAGTTCCTGGACATCCTGCGGGCGCTGCCGAGCGGAGTGGACATTGCGCTCTCCACCGAAGGTGAGCGCGTCACCGTGCGCGCCGGACGCAGCCGGTTCACGCTCTCGACGCTCCCGGCCTCGGAATTTCCGGTGCTCGAGGAGATTCATGCGCAGCAGACTCTGACGCTGCCCCAGGGTGAATTCCGACGCGTGATCGACAAGACCCACTTCTCCATGGCACAGCAGGATGTGCGGTATTACCTCAATGGCCTGCTGCTCGAGACCGAGGGAAATACCCTGCGCGCGGTGGCGACCGACGGGCATCGCCTGGCGCTGTGCGAGATGACCCTCGAGGAGCCATCGCGATCGGGGCAGGTGATCGTGCCGCGCAAGGCAGTGCTCGAGTTGCAGCGTCTCCTCGGGACGGAAGGAAATATCGAACTGGCGATCGGTACGAATCACGTTCGAGCTCAGATTGGCGAAATTCGCTTCACTTCGAAGCTGATCGATGGTCGATTCCCGGAGTACGGACGTGTCATCCCGGATAATCCGCCGAAAGTCGCGCAGGCGGATCGGGAGCTGCTTCGGCAGGCACTGCAGAGGACGGCCATTCTGTCCAACGAGAAGTACCGGGGCATCCGGGTGGCGGTAAGGCCGGACATGCTGACACTGCAGGCTCACAACCCGGAGCACGAGGAAGCCGAAGATCAGATCGAGGTGAGCTACGCGGGTGATGAGATGGAAATCGGGTTCAATGTGAGCTACCTCCTCGATGCATTGAGCGCAATCGAGACGGACCAGGTGGAGCTCGCCCTGACCGATGCCAACAGCAGCTGCCTGATCCGTGCACCCGGCCTCACGCAGGCGCGGTACGTGGTCATGCCCATGCGCCTGTAGCCGGAGTGCGCAGGCCTCGCGCGGTTGGGCGATTTCGAGGTAGCTGGCGTTCCCGATGAGCTTCGGGGAAATCAGGGTACGCAACCTCCGCTGCATCGAGTCCGCAGAGCTTGCCTTGCATGCAGGCTGCAATCTCATCTGGGGCGGCAACGGGGAAGGTAAGACGTCCCTGCTGGAAGGGCTTTTCCTCCTCGGTCGAGGGCGCTCCTTTCGCACTCGTCACTCGGAGCACTTGATTCGCCGCGGTACGGAGGGACTGACGGTATTCGGTCGCTCCTTGAGTGGGCTCGAGGCTGGGGGCGTGGAGTTCGATCGTCGACGGGGTGCCCAGGCGAGGGTCAATGGCGCAAGCCTCAGCTCACTCGCGGAGCTGACGCTGACGTTTCCGGTGCAGGTGATCGACCCGGACGTCCACAAGCTGATTGAAGAGGGAGGCCGGAGGCGAAGGCGGTGGCTGGACTGGGCAGTGTTCCACGTGGAACCTCGATTTGGCGATTGGTGGATTCGCTATACCCGTGCGCTGCGGCAACGCAATGCCGCCCTGAAGGCGAGGGCTGACGCGCGGCCCTGGGAGGTGGAACTCGTTGACCTGGGGCAACGCATCTCCGAGGCTCGACGTTCCGTGGTCGAAGCCTTGCAGCCACACTGGCGGGAGATCATCGGTTTTTTGCAGTGCCCGGAAGGGGAGCTGCACTATGCCCAGGGTTGGCCGGCAGCCTTGTCTCTTGCGGAAGCCCTCGGTGCATCGCGCGCAAGAGATGAGGTACGGCAACTGACGCATCCTGGCCCCCATCGCGCGGACGTGCTGATTCAGGTGGGGGGTAAGGCGGCACGCGAGGTCCTCTCGCGTGGTCAGCAGAAGCTGATGGCCGCGGCGCTCATCCTGGCGCAATTGCGTTTGCTGCGGAGCAGTTCGGAAACCCTTCCGACCCTGCTTCTCGATGATCCGGCCGCCGAACTGGATGCTCACCGGCTGGGTGGGTTCGTGGCCGAAATCTCCCGCCTCGGCTGCCAGCTGGTGGTGACGTCCCTGGCGCCGGAAATTCCGGGATTTCCCGCTCCCGACAGGATGTTTCACGTGGAACAGGGAAGGGTCTCGCCGGTATAATGACGCATTCCAGAACGGACCCTTTCATGACAGCCGAAGACGTCTACGACTCCAGTAAAATCAAAGTCTTGAAAGGCCTCGACGCGGTGCGCAAGCGCCCCGGGATGTACATCGGTGACACCGATGACGGCACCGGTCTGCATCACATGGTTTTCGAGGTGGTCGACAACTCGATCGACGAGGCGCTGGCCGGATATTGCGACCGGATCGTCGTCACGGTGCACGCCGATGAGTCGGTCACCGTATCGGATAACGGTCGCGGTATTCCCGTGGACATGCACCCCGAAGAGGGGCGTTCGGCAGCGGAGGTCGTCATGACCGTACTGCATGCCGGCGGTAAATTCGATGACAGCTCTTACAAGGTCTCCGGGGGCCTGCATGGGGTGGGCGTGTCCGTCGTGAACGCCCTGTCGGACTATCTACTGCTCACCATCCACCAGAACGGGAAGGTGCATCGCCAGGAATATCACTTGGGCGACCCCAAGGCGCCTTTGGCCGTGGTCGGTGAGTCCACGCAGCGCGGCACCACCATTCGCTTCAAGCCGAGCGCGCAGATTTTCACCCACATCCAGTTCAACTACGACATCCTGGCCAAACGCCTGCGGGAACTGTCGTTCCTGAACTCCGGCGTGCGCATCGAGCTCATCGACGAGCGGGAGAACCGCTCCGACGTGTTTCAGCACGAAGGAGGGCTGAAGGCCTTCGTCACGTACCTGAACCGCGCGCGCGTGCCGATCCACGAAACCGTCATGTGGTTCAAGCTTCAGGACGGGCCTGTCTCCGTGGAAGTCGCCTTGCAGTGGAACGACTCCTACCAGGAGAGCATGTTCTGCTACACCAACAACATTCCCCAGAAGGACGGCGGTACGCATCTCGCCGGATTCCGCAGCGCGATCACGCGCACGCTGAATGACTACATCGAGAAGGAAATGTCGGGCAAGAAGGACAAGCTGCCCACGACGGGGGACGACGCGCGGGAGGGCATGACCGCCATTCTGTCCGTGAAGCTTCCCGATCCGAAATTCTCCTCACAGACCAAGGACAAGCTCGTCTCCTCCGAGGTCAAGGGCATCGTGGAGGCCGCGGTCGGTCCCAAGCTCCAGGATTTCCTGCTCGAGCATCCCCAGGAAGCGAAGGCCATCGTCGCGAAGATCGTCGATGCCGCGCGTGCCCGCGAAGCGGCCCGCAAGGCCCGCGAGATGACTCGCCGCAAGGGCGCCCTCGATGTGGCCGGCCTGCCCGGGAAGCTGGCCGACTGCCAGGAGAAGGATCCTGCGCTGTCCGAGATCTTCATCGTCGAGGGCGACTCCGCCGGTGGCTCGGCCAAGCAGGGTCGCGACCGGCGCACGCAGGCCATCCTGCCGCTCAAAGGCAAGATCCTGAACGTCGAAAAAGCCCGGTTCGACAAGATGCTGTCCTCGGCCGAAGTGGGCACGCTGATCACCGCGCTCGGCTGCGGCATTGGCAAGGACGATTTCGACCTCGCGAAGCTGCGCTATCACCGCGTGATCATCATGACCGACGCGGATGTTGACGGCAGCCACATTCGCACCCTGCTGTTGACCTTTTTCTACCGGCAGATGCCGGAGCTGATCGAGCACTCGCACATCTACATCGCCCAGCCTCCGCTGTTCAAAGTGAAACGCGGCAAGCAGGAGATGTACGTCAAGGATGAGGCGGAACTCGACGCCGTACTGCTCAACAGCGCCCTCGAAAACGCCTCCCTCCACGTCAACGCGTCCGCGCCGCCGCTGCAGGGGCCGGGACTGGAGGTGCTCGCCCGCAAGTACACCGAAGTGCAATCCATCATCAAGCGCTGGTCGCGCCGCTACGACGACCGGCTGCTGGAGCAGCTCATCTATCTGCCGGAGGTGCGCTCGCAGGACTTCGACCGCCTCGAATGGCTGCGCGGCTGGGCCGCCGAGCTCGCCCAGCGACTCAATTCCCTGGACGATGCGACCCGCAGCTACGGGGTCGAGTTGCGCGATTCGACCGAGCACGGCACCCGCATCCTGGTGCGCAAGACCGAGCACGGCAGCCCGGGCACGCGCTACCTGCCTCGCGAATTCTTCGACTCCGCGGAGTATCGCCAGATCGCGGAGCTCGCGCGGACACTGGCCGGCCTCATCGGCGAAGGCGCCCATGTCGCACGCGGGAGTGAGCGGCAGGAGATCGGATCGTTCAAGGAAGCCATGAAGTGGCTGTTCGACCAGGCGCGCAAGGGCCAGAGCATCCAGCGCTACAAGGGCCTCGGCGAGATGAACCCCGAGCAGCTCTGGGAGACCACCATCAATCCGCAGACCCGCCGCCTGATGCAGGTGAAGATCGAGGACGCCGTAGCCGCCGATGACATCTTCACGACGCTGATGGGCGATCAGGTCGAGCCGCGCAGGGAGTTCATCGAGAAGAACGCCCTGTCGGTGATGAACCTGGACATTTGACGGTCGGCGCGCAGCCGCTCAGCCCTCTCAAACCACCGCGCCGGGAAGCAGCTCCGAGGCGCGGCCGCGAGCGGCGACGAGGTCCACGCGACCGGCGGCCACATCCGCCAGCAAACGCGCCTGCTCGCGGTATCGCAGCACGTAAAGCGACATGCCCAAGTTGCGTGCCGCTTCGACCAGAGCGGCACGCACGTCCGGTGCGAACTGTTCTCCGTCGCGCGGTTGGCAGATGACGGCTCCGGTCAGCCTTTCCCCCACCGACATCGGCAGCGCCAGGCCTTCCGATCCGGCGCCGCTCTCGAGTCCGTGCAGCTCAATTTCCCGCCGGCGAGCCCGCAACGCGACGAACGCCGGATCGTCGACATCCAGGCTCTCGGGCGAGGCGCGTCCACGCGACGCGCGCAACACGTACCTCGAGCTGCCCCTTTCGTAGACCCCCACGCCCGCACAATGCGGCAACAGTCGCTCGACGGCCATCTGCAGCAGCCGGTCCTCCTGCTCGATGAAGGCGCACTCCGCCGCAAAGCCCCGGATGGCGGTGATGGCAAGGCGCTGCCTGCGGAAGAAGAGCCTCTCGATCTGATGCTCGATGCGCCGGTGCACCGGGCTCAATGCCACCGCGGCGAGCAGTGCCGCGCCCGCTTGCAATGCCCAGCCGAGTTTCTCTCCGACGGCAAGCTGGTGCAGCCCGAGCTCGAGCACCGAGAACCCGCCGAACAGGAGCGCGGTGAGCACCGCGTACACCAGAGCGCGATTGACGACGAAAGAGACATCGACCAGACGATTGCGAAAGGCCGCATAGAAGTAACCGAGCAGCACGAACCACTGTATCGAATGCACCGCCTGAAACACATAAGGATGTCGGTTCGGCGAGATTCCGAGCAGACTGGCGACCATGACGAGAAACACCGCCGTGCTCCACAGGACCCAACGGATTCTCAGCCGGGATTCGTGATCGGCCTTGCGATAGCCGGCAAAGAGCACCAGCAGGGCGAGCGCAATCAGGAGCGCGGAGAACAGCAGAGGCAGGAGCGTGTCGAGCGCGCGCGGGAGGGTCAGGCCGCCGTAGACGAACCCAATGGTGGCCGTCGCGGCCACTGCCAAGGCCACGAGGTCGATACCCGCGAAAGCGAAGCGAGTCATGCGCCGCATGCGCATCGAAAGACCGCTCTCCGCCAGTCCCTCCGCCATCACGTACACGGACGGAAGAGCCACGAGGAATTGCGCGAGGTATACCGTTTCGTTCACCCAGAAACCCGCGAGGGGCGTCATCACCGCGTTGCTCATGGCGGTGCCGATGAGAGCAAACATCGAGAATCCACACAGCCCGCCGCTCGCGCGGCCGCGGCCCCGCCAGAGCGTGAGCAAGGCGAGTGCCGCCAACAACGGGACCCCGAACAGTGAGTTCAGCCACCCGCTGGCGCGGTCCAGTGCAGACGGCGGCGCCGTGCGCATCGTGACCGTGGCGTCTACGACGTGCCCGTCATGGATCACGGGAAACGCGAACGAGGTACCGGCGGACATCTGGAACCCAAATACACCCGTCGCGCGCGCGGCCCGCGTCATGTCTCTTGGGACGAGCACATCGCCGTCCCGCAGGGGAGATGGCAGGGGGACACCCTCGAGTGGACGTACGACCCAAAGGCCGTTCGACTCGTGCACGAGGTTCACCGGCAGTTCAGCGCCCGTCCACAGGCCGAGCAGGTGCGCCTCCGCAACCACGAAGGACGCGACGGCGAGAGCCGTGAGCAGGAGCCTGAAGGCAAGGGCGCGGGTCATACGCCGGCGAATCTTACCGGCTTCCGCTACCCGGCGGGCTCTCACCCGGAGGCTTGCACACATTACTCTACATATATAGAATATAATCATGGCCCGCCCACCCAATGCCTCACGTCAGACACGGGCTCTGCTTGCGGCCCTGGCAGCGAAGCCCCGGTCATGGCGTCACGGGTATGAGCTGTCCAAGGAAACCGCCCTGAAGTCCGGGACGCTCTATCCGCTGCTCATGCGTCTGCAGGCGCAGGGACTGCTGGATTCGCAGTGGCAGCCGGCGCCTCAACCGGGACGCCCACCGAGGCACCTGTATCGATTGACTTCCGCGGGAGCCACCCTGGCGCGTGCATGCGAGGCGACGCACCCTGCACTGGCGCCGACGCATCCGATCGAGACTCCGGCATGAGCAACTCCCTGCGACGGCAATGGGCTTTGCGCCTCGCGCGCGGTGCCTCAAGACTCCTGCCGCGCGCTCAGGCCTCCTGGGGCGAGGCGATGTGCAGCGAGGTGCGGCACATCGAAGACGACAGGGCAGCGCTCAGGTGGGCCCTCGGAGCGCTCGCTGCCGCAGGTGCCGAGCGAGCGGCCGCGCTGCTCGACACGCGCACCGCGACCTGGGGTCTGGCGCTGCTCACCCTCTGCCAGGCTCTCGGCACGCTTCTCGCGCCTGTGTTGATCATCGCCTGGCGCCTGCGCTGGCCACGCTTCGAGAACCTCCTCGCCGGGCAGCTTCCGGGCGATCATTATCAGAGATTCATTCCACTCATGAATGCCGTGCCGATCTGGCAACTCGCCCTGTGGATCGCGGCCGGTCTCCTCTTCCTGACCGCCGGCTGGCCCCTGGTGCGCGCTCGCCGCGGCGCGTTCGCCCTGTTCGCCACGGCACTGGCGCTGACGTACACGGTCTCGGCCATGGCGTGGATGGAGCGAGCCCTCCACCCGGCGCTGGCCGAGCTCTACCGCCAGACCTACGCCTTCCCCCGGCCGGCGTTGCGGCGCGATGTGCTCATACCGCTCGCCTCGCAGCTCCTGCCCTTGTTCGCGGCCATCGCGCTCTGGTGGCGCAACCACAGCCGTTCGCGCGCCTGAGCGCCCCTGCGGGCTCGCCCGCAGACCGACAAACCGCGCTCCAGCGCGGATTTTGAACGGCCCCGTTCAAAATCCGTTGCCCGCCCCCGGGGTTCTGCACGAACCGACCCGGCGCCGCGGTGGCAGAATGGCACCCCTCATTATTGTCGCGCCGCACTGGAGAGCGACCATGTCCCCGCCCGATCTCTTCCCTAGCGCCGTCCAGTTGAGCCCGCTGCGCCATTCCACCGAGGCCCGCTCCGTGGACGCACTGGTGCGCGAGCAGCTCGAGCACTTCGGCATCGCCTCCGAGTCCCCACACGGCCAGGCGCTGTCTCGACTGTCGCGAGCTCTGTTCGAGGCCAACGGTGCCGCCCAGGAGGCCTGGCGTCTCACCAGCGAGACGCTCTCCGGGCTCGACCGGCGTGACCGCATCGCCTGGTTCAACGCCAAGCGCTTTGCGTGCTTCCAGCTCGCCAAAGTGCTCGACACGCTGCAGAACCCATTGCGCGCCACGTACCAGTCGATCATGGACGACTCCGCCACCGCCGTGGCCAAGGGGCCGTACCCGCTGTTCGACAACGTGACTGCGCTTTTCAGCGCGACTCCCGTGATCGCCCGCACCGCGACTTACGTGTACGCGTGCGCGGAATGGGTGGAGGACGCCTTCCAGGGCAAGGAGCTGCTGCACCAGATCTACTCACGACTCCTCAACCCGACATCGATCTGCCTCGCCAACCACATCGTGGACGTGGAGGCCGGCCCCGAAGCGCGTGACTACTTCGCCTGGAATTTCAATTCCGGTATGGCCGCGATCGACGCCACGCTCGCGCACCTGGTCGGCTATGAGGACATCGTGCTCGCCAGCCGCAACGTCTATGGCGGCACCTATCAGCTGCTGCACGACTGGTACGGCAAGCGCAGCAATCTCAATGTCGCGGTGGAGTGGTTCGATGGCGAGGGCCCGGAAGCCTTCGATGAGCAGTTGCAGGATATCGAGCACCGGTACGCCGATCGCCTGCGCCAGGGACGGCAGATCTACATCTACCTCGAGTCCCCCTGCAACCCGCACGGCAATGTGCTCGATGTCCCCGGCATCTGCCGGATCGCCCACGCCAAGGGGCTGACGGTCATCTGTGATGCCACGGTGGGAACGCCGGTGCTGCAGAAGCTCCTGCAGCGCGAGGTACGCCTCGAGCGACCCGACTTCATCATTCATTCCTACACCAAGGACATCTGCGGCTCCGGCAACACCACCGCGGGTGTGGTCATCGGCCGCACCGAACGCATGTTCCTGCCCAAGGGCCAGACCGTCCGTGCCACCGGCCACGACGGCCGCGAGCGCGAGTATCCCTGGGATGAGACCATGTTCTGGAACGTGTACTACGTGAAGGGCGCGTTTCTCGATGCCGACAAGGCATTCGAGGTGCTGAGCGGCATGCGCACCATGGAGCTGCGCGTGCTGCAGAAATGCATCAACACCATCGTGCTGGCGCGCTGCCTCGCCCTGCACCCCATGATCAACGTGCATTGCTCGGCGGTGGACGGGCATCCCAATGGGGCGTTGCGCGAGAAACTGATGACGCTCGGACTGCCGGCGCCGCTGTTCACCATCGACTTCGAAGGCACGGCCCGCAACCCCGACCGCCTGGACAGACGGCGCCTGAAGCGCCTGCTCGACAGCCTGGAGCCGGCGTTCGGTCTGCAGGTCACCCTCGGCCAGACCAATACGATCGTGCTCTGCCCGGCGCTCACCAGCCACTCGGAGATGTCGGAGGAGGCGCTCGCCCGCGCCGGGATCACTCCGACCACGCTGCGCATTTCGGTCGGGGACGAGGACCCGCGCTATCTGCTCGAGCACATGCGCCGCGCGGCCGAGCTCGCCGCCGGCGATACCGCCCCGGCGTTCATCGAAGGGTTCCCGGACCGCAAAACCGCCAACACCATCTACCAGGACGTCTACACCGACGTGCACCGGCGCTGGATCGCGGCCCGCTGCCGGTCTTGATTGCGCGCGGCTTCGGCTGAGCCTCAACCGTGCGGCACGGGGACAGGAAGTCCCTGTGCCGCCTTCCCCTCGCGGTTTGCGCAGGCAGCATGGAACCGCGCCCTCGGGAGCGTGGTCCTATCTTTTCGATGCCCATCCTCGGGGCGATCGACAGCCCAGGAACGGCCGGTTTGCCCAAACAGGGGTCGACCGGGCCGGCGGAACGGGGCCCCATGCACCGGCAGCGGAAACACTTCCATGCGCGTCCAGTCTCAGCGGACCGATCACCAGAGCGACCTTGCACCCGGGCAGCCCACGCACCACGCGGAGAGTCGCCCGAGCCGGGCGTGGGCGTGGCTCATCTACGCGCTGATCTTCGCCGGCATCGTGATCCTCGGTCGCCTGCAATTTCACTCCATCATGCCCCGCGTGCTTGCCGTGGCCACGAAGCGCCACGAACTCCACTTTCTCGCCGATGCCGGCATCCTGTGGATGGCATGCGGTTTCGTGCTCCTCGTTGCCCGTACCCTCCTCTGGATCCTCTACCGTCCCGCACCGTCTGCGACCGCTTCGTCCGCACCGAGTCTGACGGTCATCATCCCGGCCTACAACGAGGGCGCGATGGTGCTCAAATCCATCGAGTCCGTGGTCGCGGCGGACTATCCGCACGACCGGCTCGAGATTCTGGTCGTCGATGACGGCAGCAAGGACGACACCTGGACCTACCTCTCCCAGGCGGCCCAGCGCTATCCGGGCCTCGTGACCGCGTTGCGCCATGAGCGCAATCGCGGCAAGCGCGAGGCGCTCGCGCTCGGCTTTTCCCGCGCGCGCGGCGAAATCCTCGCCACCATCGATTCCGATAGCGTCATCGAGCCGCAGGCGCTCCTTGCCCTCGCCGGACCTTTCCGCGATCCACGCGTCGGCGCCGTGGCCGGCAAGGTGATGGTCTACAACCGCGCGCACGGCCTGATTCCGCGGATGCTGCATGTCCGGTTCATCGTTTCATTCGACATGCTGCGCGCGGCGGAATCCGTATACCGCAACGTGTACTGCTGCCCGGGCGCGCTCACTGGTTTGCGCGCCTCGGCCGTACGCCAGGCGCTCGATCGCTGGACGCACCAGGAATTCCTCGGCTCGCGATGCACATTCGGCGAAGACCGTGCCATGACCAACTACCTGTTCGATCAGGGCTACGACGCGGTCTATCAACGCACGGCGATCGTGCACACGCTGGTTCCCAACGCCTACTCGAAGCTGTGCAAAATGCTGCTCAGGTGGAACCGCTCCTACGTGCGCGAGGAAATCCGCTTCGCCCGCATCCTGTGGAAGCGGCCTTGGCCGACACGGCTCATGGCAGCCTTCGACAGGCTAGTCACCAACATCGGCCAGGTCATGGCCTACACCAGCCTGGGTCTGCTGCCGCTCATGATCGCGCAGGACCCGACGATCACCGCGCCGATGTTCGCCACCGTGGGTACCGCTTCGCTCTTCCACGTCCTGTACTACCTGCGCAGCGAGCGCTCCTTTCATTTTCTCTATGGCGTACTCTACGCATACTTTTCCTCGCTGGCGCTCTTCTGGATCTTCCCTTACGCGGTCGCCACCGTGCGCTCAAGGGGCTGGTTGACGCGTTGACGCCCAACAGGCGCCCGCACATCGGCCTCGCTCCGGCGATCCGGTGTCGCCGATCGCCGCCACGGTTGCGAACTCCCCGGAACCGGCTAAGGTAGCAGTCATCGCCGCGAGCCCTCGGCCAATGGGAGGCGCCATGACCCGATACCCCCTCAAGGGAAGCGAGAGAAAACTGCTGCCGGGCGCGCGCGTGCTCGGATCCGCGGACCCCAACGAGAGACTGGAGGTTTCGCTCATCCTGCGCACGGCCGATCAGCCCGCCTTGCGAGAGAGAATCGCCCGCCTGGCCCGGGGCGAGCGTCTAGCCCCGCTGTCTCGCGAGGAGTTCGCGCGTGCGCATGGCTCCAAGGAACCCGACCTTGCCGCCGTCCGGGAGTTCGCTCGCGCGCACGGTCTCGCCGTGGTCCAGGAGCACGCCGCGCGCCACACGGTCGTATTGGCGGGCACCGTGACGCAAATGAATGCCGCATTCGGCACCCAACTGTTGCGCTGCGAGCACGCCACAGGCACCTATCGTGGACGGCAGGGCGCGGTGCAGCTCCCGGAAGGATTGCAGGAGATCGTCGTCGCGGTACTGGGTCTGGACAATCGACCGCAGGCCCGGCCGCACTTTCGGATCAAGAGCGGGCCCAGGAAGCGCAAATCCCGCGCCGCCACCCCTCCGGCCACCTCCTTCACGCCCGTTCAGCTGGCCTCGCTCTACAACTTTCCCGCGAGCGAGGGCCAGGGACAGTGCATCGGACTCATCGAGCTCGGCGGGGGCTACCGGCCACAGGATCTCCAGGCCTACTTCGGCGCACTCGGCCTGTCCGCCCCCTCTGTCACCGCAGTATCGGTCGATCACGCCGTCAATCGGCCCACCGGCGATTCCGCCGGTCCAGACGGTGAAGTGGTGCTCGACATCGAAGTGTCGGGGGCGATCGCGCCCGCCGCCAACCTCGCCGTATATTTCGCGCCCAACACCGATGCCGGCTTCCTCGATGCGGTCACTACCGCCATTCACGACACCATCAATCAACCCTCGGTCCTCTCGATCAGCTGGGGCTCCGCGGAATCCGCTTGGACTCAACAGGCGATGACGGCCATGGACCAGGCCTTCCAGGCGGCTCTCGCCATGGGCATCACGGTATGCGTTGCTGCGGGCGACAGTGGCTCGACCGATGGAGTTGCCGACGGGAGCAACCACGTGGACTTTCCCGCCTCGAGCCCCCACGCTTTGGCCTGTGGAGGCACCAGCCTCAATGCCACGCAGACTGCCATCTCCAGCGAAGTCGTCTGGAACGACGGCAATCCCGCCGCGGGAGCGACGGGTGGCGGCGTCAGCTCCATCTTCGCGCTACCGCCCTGGCAGGATGGGCTGAGCACCACCAGCGCGCAGGGTGCTCGAACCCCTTTGACCAACAGAGGGGTTCCGGATGTGGCCGCGGACGCGGATCCGAACACCGGATACCAGGTGTTGGTGGATGGCGTAAACGCCGTATTCGGCGGTACGAGCGCCGTCGCCCCACTTTGGGCCGGCCTGCTCGCGCGCATCAACGCGATTACCGCACGCCGCGCCGGGTACGTCCAGCCCCTGCTCTACCCCCACAACGGCGGGTTCCGGGACATCACCCGGGGCAACAACGGCGGCTATCAGGCGTCGGCCGGATGGGACGCGTGCACCGGACTCGGCAGCCCCAAGGGCCAGCAGCTTGCGGCCATCCAGGGTCTGTAGAGGAGGGCTGAGCGCAAAACGCCGAGTCCGTATCTGCGCCCCGAGCCGCGCGTGGCGGGCGGCGGCTTGCGATCAGGTCTCGGGCGGTGAGTCGCCGGGCCACTGAGGCAGGCCGTCGGTGATGTCGTAGTAATCGCCCTTGTCGGCGACGAAGATGTGCTGCGCCGCCTTGAGGCCCGTCGGCCGATCCAGCGTACCCGCCCAGATGCTGATGTGATCGCCGTGCGCGGGCTTCCAAAACAACTGCGAGCCGCAGGTGCCGCAGAAGCCACGCCTCGCGATCGCGGAAGACTGGTACCAGCGAAGCGTCTGGGACGACAGCAGCCGCAGATGCGCGGGCAGGCAAGCCGTGGCCGCGTCGAAGTGCCCGCCCGAGCGGCGGCACATCGTGCAATGACAATAAATGACGGGACGCAGCGGACCGTGCACTTCGAAGCGCACCGCGCCGCAAAGGCACTGGCCGCGCGCGATGCCGCCTCGAGACCGATCGGAGGAGATGTCGGACATTTCCGCCCCTTTCAAATGTCGGCGTGTCCTTCCAGGTAAAACACACAGGTCCCCTGCAGCTCGACGCGCTCGCCGCGCATTCGGCAGGTGAGTTCCCCGCCGCGCCGGGAAGCCTGATGCGCGCGCAGCACGGACTTGCCCGAGCGCTGCGACCAGTAGGGCGCGAGAGCGCAATGGGCGCTGCCCGTGACGGGATCCTCCGGTATGCCCCTGGCCGGCGTGAAATAGCGGCTGACCATGTCATACTCGCCCTCTCCCGGCGCCGTGACGATGACCCCGCTGCGATCGAGTCGCGCGATGGCAGCGAGGTCCGGCACGAGGTTTCTCACCACCGTCTCGCCCTGAAATACGGCCAGATAACTGCTCGCATCGGCGCGGACTTCCTCCGGTGCGACACCCAGGGCCTGGATGAGGGCGCTCGGGGCGGTGACCGCGGCGGTGCGCCGTACGGGAAAGTCCATCACATAGCCGGCGCCTGCGCGTCGCACCGCAAGTGGACCGCTCGCCGTATGGAAGGTCACGACGGCTCTTGCGGGCTCCAATCTCTCCAAGACCACCGCCGCGCTGGCGAGCGTGCCGTGTCCGCACAGCGGCACCTCCACCGCAGGCGTAAACCAGCGCAGGCGGTAGTCATCGCCTTCCCGGACCAGGAAGGCGGTCTCCGACAGATTGTTCTCGGCAGCGACCGCCTGCATCACCTCTTCGGGCGGAAAGGCCTCGAGCGGCATGACCGCGGCCGGATTGCCGCTGAAGCGCCGTGAGGTGAATGCATCCAGTTGGAATAGAGGTACGCGCATCCCTCACCGCTCGCCCGGGTGGGCCGACAGCTCCGCCACCGTCGCTTCCACCCAGGATTGAATCTCCTGATTGACTTCGCGCGGGTCGCGGCCGGTGGCGACGATCGGCTTGCCGATGACGAGGCGGATGGTACCCGGCTTCTTGCGCAGTCCCCGCCGTGGCCAGAAGCTGCCGGCATTGTGCGCCACTGGCACCAGAAGTTTGCCGGTTTCGGCCGCGAGCAATGCTCCGCTCACCCCATAACGGCGCGTCTGACCGAAAGGCATGCGCGTGCCTTCGGGGAAAATGATGATCCAATCCCCCTCGGCCAGTCTGTCCTTGCCCTGTGCGACGACCTGACTCACCGCGGAATGCCCGGACTTGCGGTCGATGGCGATGGCGTGCACCTGCTGGATGCCCCACCCGACGAATGGGATCCAGGTGAGCTCACGCTTCAACACCCAGACCTGGCGTGGGAACACCAGGGACATGGCGACGGTTTCCCACGAGGAGGAATGCTTCCACAACGCGATGTGATTGCCCGCGGGAACGTTCTCCAGGCCCTCGATCCGGTAATCGAGCCGGCAGGTCCAGCGAAGCACAGCGAGCAGCACCCGCGACCAGACCCGCACCAGAGCGAAGCGGCGCGGAAACGGCAGCATGGAGCAGGCGATCACGAAGAAGATCGAGTAGAAGAACGTCCAGAGGAAAAAGAACGCGGTAAAAAACAGAGAGCCGAGATATTGCATGACGGGGGCTTAGAGGGATCCTGGCCGAAAAGGTGCGTGTTGCGTATGAATCGACAGCCGATGCCCGCTATCCGGGCAGACGCGACAGGTCCGCCACGCCGGCAAACAGCTCCCGCATCTGAGAGAGCAGCGCCAGGCGGTTCGCGCGCAGCCTCGGGTCCTCGTCCATCACCATGACCTGATCGAAAAACGCGTCCACCGCCGGCCGCAGCGCCGCGAGCTCCGTGAGCGCTCCGGCATAATCCCGGCGCGCCGTCGCCGCCGATACCGTGCCGCGCAGCGGACTCAGCGAGCCGAACAACTCCCGCTCCGCGGGCAGCGACAGCAGCGCCACATCCACTTCAGCCGGGGGGCTCTCGCCCGCCTTCCTGAGGATGTTGGCCACTCGTTTGTTCGCCGCCGTCAGGCTGGCCGCCTCCGGCAGCGTCAGAAATCCGCTGAGCGCCTTCAGCCGCGCGTCGAAATCGAGCGGCGAGACCGGACGGGTCGCGAGCACCGCATCGAACATCTCCGTGGTGAGCACGGGCGCCCCGCCGGGACTCTCGAGATAATGCGCGCGCAGCCGCTCGAGCACGTAATCAAAGAGATCGGCGGCCACCGCATCGATCGCCATCGGCGGCGCAGGCTTGGCGGAGGACACCGCGATCCGCTCGATGTCGGCCTGGGCGAGACGGACGGCCTGGCGCGCCAGAGCGGCCAGATCCAGCTCGAGACGCTTCTCGAGCAGGATGCGCGTCAGGCCGATGGCCGCGCGGCGCAGGCCAAAGGGGTCCTTGGTGCCGGTGGGCTTCTCGCCGATCGCGAAAATACCCGCCAGGGTATCGAGCTTGTCCGCGACCGCGAGCACCGTGCCGGTGGCGGTGAGCGGCAGCGCATCGCCCGCGCCGCGCGGCAGGTAGTGCTCGCGGATCGCAGTGGCCACTTCCGGATCCTCTCCGTCGGCGAGCGCGTAGTGGGCGCCCATGATGCCCTGCAGCTCCGGAAACTCCCCGACCATGGCGGTCAGCAGATCGCATTTGCAGAGGCTCGCCGCCCGTTCGGCCTGCGCCGCCGGCTCACCGAGCGAGGTCGCCACCTCCATCGCGAGCGCCCGGATGCGCCGGGCGCGATCGCCGAGCGAGCCGAGTCTCGCCTGGTAGGTGACCCTGTCCAGGCCCTCGATGCGCGCGGCGAGCGGGCTCTTGCGGTCCTGCTCCAGGAAGAACGCCGCGTCGGCGAGGCGGGGACGGACCACGCGCTCATTGCCCTCGACCACCTTGGCGGGCTCGCGGCTCTCGAGGTTGGCCACCGCGACGAAAAAGGGCAGCAGTCCCCCGTTCGGGGCCTGCACGGGAAAGTAGCGCTGGTGATCCTCCAGCGTGGAAATCAACACTTCGCGCGGCAGCTTGAGGAAGCGCGGCTCGAAGCGCCCGGCGAGCGGCACGGGCCATTCCACGAGCGCCGTGACTTCCTCGAGCAGCTCATCGCTCATGAGCGCCTGGCCGCCGAGCTCGCCCGCCACGGCCGAGACGCGCTCGCGCATCACCGCGCGTCGCGCCTCGAAGTCCGGCAACACGTGTCCCCGCCTGGTGAGCGTGCGCTCGTAGGCGGCCGGACTCGAGATGCGCAGAGGCCTCGGTGCGTGGAAGCGATGCCCCCGCGTCAGATTGCCCGACGCCGTGTCGAGCAGCGTCGCCGGTACGACTTCCTTGCCGTACAACATGACGATCCAGTGAACCGGGCGCACGAATTCGGCGGAGCCAGAGCCCCAGCGCATGCGCCGGGGAATGGGCAACGCATCCAACGCACCCTGCACCAGGCCCGGCAACAGCTCCATCGCTGTGGCGCCGGGCTTGAGGCCGGTGTAATAAAGGAATGTGCCCTTGGCCTCCTCACGGCGCTCGAGCATCTCGAGCGCAACGCCGCAGCTTGCGGCGAAGGCCTGAGCGGCCCGCGTCGGCTGCCCGGCGGCATCGAACGCGGCGCTCACCGGCGGCCCGCGCCGTTCGATCCTCTGGTCGGGCTGACGCGCCGCAAGGCGCTTGACCAGCACCGCCAGTCTGCGGGGCGAGGCGAAGGATCGGATGTTGCCGTGGGCGAGGACAGCCTTCGCCAGGCCCGCCTGCACTGCGGCGGCGAACGCTCGCTCCAGCGTGCGCAATGCCTTGGGCGGCAGCTCCTCGGTGCCGATCTCGACGAGGAAGTCGCGCTTCTCGAGCATCATGCGCCCGCCCTCTGCAGCATGGGAAAGCCGAGCGTCTGGCGACTCTCGTAATAGGCCCGCGCCACTCCGCTCGCCAGGGCGCGCATGCGCAGGATGTAGCGCTGCCGCTCGGTGACCGAGATGGCCCGCCGGGCATCGAGCAGGTTGAAGGTGTGCGAGGCCTTGAGCACCTGCTCATAGGCGGGCAATGGCAGGCCGTCTTCGAGCAACGCCTTGCAGGCGCGCTCGTGGTCCTCGAAATGGCGGAACAAGGTCGGCACATCGGCCCGCTCGAAATTGTATTTCGACTGCTCCACCTCGTTCTGGTGGAACACGTCACCATAGGTCATCCTGCCGAGCGGACCGTCGGTCCAGAGGATGTCGTACAGACTCTCCACCCCTTGCAGGTACATGGCCAGCCGCTCGAGGCCGTAGGTGATCTCCCCGGTGACCGGCCGGCAGTCGAGCCCGCCGACCTGTTGGAAGTAGGTGAACTGGGTGACCTCCATGCCGTTCAGCCAGACTTCCCAGCCGAGTCCCCAGGCGCCGAGCGTCGGGGACTCCCAGTTGTCCTCCACGAAGCGCACGTCGTGCACCAGAGGGTCGAGGCCGAGGGCGCGCAGGCTGCCGAGATACTGCTCGAGGATGTCCGCCGGGGAAGGCTTGATGATGACCTGGAACTGGTAGTAATGCTGCAGGCGGAACGGATTCTCGCCGTAACGGCCGTCCGCGGGCCGGCGCGAGGGCTGGGTGTAGGCCGCGCTCCAGGGCTCAGGGCCGATCGAGCGCAGGAACGTGGCCGTATGAAAGGTGCCCGCGCCCACCTCCATGTCATACGGCTGCAGCACCACGCAGCCGCGGTCGGACCAGTACCGCTGCAGGGCGAAGATGAGCTCCTGGAAGGTGCGGGGCGCAGTGGAGGCGGGAGTCTTCATGGTGGCAAGGAACGCGCAAAACGGTCCGCGAGTATAGCGAAGGGTTTCGGCGAGTCGTCTATGTCGATCCGGGCCGCAATGCGCCTCGAGCTCCGGGGCACCGAGTTCGCCCTGGCCCTTGGCGGATTCCGCGGGCGCTCCCGCGAGGGCATTGCGGCACTGGGCGCCATTTTGGTGCGGCCTGGGCGGCGCATGCACTCAAATAGTGCACAATGCTGTGCAAAACGTGTCTAAGCCATTGATTCAGGACTATTCGTGACTTGGCACGCGACATGCACTATCTTGGTGCTCCGCCACCAAAAGCTCTAGAGCGGTAACGAGTGACCGGTCGCCTGCCCCAGGATTTGCAGCAGCGGCGGCTCGGGCGCCGATGCGGCGGGCACCACCTATTCCTCCGGAGGCGATATGACACCGACCGATGTAATCAAGTTGATCAAGGAAAAGGAAGTCAAGTTCGCGGACCTGCGCTTTACCGATACCCGCGGCAAGGAACAGCACGTGACCATTCCGGCGCGGCTGGTCGATGAGGACCTGTTCCGCGACGGCAAGATGTTCGACGGCTCGTCCATCGCCGGCTGGAAGGGCATCAACGAGTCGGACATGATCCTCATGCCCGAGGCGAACACGGCGGTGCTCGATCCCTTCTTCGACGAGACCACGGTCAACATCCGCTGCGACGTCATCGAGCCAGCCACCATGCAGGGCTACGAGCGCGACCCGCGCTCGCTCGCCAAGCGCGCCGAGGCGTACCTGAAATCGACCGGCATCGCCGACGGCGCGATGTTCGGTCCCGAAAACGAGTTCTTCATCTTCGACAGCGTCCGCTATGGCAACGAGATGCGCGGCAGCTTCTACGCCATCGATTCGGTGCAGGGCGCCTGGAGCTCGGGCACGGAGTACGCCGAAGGCAACACCGGACACCGCCCGGGCATCAAGGGCGGCTACTTCCCCGTGCCGCCCGTCGACGCCTACCAGGACATCCGCTCGGCCATGTGTCTCGCCCTGGAGGAGCTCGGGCTGAAGGTCGAAGTGCACCATCATGAGGTGGCGACCGGAGGCCAGGGCGAGATCGGCGTCGGCGCCGGCAATCTGGTGGCGAAGGCCGACCAGGTGCAGATCCTCAAGTACGCCGTGCTCAACGTGGCGCAACGCTACGGCAAGACCGCCACCTTCATGCCGAAGCCCCTGGTCGGGGACAACGGCAGCGGCATGCACGTGCACCAGTCGCTGCAGAAGGATGGCAAGGCGCTGTTCGCGGGCGACAAGTACGGCGGACTCTCGGATCTTGCCCTGTACTACATCGGTGGCATCATCAAGCACGCCAGGGCGCTCAACGCCTTCACCAACGCCGGCACCAACAGCTACAAGCGCCTGGTGCCGGGCTTCGAGGCGCCCGTCATGCTCGCCTACTCGGCGCGCAACCGCTCGGCCTCGATCCGTATCCCCTGGGTGTCGAACCCGAAGGCCCGCCGCATCGAGGTGCGCTTCCCGGATTCGAGCGCGAACCCGTATTTCGCCTTCGCCGCCATGATGATGGCGGGGCTCGACGGCATCCAGAACAAGATCCATCCCGGCGAGCCGGCGGACAAGGACCTCTACGATCTCGAGCCGGAAGAGGCCAAGCACATCCCGACGGTATGCCACTCGCTCGACATGGCGCTCGAGCACCTCGACAAGGATCGCGAGTTCCTGACGCGCGGCGGAGTGTTCACCAACGACGTGATCGACGCCTACATCGGTCTGAAGATGCAGGAGATCACCCGCTTCCGCATGGCTACGCACCCGGTCGAGATGGAGATGTACTACAGCTGCTGAACGGACCGTGATAGAGACACCATCATCCATGGCCGGACCGGCCTCCCGATACGGGAGGTCCGAGGTGGGTGCACCGTCTCCGGGGACACAGGGCGTGTCCCCGGGGACTTGTCATATTGCCGCAGCTTTGAACCGGGGTGCGGATCGGGCTATGCTGTACGACCATGCGCGCCACCCGATTGACTCGTTCCCGGTCGCTCGTCCTGGCTGGCCTCATCTGCGCCGCAGGCGCGGCGCTCGCCGGCCAAGACAGCCAGATCACGGTCTACAAGTGGGTCGACGCCCACGGCGTCATCCATTACAGCGATCAGCCGCATGCGAACTCGAGGAAGGTGCAGATCACCGGCGCCCAGACCTACTCGGCGCCGCCCACGGCGGCCGAGCCTTCCTCACCAGCGAGCGCGCCGCGAGCCGCTGCCGCGCCGGCCTACCGAAGCTGCACCATCGCGCAGCCTCACGATCAGCAGATGCTGATGAATACCTACAAGGCCACCGCGGTCGTGCAGACGGATCCTCCGCTGCACGGCGACAACCACGTCCGGCTGTTCTTCGATGGCCGGCAGCTGCCCGGCCGCGGAACCTCGTTCACATTCCCGGTCAACCGAGGCCAGCACACGGTCTCGGCCGTCGTGGTGGACGGCTACGGGCAGATACTCTGCGAGACCTCAACGGTGACCTTCTACGTGCACCAGCCGTCGGTCCTCAATCCGCACGGTCCCCTCTATCATCATCCCCCGCGCTAGGGGCGATACCCGGTGGGCGCCGTGGCCTTTGACCACAGCGCGCCTTCCGCCCTCGCGCACTTCGATCCGGCGGGTCTCCTCGATGCCCTGTCGACGGGCATCATCGTGCTGGATGCACAGCTCTGCGCCATCTATGCCAATGTCGCCGCGCAGGACCTGCTCGCATTCAGTCTCAACCAGGCGCGCGGCCGCCCGTTCACCGACTTCCTGCATGATGCCAACGGGCTGAAGAGCAACCTGCGGCGAGCGCTCGATACCGGAGAGGGGATCGCCGACCGCGAGCTCACGGTGCGCCTGGCCTCCGCCCCGCGCGAGGCGCGCACGCTCGATGCGACCATCACCCCGATCGAGGGGCAGGTCACGGGAACTCACCTGCTGCTCGAGCTCGCCGACGCCACGCAGCGCCAGCGCATCACCCGCGAGAATGACCTGCTGGCGCGACTCGACGGCAGCCGCCTCATGATCCGTCAGCTGGCCCACGAGATCAAAAACCCGCTCGGAGGTCTGCGCGGCGCGGCGCAACTGCTCGAGCGCGAGCTGCCCGCACCCGGTCTGAAGGAATACACGCAGGTCATCATCGGCGAGGCGGATCGCCTGGCCGCGCTGGTCGACTCGATCGCGGGACCGAAGCGCGTGCCACAGAAATCGCTGCTCAACGTGCACGAGCTCTGCGAGCACGTATACCGGCTGCTGCGCGCCGAGGCGGGCGAACAGATCATCATCGATCGCGACTACGATCCGAGCCTGCCGAACGCCTCACTGGATGGCAATCAGATCATTCAGGCACTGATCAACGTGATGCGCAATGCGCTGCAGGCCCTCGGCGGTCGCGGCCGGATCGTGTTGCGTACCCGGGCGCTGAGCGGCGTGAGCATCGGGTCCGCCAGGCACCGGCTGGTGGCGAGCGTGCAGGTGCAGGACGACGGCCCCGGCGTCCCACAGGAGTTGCGCTCGAGTCTGTTCTATCCCCTGGTGACCGGCCGCCCCGATGGCACCGGACTCGGGCTCGCGGTGGCGCAGGAGCTGGTCTGCCGCAATGGCGGACTGATCGAATTCGACAGCGAGCCCGGCAGCACGGTGTTCACGCTCCTCCTGCCGCTGGAGGACGCTTCATGAGCCCGCCGCTTCGTGTCTGGATCATCGATGACGATGCCTCCATCCGCTGGGTTCTCGAGCGCGCCCTGCGCAACGCCGACATGAATCCCCGCGTCTTCGAGGCCGCCGAGCCCGCGCTCGATGCGCTCAGGCGCGAAGCCCCCGATGTGCTGATGACCGACATCCGCATGCCCGGGCGATCGGGCCTCGAGCTGCTCACCCGGATCCGCGACTCGCGGCCGCTGCTGCCGGTCATCGTCATGACCGCCCACTCCGATCTCGGCAGCGCCGTGTCCGCCTACGAAGGCGGCGCCTTCGAATACCTGCCGAAGCCTTTCGACATCGACCAGGCGGTGGCGCTGGTGCGGCGCGCGGCGCACGCCCAGCCCCAAGGGGCGCCCGACGGCGGCGGCGAGACGCGCATCCCCGAGCTGCTCGGCTCGGCCCCCGCCATGCAGCAGGTATTCCGCGGCATCGGCCGGCTGTCGCGCTCGAGCGTCTCGGTGCTGATCACCGGCGAGTCGGGCACCGGCAAGGAGCTGGTGGCGCGCGCGCTGCACGATCACAGCCCGCGCGCGGGCAAGCCGTTCATCGCACTCAACACCTCGGCCATTCCCGGGGACCTGCTCGAATCGGAGCTGTTCGGCCACGAGCGGGGCTCGTTCACCGGCGCCGATGCCCAGCGGCGCGGGCGCTTCGAGCAGGCCGACGGCGGCACGCTGTTTCTCGATGAGATCGGAGATATGCCGGCGCACATGCAGACGCGGCTGCTGCGGGTGCTGGCGGAGGGCGAGTTCTACCGCGTCGGCGGCCAGACCCCGATCCGCGTGGACGTGCGCGTCATCGCCGCGACGCACCAGAACCTGAAGGACCGGGTGACGCGCGGCCTGTTCCGCGAGGACCTCTACCACCGGCTGAATGTCATCCGGCTGGAGCTGCCGCCGCTGCGCGAGCGTGCGGAGGACATTCCGCTGCTCCTGCGGCACTACCTGCGCGTGGCGGCCCGCGACCTCGGCGTCGACGCGAAAGTGCTCGCCCGCGACGCCGAGCAGAAGCTCGCGGGGTACGGCTGGCCGGGCAACGTGCGCGAGCTCGTCAATATCTGCCGGCGGCTGTCGGTGCTGGCGCCTGGGCGCGAGATCCACGTCGATGACCTGCCGCCCGAGATCGGCGCCGCCGCGGACTGCGCCGCGGAGTCCGACTGGCAGAAGGCGTTGACGGCCTGGGCGGACCGGCAGGCCATGAACGGCCAGGGGGGCGCGCTGCTCGATCAGGCGCTTCCGGCATTCGAGCGCATCCTGATCCGCGCGGCGCTCAAGCGCACCCAGGGCCACCGCCAGGAGGCGGCCAAGCTCCTCGGCTGGGGCCGCAACACCCTGACGCGAAAGCTCAAGGAGCTGCAGCTCGAGATCCCGGAGGCCGGCGCGGATGCCGAACCTGATCCGGAGGGCGACCTGCGCTAGCGGCGCGGCTCAGACTCGCAGCGTCCCGGTGAGCTCCGCAACGCTGTTCAGGCCGTGCTCGCGCAGATAGTCCGCGATTCCGGTGTTGATGCGCTTGCAGACCATCGGATCGTAGAAGAGCGCGGTGCCCACGCCGACCGCGGTGGCGCCGGCAATCAGGAACTCGATGGCGTCCGTGGCGCTCACGATGCCGCCCTGGCCGATGATCGGGATGCCATGCTTGCGCGCCACGTCGTACACCTGGTGCACCTTGAGCAGCGCGATCGGCTTGATGGCCGGACCCGAGAGTCCGCCCTGGATGTTGCCGATCACCGGGCGGCGCGTGTACGCATCGATGGCCATGCCCATCATGGTGTTGATGACCGAGAGCGCATCGGTCCCCGCCTCGATGCAGCGGCGGGCATTCTCGCGGATATCCGTCTGGTTCGGGGAGAGCTTGGTGATGAGGGGCTTGCCCGTCACCCGGCGGCAGGCCTCGACCACCTGCGCCGACATGTCGGGATAGTTCCCGAAGGCCACGCCCCCCTCCTTGACGTTCGGGCAGGAGATGTTGATCTCGATGGCATCGATCGGCGACTGATCGAACAGGCGCGTGACCTCGGCATATTCCTCCACCGTGGAGCCCGACACGTTGGCGATGAAGCGGGTTTCGGTGAAGTCGAGCCCGGGGAGGATCCGCTCGATGACATGCGCGGCACCCGGATTCTGCAGGCCGATGGCATTGAGCATGCCCGCGGGCGTCTCGCACACGCGGTGCGGCGGATTGCCGAGCCTGGGCCCGAAGGTCGTGCCCTTGAGCACCACGGCGCCCGCATCCTGGTTGGAGAAGCCCTCGATGCGGGTGTATTCCTCGCCGAAGCCGACGCAGCCGGAGAGCAGCACGATGGGCGAGGCCAAGTGCAGTCCGCAGAACTTGAGTTTGAGGGAGTCGCTCATCGGGTCATTATGGTCCATCAGTGCATCGGCCGTCCGCCACCGCCTCCCGGACGGTGGATGTGGACCTCGATCCGGCCCTTGGGGCCGATCAGCCAGGACGCGAGCCAGCCGACGATCCAGACGATGAGCGCGGTCTCGAAGGCGGCTGCGAAACCCGCGATGTGAAATCCCGGCAGCATCCACGCGACCAGCGCCAGCATGCCCGCGTTGACCACCAGCAGGAAGATTCCCAGGGACAACACGGTGAGCGGCAGCGTCAGCAGGATGACGACCGGGCGCACCACGGCGTTGACGACACCCAGCAGGAGTCCGGCCAGCACCAGCGTGCCGGCGTCCTCGATGCGGATGCCGGGCACCCATCGCGTGGCGACCCACAGGCCGAGCGCGCTCATCACGGCGCGCAGCACGAAGGCGGTCACGAGTACTCCGGATGGCTGTCGTGCAGCAGGGCCTTCAGACGCGTGAGCGCGGCCTGCCAACCGGTCCTGAGGCGCATATAGTGAACATCCCAGTCCGGTGAGCCGGGAACGCCCGAGCCCAATAACCTGAGGATGGTGCCCGCGCGCGCCGGCTCGAGGACGAAGTCATCGACCACGGCGCTGTCGGCCGGCGGAAGCGAGGCCGCCGGCAGATAGATGAGCCGCAGCCGCCGCTGCGGCTCAAACACATCGATGCAGGCTTCGAGCTCCGTCACCCGATCGACGCAGGCTCGGAACAACCCGCCGGGGCGCGCCGTGATGCGGGCATCGGGCGAGCACCACAGGGCGAGCAGGGACGGATCGGTGAGTGCGCGCCAGACCCCCTGCACATCGGTGCGAAGGTCGAGTCTGTGGGCATAGCCCCGGGTCTTCTCCATGGGCGCTATTGTGCCATCACCCGGCGCCCGGTTTCGCCTATGCTAGGGGCTTTCCACGGGAGGTTCGTGTGGCGCTCGTGCATCTGGTCATCGCCCTGGCACTGCTCGAGTTTTTCGCCTTCGGCGCCGCAGTCGCCAAGGCGCGAGCGAAGTATGGCGTAGCGGCACCCGCGACGACCGGTCACGAGATCTTCGAGCGTTATTTCCGGGTGCAGATGAACACGCTCGAGCTGCTGGTCATGTTCGTCCCGGCGATCTGGATCTTCGCGAATTACATCAGCGCGCCGATTGCCGCGGCACTCGGCGCCGTGTTCCTGATGGGCCGAGTGATCTACTTCCGATCCTACGTGAAGGACCCCCGGTCACGGGAACTCGGGTTCGTGCTCTCGGCCGGGCCGGTCATGTTCCTGGTGATCGGCGCGATCTTCGGGGCGGCGCGCAGCGCCTGGCCGCACGGCTGAGGCCGGCTACCCGATCTCCGACTTGATCGGCCGGGTCATCAGTTCGCGCACCGCGTCCCGGGCCGGTACGCCCTCGTAGAGAACCCGATAGATGCTCGCGCAGAGCGGCATTTCGACCCCGGCGCGAGCGGCGACATCGCGAAGCGCGCGTGCCGCGGGATAGCCTTCCACCACCTGGCCGATCGCCTGCAACGCCTCCGCGGGTGTTCCGCCGCCCGCGAGCCGCAGGCCGAAGCGGCGGTTGCGCGATTGATCATCGGTGCAGGTGAGCACCAGGTCACCGAGGCCCGCCAGACCCATGAAAGTCTCGCGTTGCGCCCCGAGCGCCACACCGAGACGCATCATCTCTGCGAGTCCGCGGGTGATGAGCGCCACTCGGGCATTGGCGCCGAAACCGAGGCCATCGGACAGGCCCGCGCCCACTGCCAGGACATTCTTGACCGCCCCGCCCACCTCGACCCCCACGATGTCGGTGGAGGTATAGACGCGGAAATTGGTCGAGGACAGATCCTGCGCCAGTGCCTGGGCGAACGCGGCATCCGGGGAGGCGACGACCATCGCGGTGGGCAACCCCGCGCCGACCTCGCGCGCGAAGGTTGGTCCCGAGAGGACGGCGACCGAGCGCTTCGGACCCAACACCTCGCGCGCGACCTGGTGGGGCAGGGCGCCGGAGGGCAGCTCGAAACCCTTGGTGGCCCAGGCGAGCTGTGTTTCGTCCGCGAGCGACGGCCGGATGGCGATGAGGGTCGCGCGGAAGGCGTGGCTCGGCACCGCGAGCAACAGATCCCGAGCGCCGCCAAGCGCGCGCGAGAGATCCGCTTCCACGGCAAGCGCCTCGGGAAACGTGCCCGAGGGCAGATAGCGCTCATTGCGCCGCTCCCGGGCCATGACCGCGAGGCGCTCGCGGTCACGACCCCAGAGCCGAGTCGGACGTCCGCTGCGTGCAACTTGCACGGCAAGGGCCGTTCCCCAGGAGCCCGCGCCGAGCACGGCAACGGGCATATCGCTCCCGGCGGTGCTCATGCTTCGAGGGCTCGCGAGCGGCCTCGCCGCTTCAGTTCGCCTGTTCCACCGGTATGGACTGCGTCGGGCTCTGGTTGGCCGCGTACAGCGCGTCGAAGTTCACGGGGGGAAGGAGCAGCTGCGGGAACCCGCCGAGCGTGATGAGCTGCGAGACCTGCGCCCGCGCATAGGGGAACAGCACGCCCGGGCAGATGGCGCCGATGGCGCGCTTGGTGTCTTCCTCGGAGAGGTTGCGCAGCACGAACACGCCGGCCTGCTTGACCTCAACCAGGAACACCGTGGTCTCGCCCTGCTTGGCCGACACGGTCACCGTCAGGACGACTTCCTGGATTTCGGGCGCGAGCACGGTCACGCCCGTGTGCAGGTCGAGATTGATCTGCGGATTCCAGTTGCCCTCACCGCGCGGGCCGTTCGGCGCCTCGTACGAGCAGTCCTTCAGGTAGACGTGCTGCAGGTGCAGGATCGGGCCGTTGGCCCCTTCGGGTGCCGGCGCGGTGCCGGCGGCTTCATTCGCCATGTGTCAGACTCCGGGTTTCAACAGTTTGTCGAGGCCGCCTTGGGCATCGAGCTCGTAAAGATCATCGCATCCGCCGACATGCGTGTCGCCGATGAAGATCTGCGGGACCGTGTGCCGATGGCCGCGCGCGAGCATTTCGGCGCGCGCCTGCGGACGAGCGTCCACGTCGATTTCCTCGAAGGCGACGCCCTTGCGCTGCAGCAGCTCCCGGGCGCGCGCGCAATAGGGACACCAGGCGGTGGCGTACATGAGCACCCTCGGCGTGTGCCCCGGCCCTTGCCGGGCCTCGCCGCTGCGCGCCTGAGGTTCCGGCGCGTTCGACATCGCTTGCGGCGATCTGGTCATGCCTTCTGACCCGAGTCCTTCTCGACCGGCAGGTGCTCGGCCCGCCACGCCGAGAGTCCGCCGCGCAGATTGACCGCCTGCGCAAAACCTTCGGACCGCAACTGCCGCACAGCCGCGGCTGCCAGCGAGCCACGGTCACAATATACGATCAGGGGCTTCTGCTTGTGCTTCTTCAGCAGCTCGCCGCCTTTCAGAATCTGCTCCCCATCCATGCGCCGCGCGCCGGACAGGTGGCCCGCCGCATACTGCTCCTGCGGACGCAGGTCGATCGCGAGCGCGCCCCGGTTCATCAGCTGGATTGCCTCCTGGGGCGAAACGGATGCGAAACTCTCGCCGCGGGCGCGCACCTCGACCAGGATCGCGAACACCGCCACCGCAAGGGTCGCCGCGACCAGCCAGAGGTGGACATGCACGTATTGGATGAGATGGTCCATGAAAGAGGTACAGAAGACCGTATCGGCGGTAAAAAGGGTCGGGCATTATAGCGTCCCTATGCGATACGGCATGGCTCATTGGCAGTCGAGGTCCGGCTCGAGGATGGACCGCACCCCGTTTCGCCTGATTCTGGCTACGCTGATGCTCGGTCTGGGGCTGCCGCCGGCATCCGCCGTGCCTCCCCGGCTCGCCGCCCGCCATGCCCAGGCACAGCTGCGAGCCGTGCAGGCGCAGATCGCGCGCGTGGCCCGGCAGGTGAGCCAGTCGAAGCTCGAGCAGGGGCGTCTCACCCTCGCGCTGCGCGCGAGCGAGAGATCGGCCGGAACGGCGCGGGCGGCGCTCGAAACGCTTCAGCAGCGCCGGGCGGCGGATGCCGCACGACGCGCGGCATTGGCCGCCCAAAAGCAGCAACGCGAGACCGACCTGGCGCGCAACCGCAGCGCCCTGAGCGGGGAGCTGCGCGCGGCCTATCTGATCGGCCGCGAAGGTCCGCTCAAGCTGCTGCTCAACCAGGGCGAGCCGGGCCGCATGGGCCGGATGTTCGCGTACTACAGCTATTTCAGCCGCGAGCAGGCGCAGCACATCAATGACATCGAGGCGGACCTCACGCAGATCGATCAGCTCGACACCCAGTTGCGGGACGAGGATGCGCAGCTCGCCACCCTGCAGCGCCAGCGCCAGGCGCAGTTCACCGCGCTCGAGCAGGCGAACGCGCGCCGCGAGCATGTGCTCGCCACCATCGAGGCGAGGACGCGCACCGGCACCGAGCGCCTGGCCCTGTTGCGCCGGCAGCAGATGGCGCTGCAGTCATTGCTCGCTGCGCTGCGGCGCGCCGAGGCGCGGCTGCCTGCCGAGCACGAGCATTTCGGGCGCCTGCAGGGACACCTGCCCTGGCCGGTGGCCGGCAGACTCATCGCCCGCTACGGTCAGGCTCGGGCCGGCGGTCTGCGCTGGGACGGGGACCTGATCGCCACCCGCATGGACGCGCCGGTGCACGCCGTGGGGCCGGGCCGGGTGATCTATGCCGACTGGCTGGCGGGCCTCGGCCTGCTCATCATCATCGATCATGGCGGAGGCTACATGAGCCTCTACGGGCACAATGACCACCTCTATGCACAGGTGGGGCAGCAGGTCGCGGCAGGCCAGATGATCGCCGAGGCGGGCGACAGTGGCGGGGCCAGCCGGCCGGAACTTTACTTCGGGATCCGCCGGGGCACCCGGCCCGTCGATCCGCGACTGTGGCTGGCGCGCCATGCAAGGTGAGCAGGCTCCGGGGCCCACAATGATCCGGGCATGCGAACGAAGCGGGTAAACTGCGCCCATGATCGCCTGGCTCATCGACCTCGTGCTGCACCTCGACCGTCACCTTGCTGCCCTCCTCGCCGAGGTCGGCATCTGGACATACCCCATACTGTTCGGTGTCATCTTCGCGCAGACCGGCGTGGTGGTGGCCGTGTTCCTGCCCGGGGACTCCCTGCTCTTCGGCGTGGGCGCGCTCGCGGCCGTGGATACCACCGGCACACTGAGCGCTCCGGTCGCCTCGCTGGTGTTGGGTCTGGCGGCGGTGCTCGGCTATGCCGTCAACTACGGCGCCGGCCGGCTGATCGGCCCGCCCGCCTTCAGCGGCCGTTACCGGCTGCTCAAGATCGACTACCTGCGCCGGACGGAAGCGTTCTTCGTGCGCCACGGCGGCAAAGCCATCGCCGTATCGTGTTTCATCCCCGTCATCCGCACCTGCATGCCCTTCGTGGCTGGCGTCGGCCGGATGCCCTACGCGCGCTTTCAGCTCTACAGCATCCTGGGCGGATTCCTGTGGGTGCTGCTGCTTCTCTGGGGCGGGTATTTCTTCGGCAACGTGCCGATCGTCAAGCATAACTTCGGGCTCGTCACCCTTCTCATCATCGTGGTGTCCCTGATCCCGGTGGCGCTGCCCTTCCTCAGGCGGCGGCGGGAACCCGCGGCATCGTAGCGTTACCCGGAAAGACCATAGGCTCAGGCGCTCGCCGCTCCCGCGAGCAACGCCCGGATCTCCGGCAGGCAGGAGCCGCAGTTGGTGCCGGCCTGCAGCCGCGCGCCCACCTGACGGGTATCCGTCAGTCCTTCGCCTTCAATCACCCGGCACAGCGTATTGCGTCCAACTCGAAAGCATGAGCAGACGATGGCGCCTTCGTCGTCCGTCGCGCGCAGCGGTCGGCCAGCCAGCAGCGCGATGCGATCGGCAGACTCCAGCCGCTCCTTGGCGAACATCGAGGCGAGCCAGCCTCGCGCGGGAAGTTCCGGCCGCCGGCAGAAGTATGCGCAGGCATCCAGACGCCCATCGTGCGTATGCGCGGCACGATAAATCCCGGAGGCGGCGTCGGAGTACTCGAGGTAGTCCGCATCGGCCGTCAGCCCGCCGAGCAGCAGCCTGACCCAGTGCGCTCCCGGGGACGTCTTGCGCCCCGCCAGCTCGTAACGCAGAAATCCCGCGCCGCGAACCAGGGCCCACCATGTGATCTCATCGGTCCGCAGCGGTTGGCGCGTGAAGACTACGCCATACCAGTCCACCGGAAAGGGTTGAACGTTCGCGGGCGTATGCTTGAACTCCGGCTCGCCTGAGAGCGGGTCCACCGCCGGATTGACCAGCGCCCCGACGCGGGCCTCGGAGGCGTAGGCATCGCTCCAATGCATGGGCACGAACATCGTGCCGCGGGCGATTTCTCCGCTCACCCTCACCCGTGCCACCAACGAGCCCCACCGCGTCGACACCGTAGCCAACTCACCCTCGCGCACCGACGCCAACAGGGCGTCGTGGGCGTGCAGGTCGACGAAGGGCTCCGGCAAATGCTCCGTCAACCGTTGAGCACGTCCCGTGCGTGTCATCGTGTGCCATTGGTCGCGGATGCGACCGGTGTTGAGCACAAGCGGATAGTCCTCGTCCGGCGCGTTGGCCGGAGGCCTGAAATGCACGGGAACCAGTCGTGCCCGGCCGTCCGGATGGGCGAATCGAGCATCCCGGAACAATCGCGCCTCAGCTCTTCCCCGACCAGGCACGGGCCATTGAACGGGCTCCAGCTCATCGTACTCGGCCTGCGTGAGAGCGCAGAGACCGGAGATGTCGAAGAACCCCCCGAGCCCGGCAGCCACGGCAGACAGCCGGGCATGCTCGTCGAAAATCTCGCGCGGCGACTCATATCGAAAGGCGTCGCCGAAGCCCATGCGCCGTGCCACTTCGCTCACCATCCACCAATCGGGCGATGCCTCGCCCGGAGCGTCCAGAAAACGTCTCTGCCGGGAGATGCGTCGCTCCGAATTGGTGACGGTGCCGTCCTTCTCGCCCCAGGTCATGGCCGGCAGTAACACGTGCGCCAGCGCCGCCGTATCCGTGTCGTGCACGCAATCGGATACCACGACCCACTCGCAGCGCCCGAGCGCCTCGCGTACGCGAGTGGCATCCGGCAGGCTCACCGCCGGGTTGGTCGCCATGATCCACACGGCCTTGATGCGCCCGGCACGCATGGCCTCGAACAGCTCCACCGCCTTCAGGCCGGGGCGGGTGGCGATGCGCGGGCTGCCCCAGAATGTCTGCACCGCGGCGCGATGGTCGGCGGATTCCAGGCCCAGGTGCGCTGCCAGCGTATTCGCCAATCCGCCCACCTCGCGTCCGCCCATGGCATTCGGTTGTCCCGTCAGGGAGAACGGTCCCATCCCTGGCCGCCCGATACGTCCGGTCAGCAAATGACAATTGAGGATGCCGTTGACCTTGTCGGTCCCGGAGGTCGACTGGTTGATGCCCTGGGAAAAGACTGTCACGACCCGCTCCGTGCGGCCAAACAGCTCGAAGAACTCCCCGATCCGCCGCGCGTCTGCGCCGCAGACGCCCGCCACAGCATCCGCGTCACCGGCCACGAGCGCGGCCCGGATCGCCGCCTCGGCCCCCAGCGTATGCCTCGAGACGAAGTCCTCATCGGTCGCGCCATGACGGTGCAGATGGCCGAGCAGGCCATTGAAAAGGGCCACGTCGGTGCCCGCCCGGATGGGCAGATGCAGGTCCGCGAGCTCAGCGGTCGCAGTGCGGCGCGGATCGATCACCACCAGCTTGAGGCCCGCACGGCGCTCCTTTTCCCGCTCGATGCGCCGCCACAGAACCGGATGGCACCACGCGGCGTTGGCGCCGGCGAGCACGATCAGATCGGCGAGCTCGAGATCCTCATAACATCCCGGGACCAGGTCCCCGCCGAAGGCCCGCCTGTGGCCCGCCACCGCCGAGGCCATGCACAGCCTGGAGTTGGTGTCGATGTTGGCGCTGCCGATGAAGCCCTTCATGAGCTTGTTGGCAACGTAATAGTCCTCCGTCAGAAGCTGTCCGGAGACATAGAAGGCCACGGCATCAGGTCCGTGCTCGCGCACCGCAGCAGCGAACCCCCGCGCCACGACGTCCAACGCTTCTGACCACGGGACCCGGCGTCCATGAACTTGCGGGTACAGCAATCGCCCCTCGGTGTCCAGGGTCTCGGCGAGCGCGGAGCCCTTGGAGCAGAGGCGCCCGCCATTGGCCGGATGCCGGGCATCGCCCTCGATCTCCCGGCCTCCCGAGCGGGCAATCACGCCGCACCCCACTCCACAGTAGGGGCAGGTGGTCCGTACCGCCGCCGACACGCGCCTAACCCGCCTGCGCCAGCGCACTGGCCGCATCGGGCCCGAACAGCAGCGCCTCGCGCAGCGAACCGACGTCGGTGCCGCGGGACATCAGCTCGAAATACCACGGCCCGTGCCGGATATCCCCGTAGAGCACCACGCCCGTCAACCGGTGGTCGCGGAGCATCAGCCGCTTGTAGATGCCCTGGCGAGGATCGCTCAGCACCAGCGGTTCCCCTCCGTCTGCGCCGAGGAAATCCCCCGCCGAGTACATCTCGATACCGGTGACCTTGAGCTGTGTGGCCGTCAGGGTGCCGCGGAAGCGGGAAACCCCGACTTCGGCGAGGTGCGCGGCGCAGACTCGTGCCTGATCCCACAGGGGGGCCACCAGGCCGAACAGGTTGTTGCGGTGCTGCACGCACTCGCCGACCGCGTAGACGCTCGGATCGAAGGTCTGCAGCGTGTCATTGACCAGGATGCCCCGCTCACACCGCAGGCCGGCCCTGGCCGCGAGCTCGGTGTTCGGACGGATGCCTACCGCCATCACGATGAGATCGGCCTCGAGTTCGCTATCGTCCTCGAATCTCAATCCCCTGGCGCGATCCTCACCGAGTATGAGCACCGTCTTCGCCGGCATGCGGAATTTGAGACTCCGGGACTCGAGCGACGCCTTGAGTAGCGCAGCGGCGGCTCCATCGAGCTGACGCTCCATGAGCGCCGGCAGCAGATGAACCACAGTCACGTCCATCCCGCGCCTGGAGAGCGCATGCGCCGCCTCGAGCCCCAGCAGACCGCCGCCGATGACGGCAGCCTTGCGATACCGCCGCGCCGCCTGCAACATCGTATCGACATCGGCCAGATCGCGGAAGGTCACCACACCGGGCAGATCCTTCCCCGGGATCGGCAGCATGAATGGAGTCGACCCGGTCGCCACCAGCAGCCTGTCGTAATGCGACTCCACTCCTTTGCTCGAGCGCACCACGCGCCTTCTCCGGTCGATCTCGACCACCGGATCTGCGCAGTGCAGCGTCACATGATGCTCGGCATACCACTCGAGGCCGTGCAGAACGATGTCCTCGCGGCGCTTCTCGCCCGAGAGCACCGGCGAGAGCAGGATACGGTTGTAATTGACATGCGGCTCGGCGCCGAACACCGTGACGTCATAGGCATCCGGCGCCAACCGCAGCAGCTCTTCCACCGTCCTCATGCCTGCCATGCCATTGCCGACGACGACCAGCCGGCGCCGGGTGCGGCGCACGGACTGCTGCGGCTCGCAACTCACCCACACCCGCCCATCGAGCGCGCGCACCGGGTAGACGTTGACCGACTGCGTCGAATCCTCCAGGCAGCGGCCGGTGGCGAGGCTGAAGTGATGCTTGTAGAGCGGGGAGGCGACGACCCACTCACCTTTGATGTCCCCGACGATGCCGCGCGAAAGCACGCTGGCACCGCTCGCCGGATCGACGTTGTCGAGGGCGAACAGCGAATCGCCGACGCGGAATACGGCGACCTGCCTGCCGTTGACCAGGGCGCACACACCGCTTTGGGGCAGGATGTCATCCAGCGCGCACACCGAACTCCAGGTACTCATACCGCCGCCCTCATGCGCCGGCGCTCCGCGGGCGTCGCCGGACGGATCTGCGAGCGCTCCTTGACGAATACCACGTTGTCATCGCCGGCGTCGCTGTTGACGAAATGCCGGAAGCGCCGCCGGACGGAGGGATCCTCCACGGCCTTCTTCCACTCGCACTCGTAAGTGTCGATGATGCGAGCCATGTCGGCTTCGAGTTCCGTGGCGATGCCGAGCGAGTCTTCGCAGACGACCTGCTTCAGATAGTCGAGCCCTCCTTCGAGACCGTCGCGCCAGGTCGAGGTGCGCTGCAGGCGGTCCGCCGTGCGGATGTAGAACATGAGGAAGCGGTCGATGTATCGCAGAAGCGTTGGCTTGTCGAGATCGGCGGCGAGCAGCTCCGCGTGCCGCGGCTTCATGCCGCCATTGCCACACACGTACAGATTCCAACCCCTCTCGGTGGCGATCACGCCCACATCCTTGCCCTGGGCCTCCGCGCACTCGCGCGCGCAGCCGGAGACGGCGAACTTGAGCTTGTGTGGTGAGCGCAACCCCTTGTAGCGGCTTTCGAGCTCGATCGCGAGGCCCACGCTGTCCTGCACCCCATAGCGGCACCACGTGGAGCCCACACAGGACTTCACGGTTCGCACCGCCTTGCCATAGGCGTGGCCGGACTCGAAGCCGGCGGCAATCAGTTCCTCCCAGATGAGCGGCAGCTCGTGCACCTGCGCGCCGAAGAGGTCGATACGCTGGCCACCGGTGATCTTGGTGTAAAGGCCGTACCTGCGGGCCACCTCGCCGATGGCGATCAGCTTGTCCGCGGTGATCTCACCTCCCGGGATACGAGGCACCACGGAATAGGTGCCGTCCTTCTGCATGTTCGCGAGAAAGTAATCGTTGGTGTCCTGGAGCGGTGCGTGGTCGCGCTCGAGCACGAAGCCGTTCCAGCACGAGGCGAGAATCGATGCCACCGCGGGCTTGCAGATATCGCAGCCGTGTCCCTTGCCGTGTTTCGTGAGCACCGTCTCGAAGCTCTTCAACTCCCCCACGCGCACGAGGTGAAACAACTGTTGACGCGAATACGGGAAGTGCTCGCAGAGGTGATTGTCGAGCGCCATGCCGCGGCGCTTGAGCTCGGCCGCAAGGAGCTGCTTGACCAGGGGTGCGCAGCCGCCGCACGCGGCGGAGGCCTGGGTCTGAGCCTTGATCGCCGCCACCGTGGTGCAGCCGGCCTGCACCGCGGCGCAGATCACGCCCTTGGACACATTGTTGCAGGAGCAGATTTGCGCGGCATCCGGCAGGGCCGCGATCCCCGCCCCGGCGGGGCTGCCGCCGCCCTGGCGCGCCGGCAGGATCAGGTCCTCCGGATGCTCGGGCAGCGGCAAGCGGTTCAGCAGGGTCTGTAACAGGGTTCCATAGGCGTGCGCCTCGCCGACCAGCACCGCCCCGAGCAGCTGCTTGCACTCGGCGTCGACCACCAGGCGCTTGTAGACGCCGAGGCGCTCGTCCACGAAGACATAACAGCGAGCGTCCGGGGTGCTCGCGTGCGCATCGCCGATGGAGGCCACATCGACGCCCAGGAGCTTCAGCTTGGTGCTCGTGTCGGCGCCGGTGAAGGCGGCTTCGCCATATCCGCCGATGTGCTGCGCCGCCACCTCGGCCATCTGGTACCCCGGGGCGAGGAGACCGAAGATCCGGCCCTGCCACAGGGCACATTCGCCGATGGCGTAGATGTCGGGATCGGAAGTACGGCAGGTGTCATCGATGACGATGCCGCCGCGCGGTCCGAGCTTGAGTCCGGCCTCGCGGGCCAGCTCGTCGCGGGGCCGGATCCCGGCGGAAAATACGATCAGGTCGGTCTCGAGCTCGTAACCATCGGCGAAGGTCATCCGATGGCGCGCGCCCGCCCCACAGGTAATGCCCTGGGTGCTCTTGCCCGTGTGCACGTGGACGCCGAGCGCTTCGATCTTGCGGCGCAGCATGCCGCCACCGCCCTCATCCACCTGCAGCGCCATCAGCCGCGGAGCGAGCTCCACCACGTGAGTCTCGAGGCCCAGGTCGCGCAGCGCGCGCGCCGCCTCCAGACCCAGGAGTCCTCCGCCAACCACCACGCCCACCTTTGCGTCGGCGGCGGCAGCGCGGATGGCCTCGAGATCCTCGAGGGTACGGTAAACGAAGCATCCCGGCCGGTCGCGCCCCGGGACTGGAGGAACGAAAGGCGCCGAGCCGGTGGCGAGCACCAGCTTCTCATAGGGGATGTCCTCTCCGGCGTCCGTGCGAACCGTGTGGGCGGATCGATCGATCGCGACGATCCGTTCACCGAGCCGTGCGGTGATGCCATTGGCCGCAAAGAATCTCTCCGGGACGAGATTCAGGTCCGCAGCCGTCTTGCCGCAGAACAGGGACGAGAGTTGCACCCGGTCGTACGCCGGCCTCGGCTCCTCTCCGATGACCGTCACCGCGAATTCATGCTCCGGCAACCTCTCGAGGAAGCGTTGACCCACCATGCCATTGCCAACGACGAGGACTTTCGTGCGCGCAGACCCGTTCATGCGCTGGATCCGGCGCCCGCCTGGCGCGGCGGGACTCGAATCCCATACATGGAGCGGCGCGAAGACACGCCGGTAAGAGTGGACATTCGATACCCCTCCGTGCTCCGAAATGAAAAACGCCGCCCGCCCCGCGAGATACGGAAGAATTCCGTACTGCACGGGAACGGCGGCGTTGCCAAGCAGACCATCGGGGTCTGCTTGGCAAGTGTCTAGCAACGGGCGTGCCACCTGCGGCGCGGAGTCATTCCGTCTTGATTTCCAGTGACTTGCCGCCTCGCAGCCTGCACGAGGAACGCTCGACGGTCAGCGCCTGCGCTCTTATGGGGCGACAGCGCGGCGCCCTGCACTATTGAAGTGCGGGATCGCTCCGGCGGCGCGCCGCTCCTTGAGGCCGAATTCCCCGCTACCTGCAGCCGCGCGCCGCCGCCAACGGCGCCATGGCACGACCGTTGCACTCGCTCCGGATCATGAACGTCATCGCGCAAGATCGCGCCTTCAGCCACAGCGCCGCATGAGTGAGCCGGAGCTGCGCATTGTGCTCGTGGATCAGAACGTTACGCGGGCCTCGATCCTCGAGGAAGGCCTGCGGGAGGCCGGCTGCACGGAGGTCGTGGTGGTCCGGGACATGCAGAATTTGCTGCGCCGCATCGTGGACGAGGATCCGGACGTCATATTCATCGACCTGGAAAATCCCAACCGCGACGTGCTCGAGCAGATGTTCCAGGTCTCCCGCTGTGTGCGCCGGCCGGTGGCGATGTTCGTCGATCACTCCGATACCGCCATGATCCGGGCGGCCGTCGAGGCCGGTGTCGGCGCCTATGTCGTCGATGGACTCAGGAAGGAGCGCGTCAAGGCAATCCTCGACATGGCGGTGACCCGCTTCAACGCCTTCAGCGAGCTGCGCGAGGAGCTCGACCGCGCCCGGCAGGCGCTCGATGAGCGCAAGGTGATCGAGCGCGCCAAGGGGCTGCTCATGAAGCACAAGGGCCTCAGCGAGGAAACCGCATACGGCCTGATGCGCAAGGCGGCGATGAACGAGGGCAAGCGGATCGTGGAGGTCGCGCGCGCACTGGTGACCGCACTGGATCTTCTGACATGAGCAAACTGATCATCGGCTTCATCCCGCTCACCGATTGCGCGCCGCTCGTGGTCGCCGCCGAGCAGGGATTCGCCGCCGAGCAGGGGCTCGAGCTCACCCTCGTGCGCGAGACCTCCTGGGCCAACATCCGCGACCGCATCATCGTCGGCCATTTCGACGCGGCGCACATGCTCGGGCCCATGGTCGTGGCCTCGACCCTCGGGATCGGGCACATCAGGGCATCGCTCATCGCTCCTTGCGCCCTCGGCCTCGGCGGCAATGCGATCACCGTCTCCCTGCCGCTCTGGGAGCGGATGCGCCGCGAGGGCGCTGCGGCCGACAGCCATCCGGCGATTCACGGCAGGGCGTTGAAAAGAGTGGTTGAAGCACGCGCGCGTGACGGACTGGCGCCGCTCACCCTGGCCATGGTGTATCCCTTCTCCTGCCACAACTACGAGCTGCGCTACTGGCTCGCCTCCGCCGCGGTGGATCCCGACCGGGACCTGCGCCTGGTGGTGATACCACCGCCCTTGCTGGTCGATGCCATGCGGACCGGCCAGATCGACGGTTTCTGCGTCGGTGAGCCGTGGAACAGCGTTGCCGTCGACTGCGGAGTCGGAGCGATCATCACCTCCACCGCGGCGATCTGGCCGCTCAGCCCGGAGAAGGTTCTCGGATGCCGCGCCCAATGGGCTGCCGACCATCCGCAGGAGCTGGCCGCTCTGATCCGCGCTCTCTACCGGGCCGCTCTGTGGTGCGAGCGTCCGGAGAATCACGCGCCGCTGGCCGCTCTGCTGGCCGACCCCTGCTATGTGGGTGTCGCGCAGGAACTCATTCTGCGCTCTCTCGACGGGCGGCTGAAGCTCAATCCCGACTCGCAGGCGGTGCATATCCCGAACTTCTACCTGCCGGCGCGCCGCTCGGCGACCTTTCCATGGGTCAGCCACGCGCAATGGTTCTACACGCAGATGCTCAGGTGGCGGCAGGTGCAACCCCGCCCGGGGCAGCTGGCCGAGGCCGGCGCCTCGTATCGACCCGACCTGTACCGGCTGGCGCTCGCGCCGTTGGGCGTCGAAGCGCCTCTGGATGACATCAGGGCCGAGAGGTTTTTCGACGACACGAAATTCGATCCGGTCGACATCGAGAGCCAACTCGGCGAGCCACGATCATGACTCGCCATCGTCTTCGTGTCCGCATGTCGCCCGGCGCCGATGCGGCCGGCCACGCGGTTGCACGATGTTGGAGCGCAAGCCGCTGCGCACCGCCGCGACAGATGACGCGCCACGAGGGAGCGAGGCGCCGCCACGGCCCGCGCGCACGAGCGTTTGCGCGCGGCGCTGCCGCGCCGATGGAACTGGCACAACGCTTGCACGGAGCTCTTCCGAACTGACCCAACAGAGGGTCAGGAAGCCTGCGATTCAGCTCCGCGCACGCGGAAGGTGATATCCAGGCTTCTCAGCAAAGCCGCTGACCGGCGCCCGCAATCCTGCGGCGCGTGCCGGTCCGCGGCTTCTTATTTTGGGAGAACGTTCCATCATGACCTGTAGAGCATCGAAGTCCGTCCGCGGCGGCGTGGCCTGCGCGATATTCGTCCTGTGTGCGCGCGGTGCGAGCGCCGATCAGGGGCTCACGCCGATCTTGAGTGCGCTCGCGAGCGCCACTCCCCTCGTGAACCTGCGGCTGAGGTCCGAGACTGTCGGGCAGGATGGCTTCGCCCAGGACGCCCGGGCGCTCACCGTGCGCGGCAGGCTTGGCTTCAAGAGCGCAGCGGCGTGGCATACGAAACTTCTCGCCGAGGCCAATCTCAACTGGCCGCTCGATACCGGCTACAACAGCACCACCAACGGCCACACCGGCTATCCGGTGGTCGCGGACCCCGAGGACTACGCCCTCGATCGGCTCGAGATCACCAATGACTCGCTTCCCGAAACCGTGCTCACCGTGGGCCGTCAGCGTCTCAACCTCGACGATCAGCGCTTCATCGGCTCGGTCGGCTTTCGCCAGAACGAGCAGACCTTCGATGCGGCAAGCATCGTCAACACTTCCTTCCGCGGCCTGAAGCTCGATTTCACCTATCTCGATCGGGTCAACCGAGTGTTCGGCGCCGCATCGCCCGTCGGCCACTTCACCGGATCGAGCTACCTCGCGCACGTGGCCTGCCAGACCCCCTTCGGCACGCTGATCGGCTTCGGCTATTGGCTCGCGTTCAAGCAGGATCACCCCGACTCGACGCGCACCCTGGGCGCCCGGTTCGCCGGGGCACGAAGATTCGGCGCGGTGCGGCTGCATTACAGCGCCACCTACGCGCACCAGGATCCCTACGCGGACAATGCCCTGCGCTTCAGCGACGACTATTACGCGGGCGAGCTCAACGCCACCTACGCCCACCTGAGCGCCGGCGCCGGCGTGGAAGTGATGGGGGGCGATGGGCGCAAGGGCTTTACCACTCCGCTCGCCACGCTGCACAAGTTCGACGGCTGGGCGGATGAGTTCCTCGCCACCCCGCCGAACGGGATCGAGGACCGCTACGGGTCCCTCGGCTACGCGCTGCCCCGGGTCGCATTCCTTAAGGTGCTCGCCGCGACCGCGGTCTACCACGACTTCCGCTCCGCCAGATTGGGCATCCACTATGGCAAGGAGACCGACCTGCAGCTGCTTGGCACCTGGCACCACCTCACCGGCATCATCGCTTTCGCCGATTACGCCCGCGATCACTTCGCCGCCAATACCAAGAAGCTCTGGGTCGAGGTCGACTATGCGCTGAACGGGGGATGAGAAATCTGCGTGGCCATTGCGCTTTGCGAACAATGCCGTCTGAGGCGGTGCTGATATCATCCACAAGTGGCCGCCACTTTCGACTACATCATCGTCGGGGCCGGGTCCGCAGGCTGTGTGCTTGCCAACCGGCTGAGCGCGGATCCGGCGCTCAAGGTGCTGTTGCTCGAGGCGGGTGGTCGGGACGATTCCTTCCTCATCGGCATGCCGGCCGGAATCGGCCGGCTGATCACCCCCGATGTCAACTGGCTGTATCAGACAGAGCCGCAGGCGCTGTTGCGGGATCGGCGCATGTTCTGGCCGCGCGGCAAGACGCTCGGCGGATCGAGCTCCATCAACGCGATGGTCCATATCCGCGGTCAGCGGCAGGACTACGATCACTGGCGAGAGCTCGGAAATCCCGGCTGGGGATTCGAGGAGGTCCTGCCGTACTTCCGCCGCTCGGAGAACAACGAGACCATCGACGGCGAGCTTCACGGCCGGGGCGGCCCGCTCAATGTCTGCGAGCGGCGCTATACCAACCCCTTGAGCCGGGTATTCGTCGACGCCGCCGCGGCGGCCAACGCGCCGCCCATGCGAATCAACCGGGTGGTACCGTGCGCGGGTGGCGGCAACGGGACATCGATGGCGGGCAAGCGGCTACGGCGTCTGTCCCGGACTGACACCACCGGCACATGAGGGCACAGGCTGATACATCATGCGGTTCGACTATCTGGTGTGCATCGGGACATTCGAGCCGTTCCACAACGGCCATCAGGTGCTGATCGACCGGGCGCTCTCTATGGCCCGCAAGGTGATCGTCCTGGTGGGCTCGGCGGACACGCCGCGCACCACGCGCCATCCGTGGAGCGCCGTGGAACGGGCTGCGATGATCCATGCGGCCTTCGGACAAGCGGACTCCCGGCTTCTGATCCGGCCGCTGCGCGATTACCTTTACAACGAGGCGCGCTGGGCCGCGCACGTCCAACGCATCGTCTCAGAGACGATCCAGTGCGATGGCGGAGGCCGGCACGTCGGGGCCATCGGCCACGCGCAGGACACCGCCAGCGGCTACCTGCGCATGTTCCCGCAGTGGGAATGCGTACCCTCGCCGAGCGTCGAGGGGATATCCGCGGCCGATCTGCGCGAGCATCTCTTCAGCGGCGCCATGGGCGATGCGGGCAAGGACTCGCTGCTCGAGGCCGCGGTGCCGGAAGCGGTCGTGCCGTTGCTGCGCAGTTTTCGCAATGGACCGCATTTCTCCGAGCTGCTTCGGGAGTACCACTTTTTCAAGGACTACCGCGAGGCCTGGGCGCGGGCGCCGTTTCCGCCGACCTTCGTCACGGCCGATGCCGTGGTGATTCACTCCGGGCACGTGCTGCTGGTGCGCCGCAAGCATGAGCCGGGCAAGGGCCTGTGGGCCTTCCCCGGCGGATTCGTCGATGTCGCGGAAACGATCGACGAGGCGGTCATCCGGGAGCTGCGCGAAGAGACCGGAATACCCCTTCCCACCGATGCGCTTCGCCTGGCCACCCGGCACAAACAGGTCTTCGACCATCCCGAGCGATCGCTGCGCGGCCGCACCATCACGCATGCCTACCACTTCGATTTCCCACGCGGCGATCTGCCGCCGGTGAAGGGCGCCGACGATGCCGAGCAGGCTCGCTGGGTTCCCCTCGGCGAGGCACTGCAGATGCAGGCTCAGTTCTTCGACGACCACTTTCACATCCTCGAGCTGTTCGTCGGCTGAGGCGATGCGAATCCCTGCGCAGTGGGTAATATCTCACCCATGCGCACTCAGCCCCTTGCCGGCCGCACCATCGCGGTTCCCGAAACCCGGGAGGTGGAGGTTTTCGCCGGGCTGCTCGAGCGGCGCGGGGCGCGGGTCATCCGCTGCCCCATGGTGGCGATCCGTGACGCACCCGATCCCGCGCCCGTGCTCAACTGGAGCCGGCAAGTCGCCGAGGGCGGTTTCGATGACCTCATCCTGCTCACGGGAGAGGGCCTGCGGCGCATACTCTCCTGCATCGATCGTCACGAGCCGCTCCTGCGCCCGGCTTTCCTCGACGCCTTGTCCCGAGTCCGCAAGATCACCCGGGGTCCCAAACCGGCCAAGGTCCTGCGTGAGCTGGGGATGACCTCGGACATTGCGGCCGAGCGGGCCACCACCGACGGCCTGGTCGCGATGCTGCGCACGCATGACCTGAACGGCCATCGCATCGGCGTACAGCTCTACGGCGACGAGCCCAATCGCCCGCTGGTGGCATTCCTGGAAGGCGCCGGTGCGACGGTGTGCACCGTGGCGCCGTATGTCTACGCGGATGCAGCGGAGAATCAGGCCGTGCTCGAGCTGCTCGCGCAGCTGCGCTCGGGCGAAGTCGACGCCATCGCCTTCACCAGCTCCACCCAGATCGCGCGGTTGATCGCCGTCGCCTCCGAAGACATCGTCCGCGCCGCGCTGGCCCGCACGCTGGTTGCGGCAGTCGGACCGGTCGTCGCCGACACATTGAGCCGCCACGGCATCACCCCTCGGCTCATGCCGGAGGAATCGTTCCATTTGAAGCCGCTCACGGCCGCTCTGGAGGAGGCGCTCGGCGCCTCCTCCAGCTAACCCATGCCGCGCACGGTGCGCTTTCTGAGAGTGTCCAGGCAGTGCTCGGCGAGCTGGCGGAACGAGCCACTCACCTGCGCATTGTCCGCGAGCAGCGCCCAGTACCGTTCGGCCAGGGTTCGCGCGCGCGACCACACGGACAGCAGAAGCGCCGTTGGCAGCGCAGGCTCATAGGTGCGCTCGATGAGCTGCTCATGCTGTGGAGCGAACCCCATCGGTAGCATGTCGTAGATCGGCGCGAGCTCGAACGGTCCTTCGTACCGGTCGAACAGCGTGATGTTGCCGAAATGGCGGTCGGTGTTTGCGATGAGCAGAGCGAAGCTCTCGATGAGGCGGATCCGCTCGGCATCCTCTGAGCGAAGCAGATGGTCGGCCTCCAGACGCCGCGCGCACTCGCCCCAGCTATCGAGCCTGGCGTAGCGCGACAGGTCGATGGCGTATAGCGAGACGGCGCCCCGGCGCCCCTCCGCGCCGACACGATCGAAGCGCTCCACCTCGAGGTAGGCCCGATCTTCAAAGAAAAAGAGTCTTGAGCGGCAGGAGGGCAAGCCTTCGCTCGCAAGCAGCTCGTGCGCCAGATGCTCGCACGCCAGCAGATCTGCCCAACGTTGCCCGACCGCGCTCGTGCGCGGCGGGGAGAATTTCACCAGGACGTGCGTACGGCGCTCGCCTTCATCGACCCGCGCGAGAAATTTCGGCTGTTCGCCCTGAGCCGATGATCCCGCCGGGGATCCCGCCATGGCGGCCGCTGCGCAAGCGCCATAGCGGCCGGCCCGCTCGGATGCGCCGATGATCACCGCGCCCTGGGAGGCCCCCACGAATCGCTCGACCGACTCTTCCCCGATCACCAGGTCTCCGATGTTGTCCGGTGAGCGTCGAATGAGATACGAGAGAAAGTGCTCGTCGGTCCAATCGAGGATACGCGGCGGCAGGGCAAGCTCGGGAAAGGCGGAGGGGACGGTACGACCGAGGAAGCCGCCAGGGCGGGCGTCCTCGAGAAAGTAAGGAATTCCTTCGGTGAGTCCCCGGATGCGCAGCGGACCGGCAGGGGCGTAGTAGCGATTGCGTTCGATCGCGTGCAGGCTCCCGATCTCGCTCAGCCGTCCTTCTTCATCGACACGAAACAGCGGCCAGGCGGCGCCAATGCCATCGATCGTACGGGCGAGTCCGTAGCGCGCACCCCGGGTGGTGCCCATCCGGACAACGCGCCCTTCCCGCCGAAGGCTGGAGATCGCCCTGGACAGTGTGGGCTGGGAAATGTCCAGCGCACGGGTGAGCTCGGCGGCACTGGCAGGCCCCCTGGAGAGCTCCTCGCTTAGTCTCGGCAGAATGGGTGCCCGCATGAATAGATATTAGCATGAATATCTAAATTTATTAATTCACTTATTATCAATAGGTTAAGACACTCCAAAGGCGTAATGAGAATATATAAAATACGAGGAAGGCCCGTTCCGCCGCCCTCGCCTTCGCGCCGCTCAGCCGGGTCCAGCCCGCAGTGCGCCGAGCGGTGGCTGGTTCACGACCGAACGGGTCGCCAGCCAGCCGCTCGCCGCGACCAGCACGGTCCCACCCGCGAAACCGATGACGCAGGCTCCGGGGCTGAACGTGTACCGCAGATCCAGCACATGGGTCGTCAGGAACCAGGCCGCCACCGATGCACCTGCCGCCGCCAGGAGTCCCGCGAGCGCGCCCAGGGCAGCGAACTCCGCCAGCACGCCCTTCAGCACCGTGGCGCGGCTCGCACCGAGCGTGCGCAGCATGGCGCTCTCATAGCGCCGCTCGTCGCGGCTCGACTGTACCGCGGCGAGCAGTACGGTCAGTCCGGCGAGCAGCGTGAACACGAAAACGCTCTGCACCGCCAGCACCGCCTTGTCCATCACGGCCCGCACGTCGTTCAGCAGATCGTCGATGTCGAAGATGGATACGCTCGGAAAGGCTCGCGCGAGCTGCGCAAGTGAGCGCGCCTGGGCCGGTGTCAGATAGGCGCTGGTCAGATAGGTGCCGGTTTCCTTCTCGAGCAGTCCCGGCGCGAACACGATGAAGAAGTTGGGTTGGAAGCTGTCCCATTTGACCTTGCGCACACTCGCGACCCGCACCGTGAAGGAGTCCCCGGCGACCTCGAAGGTCAGCTCGTCCCCCAGACGCAGGCCGAGCCAGCGCTCGAACTCGGTGGCAATCGACACCAGGGGCGCGCCTCGCTGCGAAGGCGTCCACCACCGGCCCGCGACGATGCGATTGTCGCGCCCGAGAGTGCTTGCCCAGGAGAGGTTCTGCTCGCGCGTGGCGAAGTGCTCGGCGCGGCGCCCCGGGAAACGCATGGACTCCACCGGTCGACCGTTGATGGCCGTCAGGCGTCCCCGGATCATCGGCAGCATGCGCGAGGTGCGCGCGCCCTGCGAGCGCAGATAGGCGGTGAAGGCGTTGCGGCTTTGCGGCGGGATGTTGATGAAGAAATAGTTCGGCAGGTCTGCCGGAAGCGAGCGTCGCCAGTCCCCGTCGAGGTCGTTGCGGATGATCCCGAGGAGCAACAGCGCCATGATTCCCACACCGAAGGCCACGACCTGCATCACGCTATCGATGCGCCGCCGGCCGAGGTTCGCGATCCCATAGCGCCACGCCACTCCCACGCGGCCACGCAGACCGGACGCGCCCCTCACCAACAGCATGCCGGTTGCGACGAGCAGCGCGACGAAGGCAGTAAAGCCGGCCGTGAACTCGAGGAACAGCCGCACATCGAGCACGACCCAGGCGATCAGTGCGGCGATGACCGCCGCCGCGGGGCCGAATGCGAGCAACACCGAAAGCGGAGGAGGCCCGATGTCGCGGCGCAGCACTCGTATGGCAGGCGTGCGGGACAGCTGCCAAAGCGGTGGGAGCGCAAAGCCGGCGAGCAGCGCTACCGAGGTGAGCGAGCCGATCGCCACTGGTGTCAGGCTCGCCGAGGGAAGGGTGCCCTGCACCAAAACGCCCCGCAAGACGTACACCACCCATGCCTGGGCAACGTAGCCCACCGACGCGCCGAGCAGCGCCGCAACTGCCGCCACGGCGAGAAGCTGCAGGGCGGTCAGCCGCAAAGTGAAGCGCCGCGTGGCTCCCAACGTCTTCAAGAGTGCGACCAGATCCAGATGGCGGGCGACGTACCGCCGTGCCGACATGGCCACCGCCGCGGCACACAGCAGCACCGCCACCAGGCTCGCGAGGCTGAGGAACCGGCCGGCGCGGCTCACCGCGCTGCCGATCTGCGGACTGGTGTCGGCGATGTCGCGCACCTGCTCGCCCGGGCGCAGGTGCGTCCGGAGCCAGGTCTCGAAGGCCGCGACCTGATTGCGCCGACCGGAAAACAGCGCGCTGTATCGCACCCGGCTGCCGGGCTGGATGAGCTGCGTGCGCGGCAGGTCTGCGGCATTCATGAGCAGGTTGGGCACCAGGCTCGTGAACGTGCCGCCCTGATCGGGACGCGAGATGAGCACCCTCCCCACCCTGAGCGTCGCCGCCCCGATGCTGAGCTGCGAGCCGACGTGCCCGCCGACGGCGGCGAGGAGTCTCGAGTCGGCCCACACCACGCCGGGAGGCGGAACGGCTGTGACCGGCGTGCCTTGCGCGAAGAGGTGGCGGGCCACGAGGACTTTACCGCGCAGCGGATAGGCCGACGTGACCGCGTAGAGATCCGTCAGCTGGCTCCGCTCGCCGTCGAACACGACGCTCAGCATGCCGGTGCCACGCGCCTGCTCGAGACCCATCCGGGCCGCCCGCGCAAACACCGGGTCCGCGATGGGTTGCGCGGACTCCACGCGAATGTCGGCCGCGAGCACCTGTGTTGCCCGCATCGCCACCGCGGCGCCGATGCGGCTCACGAGGAAGCCCACACCGGTCAGCGCCGCCACGGCGACCGTCAGTGCAAGCAGCAGCACGCCGAGCTCGCCGGAGCGCCATTCCCGGCCGAGCATCCGCAGCGCGAATCGGGCCGAGCGCAGGGTCAAACGATGCGTCCGGCGTCCATGCGCAGCACGCGCCGGCAGCGCGTGGCGAGATCCTGGTCGTGCGTCACCAGCACCAGTGTCGTGTGCGAGTCGGCATTCATCTCGAACAGCAGCTGACCGATGCGAGCGCCGGTTGCGGCGTCGAGATTGCCCGTGGGCTCGTCCGCGAACAGCACGGCCGGTCGCGTGACGAAGGCCCTCGCCAGCGCGACACGCTGCTGCTCGCCACCGGAGAGGTGGCGAGGATAGTGCCCGGTACGGCCGGCGAGGCCGACGCGGCGCAGCGTGTCGAGCGCCGCATCGCGCGCCCCGGAGTGGCCGGTGAGCTCCAGGGGCAGCATCACGTTCTCGAGCGCCGTGAGCGCGGGGATCAGGTGGAAGGCCTGGAACACGAAGCCTACGCGCGCGGCCCTGAGCCGTGCCCGCCCGTCCTCATCGAGCGCCGTGAGATCGTGTCCCTCGAGCAGCACGCGACCTCCGGTGGGCAGGTCGAGACCGGCGAGCAAGGCGAGCAGGGTCGATTTGCCAGCTCCCGAGGGCCCGACCACGGCCACCGATTCGCCATGGCCGATGTCGAGCGAGACATCCTGCACTATAGTGAGCGGGCCTTCGGGACTCTCGACCTGCTTCACGAGGCGCTCCGCCGTGAGAACACCGCCGACCATCCCGGGCGCCCGCCCGGCGCCTTCCCGCTCGCCGGTGAATTCCCCGCGCTGGCGGGCTTTCGTGTCAGGTCTGGGATTGATGCTCATCGCGCTCCAGTGTGCGGCGGCCGCCAACCGGACCATCCTCGTACTCGGTGACAGTCTGAGCGCCGCGCATGGCCTGCGCCCGGAGCAGGGTTGGGTGGCGCTGCTCGCCAAACGCCTGCGCAGGGAAGGGTACCGGTACACCCTGGTCAATGCCAGCGTGAGTGGCGAGACCACCACCGGTGGCCTCGAGCGGCTGCCCCGGGAGCTGCGGATTCACCGACCGGGCATCATGATCCTCGAGCTCGGCGCGAATGACGGCCTGCGAGGCCTGCCGCTCACGCTGGCCGAGAAGAATCTGGCCGCCATCGTGCGCATGGCGCAGACCGCGGGGACGCGTGTGCTCCTGGTCGGCATGCTCATTCCGCCGAATTACGGGCCACGCTACACGAAGCAGTTCGCGGCAATGTACCCTGGGCTGGCGCGCACCTATCACCTGCGCCTCGTGCCCTTCCTCCTCGAGAAGGTGGCGCTCGAGCGGCGGCTGATGCAGTCGGACGGACTGCACCCGACCGCCGCGGGTGAGCCTCTGGTGCTCGATACGCTCTGGCCGTACCTGAAGCCGATGCTGACCCGTCCGCGCTGAGCTCACCGCGGAAGCGGCTGTTCCGAAACCGCGCCATCGAACCGACGCGGGATGCCAGGCCATGTCTCTCTGCAGTTGGTGCCGGGGGCGACCTGCGCTATCGTGGACGCCTTTCGGATCCGGAGACCGTCCCATGACAGCGCCCGTCCCGACCGTGTCCCCTCTCGCCTCCCACCGTCTTCCGCTCAAGCGCGCGGTGGCCCTCAAACTGGCCGCACTCGCCGCCGCCGTCGCGTGGATCGCTCCAGCCGCCGCGGCAACGCCGCCCGCGGTACACCAAGCGCTCGAGGCCGCCGTTCACGGCTCTTGGCGCACTCCCGCCTTCGTGGCGCGCGACAAGTACCGGCACCCCGTACAGACGCTCGAATTCTTCGGCATTCGGCCGGACATGCGTGTCGTGGAAGTACTCCCGGGCGGCGGCTGGTACACCGAGATCCTGGCGCCCTTCCTGCGCGCCCAGGGTCAGCTGATCGAGGCCACCTCCCCCGTGGCCGGCACGAGCGGCTGGGCGCATAGCTCGGCGCTCGCCTACGACCACAAGCTCGCCGCCGACCCGGCGGTCTACGGCAAGGTGCGCCTCGAGCCCTTCGAGCTGCCCGGCTACCTGCATCTCGGTGCGCCGGATTCCGCCGACATGGTGGTCACGTTCAACAACATGCACGACCTGATGTTCGCGAACGTGCATCACGAGGTGACTCCGGTCTTTCTTGAGAAATTCCTGCGCAGCGCCTTTCGAGTGCTCAAGCCGGGCGGGGTTCTCGGCATCGCCGGTCATCGCGCCGCGCCCGGCACGCCGCTCGCCCAGTGCTTCCCGCTGGCGCGCCTGCCCCAGGCGTTCGTGATCGAGGAGGCCGAGAAGGCCGGCTTCCAGCTCGGCGGAACGTCCGAGATCCTCGCCAATCCGAAGGATCCGCGCGACATTCCGGTGTTCATGCTGCCGCCATCGCTCGCGGACAAGAGTCAGGCGGCCCGCCGCAAGTACGCGGCCATCGGGTATGCCGATGACTACACGCTGAGGTTCATTAAACCGGCCACCTGAGCCGTGCGGGACCCGCCGGTCCGGCCGGCGGGTCCCTCAATCCGTGACGCCGCCCGACTCGGTCATCGCGACATTCCGCGCCTCCGCGCCCGCGAGGGTCACGAGGGCGAGTGCGACGGCGACGATGCCGAGCGTCCAGGCGAGCATCGCGGCGTAATCGTTTCCGTGCCGCTCGGCGATGCCCGACTGCACGGGCGCGAGCAATGCCACGGCGAAATTGCCGATCTGATAGGCGAAGGCCGGGAGCATAGCGCGCACCCCGGGCGGGGAGAGCTCATTCAGGTGCGCGGGAACTATGCCCCACGCCCCCTGCACCATGAACTGCATGAGGAATGCCCCGAGGGCGAGCCACGGCACGCTCGGGGCGTAGGTCCACAGCGGTATGACAGGCAGCGCCAGCACCGCGGCCACCGCGATCGCTTTGCGGCGCCCGAGGTGCTCTGAGAGCGAGCCGAAGAAGATGCCGCCGATCAGTGCCCCGACGTTCATGATCATGAGCAGGTCATCGGCCGTGGCCTCGCTCAGGCGCAGTTGCTGCAACAGGAACGGCTTGTACAGATCCTGCGAGCCGTGTGAGAAAGCGTTGAAGAACGCCATCAGCACGATCATGTACAACACGACGGGCAGGTTGGTCCTGACGGCCCGCCACAACTCACCGGCCGATGCCCGTCTGCGGTGCCGGCCGGCGAGCCAGACGGGCGATTCCGCCACGCCGCGCCGGATGTAGAGCACGAACAGGGCCGGTATGGCGCCGATCACGAACATGCCGCGCCAGCCCACCGCGTTGAAAAACAACCTGGAGACCACCGCGGCGAGCAGGTAGCCGATGACGTAGCCTTCCTGCAGCAACCCGGAGAAGAATCCCCTGCCCTCGGCCGGCAGCGTCTCGAACGCCAATGCCGCGCCCACGCCCCACTCCCCACCCATGGCGAAGCCGAACAGGGCGCGCAGCGCGAGCAGCGTGGCGAGATTCGGCGCGAACGCCGATGCCAATTCGACGAGCGCGAACGAGAACACGTTCAGCATCAGCACCGGGCGGCGCCCGTACTTTTCCGCGAGCCACCCGAACAGCAGCGCCCCGACCGGCCGCAGGGCCAGGGTGAGGGTGATGCCGAACGCGACGGCCGATACGCGGGCATGGAAGTCGGCGCCGATCGAGCTCAGCGCCACGATGAAAATGAAGAAATCGAACGCATCCAGCGTCCAGCCGCCGAGCGCTGCGAAATAGGCGTGCCGCTGCGCGCCGGTCAGCTGGGAGAATCGCTTGAAGAATTTCAAGACCGTTGCTCGAGCGCGGCCCGGCCGCGGAAGGCGCAGAGTAGCGAAGCCCCCGGCAGGGATGCCATAACTAATTCTGATGCGTTGCCCGGCGGGCCGGGCGACCGGCCGTGAGCATCCAGGCGTCGACCGTCAGCCGCGGATTGCGCACGAGCGCCCCGGGGGACGCTCACCGCGGCCGCTCACTGCACTCCGGCCATCAGCCGCTTCACCCGGGGGGTGAGCAGCAGCAGCACGATGCCGCCGGCGGTGCTCCAGAGAAAGAGCTTCAGGTACAGCGCGGGCAGCGTTGCCAGGTGATGCGCGTTGTAGTCGCCCGAGAGGAGTCCGGCGAGGAAACTGCCGAGCGCCAGGGTGAGGAACCACAGTCCCATCGTCTGGCCGGCGAAGCGCTTTGGCGCGAGCTTCGTGGTGGAGGACAGCCCCACCGGCGAGAGGCACAGCTCGCCGCAGGCGTTCAGGAAATAGTTGGCCGCGAGCCACAGCAGCGACACCTTCGCGCCGTGCATGACACGCAGCGCCGCCACGTACATCACCAGCATGCCCGCACCCATGAGGAGCAGTCCCCAGGCGAACTTCGCCGGCGAGGACAGATCCCGGCCGCGCCGCCCGAGGCGCACCCACAGCGCGGCGAACACCGGGGCCAGGGATATGATGAAGATAGGGTCGATGGTCTGGGTGACGCCGGCCGGCATCCTCCAGCCGAACACCTCGAGGTCGGTGTATCGCTGCGCGAAGAGCGTGAACGACCCGAACATCTGCATGTAGGCCATCCAGAAGACGGTGGAGGCGGCGAACAGCGCCATCATCGCGAACACGCGGCCGCGCTCCTCCCGGTCGAGACCCCCGAAGAGCGCCATGTACAGCAGATACGTCCCCATCAGGATGCCGACCGCCCACGACACCCGCGCGGCAAGCGCCACGGCGTTCACCTTCACCGCACCGCTCAACATCAACGCCGTGACGGCGCCGATCACCACCACGAAGACTCCGAGGGCCAGCCAGGAGCGTGGCCGCGTGCTCACCGGCGCATCGCCGGCGCGGCCGAGGTAGCGCCGTGTCGCCAGGAACTGAGCCACACCGAACAGCATTCCGAGGGCGGGCAGGGCGAAGCCGGCATGCCAGCCGTAGCGTTCGGCGACGATCGGCACGAATATCGGGCCGAACAGCGATCCGATGTTGATGCCCATGTAGAAAATCGAGAAACCGGCGTCGCGCTGGGAGCCGTCCACGGGATACAGCTCGCCCACGGTCGTGCTCACATTGGGCTTCAGGAGCCCCACGCCGAGCACGTTGAACACCAGCCCGAGGAAGAAGAGACGCGTGCCGCCCGAGGCGAGCAGTGCGTTGCCGGCGGTGATCAACACGCCACCCGTGGTGACCGCGAGGCGCCCGCCGATCAGCCGGTCCGCCACCCAGCCGCCGAGGAGCGAGAGCAGGTAGGTGCCGCCGAAGTACAGGCCGACGATCGCATTGGCGCTCTGATCGTCGAACCCGAGGCCGCCGCGGCCGCTCGCCGCCACCATGAACAGGATCAGGATGGACTGGATGCCATAATAGGTGAACCGCTCCCACATCTCCGTGAAGAACAGCGTCGCGAGTCCCCGCGGATGACCGAACAGGGTGGCCCCCTCGGCCGTCGCCTCCAGGGTTTGCGGTGTCGAGTTCATTTCCATGGTCTTGCTTTTTTGGTGGATCGCAGGGTTTTCCCCGGGCACTCAGGACGCCGCGGCCCGCTCCTCATCGGCCGCATCACGCTTGATGCGCATCAGGATGCTCGCCATGAGCACGCCGCCTTCGTAGAGGAAGTACATCGGCACGGCCATCATGGATTGCGATACCGCATCCGGCGGCGTGATGAAGGCCGCCACGATGAACACCCCGAGCAGCACATACCCGCGGATGGACTTGAGTTTCTCGAGCTTCACCAGATTCAACAGCACCAGCAGCACCACCGCCACGGGCAGCTCGAACGCCGCACCGAAGGCGAGGAACATCACCAGCACGAAATCGAGGTACTGGCTGATGTCGGTCATCATCGCCACGTCCTTCGGCGTAGTGGCGGCGAAGAAATGGAACATCGCGGGGAACACGGCGAAGTACGCGAACGCCATTCCCGCGTAGAAGAGGACGATCGAGGAGACCAGCAGGGGAAGCGCGAAGCGCTTCTCGTGACGATACAGTCCCGGCGCCACGAAGGCCCAGACCTGGTAGAGCACGTACGGCATGGCGCCGAAGAGCGCTATGAAGAAGGCGAGCTTGAACGGAGTGGTGAACGGCGCCGCCACACCGGTGGCGATGAGGTGACTGCCCTTGGGCAGCATCTTGAACAGCGGACGGGCGAGCAGGGTGAACAGCTTGTTGGCGTAGAGGGCGCAGGGGGCGAACGCGAGCCCCACCACGACCAGGGCACGGATCAGCCGTTCCCGGAGCTCGAGCAGATGAGAGATGAGCGAGCCCTCGGCGAGGCTCTCAGGCTCTTGGCTCATGTGCGTCCGCCGGTGTGTGGGCCGTTGCGGCCTCAGCAGTGCCCTGCACGTCCGGGGTCATCTGCGAGGGCTCGGCGGGGTGCGCCGGCTCGGTGTACACGGGGGGATCGGGCGGCAAGGGCGGCGGCACCGGGCGGCTGTGGCTGTCCTCGAGGTCGATCTCCTCCTCGAGCTGTTCCTGGAACTGGCGCGCCATGGCGCGCGCCCGGCCGACCCAGCGGCCGACCTTGCGGACCACGCCCGGCAGCTTCTCGGGCCCGAGCACGATGAGCGCCAGGACCAGAATCACCAGGAGTTCGGAGAAGCCGAAGTCGAACATGTCGCTTCAGAGTCCACACCGGGCAGGATGCGCCGGCGCGCTCGCAGCCCGGCGTATCGCGCCGGATGGCCCCGTGCTCACGGGCCCTTCAGGCGTGCCGCTCGTTCTTCGGCGTCTGAGTGCCGCTTTTCCGCATCTCGGGAAATTCGGCGTCGCTGTCCTCGGACCGGATCTGCCGGGGCGAGGCGGCTTCTTCCTTGTCGCCCTCGTTCACGGCCTTCTTGAAGCCTCGCACCGCATGACCCAGGTCATCGCCGATGCTGCGCAGCTTCTTACCGCCGAAAATGATCAGCACCACGACCAGGATGACCAGCAGTGTCTTGAAATCGAAATCCATAAGCTCTGGACTCCGCTTACGCGTGAAACAGTGAAAACTGATGCATCATAGGCCAATTGGCGGTCTGCGGCCGAGAAAAGTTGGCGCATTGCCGTAGGGGAAATTGCGGATTCCCAGCCCCTCCTAGGCTCCGCGGGACTCCAGCCAGAACGTCACCGGTCCATCGTTGACCAGCTCGACCTGCATGTCCGCCCCGAATGCCCCGGCGGCCACCGGTGCATGGGTCGCGTACGCCCGTTCCAGGAGGTAGGCGAACAGCGCCCCTGCCTCCTCGGGGGCCGCGGCCGTGCTGAAGCCGGCCCGGGTCCCCTTGTGGGTGTCCGCTGCCAGGGTGAACTGCGGCACGAGCAGCAATCCTCCGCCGGTCTCGCGCAGCGAGAGGTTCATCCGCCCCGCCTCATCCGCAAAGATGCGGTAGGCGAGCAGCCGCTCGAGCAGGCGATCGGCGGCCGGCCGGTCGTCCCCCCGCCGCACGCCGATCAGTGCCAGGATGCCCTGCTGAATCGCCCCGAGGGGCTGTCCGCCGGAGCGCACCTCGGCCCGCCGCACGCGTTGAATGAGCCCGATCATGGGCGAGGGAGCCTCCGATCGCCTGGTGCCCGCGGGCCCATCCGGGGCTTCCTGCTCGCTCCGCTGGCGCCCGAGGCGGACAGTCCGATAAGATTCGCCACTGCTTTGCGCACCTGGCCGGAGATCACGATGTCGGAACTTTGGCTGCGTTCATATGTGCGTTCGGGCGTGCGGGCCGCCACGGCGGTTCTCCTCGCCATCACCTGCGTCGGTGCCGCGGCCTATGCGCAGCAGCCGCCCGTGGGCAACGCACAGCGGGGGAGAGTGCTCGGATACACCTGTCTGGGTTGTCACGGCATCAAGGGCTATCGCAATGCCTACCCCAACTATGCCGTACCGCGGCTGCGGGGCCAATCGGTGCAGTATCTCATCCATGCGCTGCGCGAATACCGCAGCGGCAACCGAGCCTACCCCACCATGCACCTGCAGGCACTGTCGCTGTCCGACCAGGACATCGTCGATGTCGCCACGTACCTTGCCGGCCAGCCGGTCGCAGGTGCGAAGCCCGTGGCGGCCTCGGAAGTGCCGAAGGCTGCGGCAGTGTGCACCTCCTGCCACGGGAGCGATGGGATCGCGGTTTCACCCTTGTATCCGACGCTCGCGGGCCAGCACGAAAGCTACCTGATCCGCGCTCTGCTCGAGTACCAGTCGGGCTACCGCAAGAACCCCATCATGCACTCCATGGAGGCCACGCTGAGCCCGGCGGACATCACGGTCGTCGCCGCGTATTTCAGCCACCTCGAGCCGGGTCTGCACACGGTGCCCCGGCCCGACACGCGCTGGGCCGCCAAGCGCTGAGACAACATGGCCTGGGGAGGGTGACCCCTCCCCAGGCCGAGGCTCTCATCGCTCTCCACCTGACCTGAGCATCCTGCAGCGCTCCATCGCGCGGGCCACCATCCCGGTACCCCTCGCCGGCCCGCCCTGGCCGGCGCACTTGCGAGCAGCCGTTGCGCGGTGCATTCCTTGGCTCCGCGCAACCCCTGGCGCTCATCGACTCGACTATTGAACCTGCAGCGGCACGAAGGTCCGCACGCCATCGCGCTGGATGAGCAGCGCCACATGGCCATGGGACTTCGATACCACCGTGTGCAATTGCGCGGCGCTCGAGACCGGCTGTCCATTGGCCGAGACCACGATGTCACCCGGCTGGATGCTGGCGTCCTGCGCCGGGCCGCTCACCCCTTCGACCAACAGACCGCCGTGCACGTTGGCCTGCTGCTGCTCATCGGGCGTCAGCGGGCGCACGACGAGCCCCAGGCGGCCGCCGGGACGGTGCTGGCTCTTGGTCGCCGCCAGCGTATGGCTGCCCATGGCGCCGAGTTTGACGTTGATTTGCCTCTCGGAGTGATTGCGCCAGACCGTCAGATGCACCACCGTTCCGGGCAGCAGGCTCGCGACGCGCACCGGCAGCTGCGCCGAAGTCTGGACCTTCTTGCCGTTCATGGCGAGGATGACATCGCCCGGCTTCAGGCCGGCGGCCGCGGCGGCGCTGTTGGGCTGGACGTTGGCGACCAGCGCACCCTCGGGTTTCGGCAGGCCGAAAGAGTCGGCCAGTCCCTGATCCACCTCCTGGATGAAGATGCCGAGCTCGCCGCGGCGCACGTGCCCCGTGGCGATCAGCTGATCGGCCACGTGCATGGCCACATTGATCGGGATGGAGAACGACAGTCCCATGTAGCCGCCCGAGCGGCTGTAGATCTGGGAGTTGATGCCCACCACCTGGCCGGCCATGTTGAACAACGGCCCGCCGGAGTTGCCGGGGTTGATGGGCACGTCGGTCTGGATGAACGGCACGTAGCCGGAATCCTGCAGCGTGCGCCCCTTGGCGCTCACGATGCCCGCGGTCGCGCTGTTGTCAAACCCGAAGGGCGCACCGATGGCGAGCACCCACTGGCCGACCTGCAGCGAGTCCGAATCGCCGATGTGCACCGTGGGCAGGTTGTTGGCGGCGATCTTGACGACCGCCACGTCCGAGACCTTGTCGATGCCGATCACTTTGCCCGGGTATTCGCGGCGGTCGCGCAGCTGCACGGTCACCTTGCTGGCGCCGGCGACCACATGGGCGTTGGTGAGAATCACCCCGTCGGGACGGATGATGAATCCAGAGCCCTCGCCGCGCACCGGCGCTTCCTGCGGCGCCTGGAAGGGGAAGTTGTGGAAGAACGGGGCGAATGGACTGTTGGGGCCGAACGGACTTTGCTGGCCGGCCGAGCCCGAGGGCTTCTCGATCACGCTGATGCTCACCACCGCGGGGCCGTACTGCTGGACCAGGGAGGTGAAGTTCGGCAGCTGCACCTGCGCGCCGCCACCGGATGAGGCCCCGGAAGGAGTATTGGCAGCGGCGGCGGGGCGCAGGGTGTAGAGCGCGGTGAGCGGCGCGGCGAAGAGCAGTGCGCCGAACGCCGCCGCCACCAGCGGGTTTCGAAGAGCGGTCCTTAGGGTCATATCAGCCTCTGGTAATTCGATCGTGCAGATACTGGGGATCGGGATTCAGGATAGGGCATGCAATATTAAGTGACGCTTAAATGGGCCCGGCGGTTCCTCGGCGCTCACCGGGCGCGCCGGTCGAGCCAGTGCGTGAGCCCCTGGGTATTGAGCTCGAGATCGCCCGAGAGAAGTTCGCGCAGCCGCTCATCGGAGACCGGGCAGCCTTGCCGGTGCGCCAGATCTCGCCACAGCGCCCACATTGCCTCGCGGATCGCGGCATGCCGGTCCGGCGCCCCGGCACCCTCGCGCGCGAGGCGGGTCAGCTGCCGGATCTGAGCCTGCAGCGATTGCGCCAGCCGCGCCACGTCCGTCACGCGGCTGTAATGCATCAGGTACATCGCCTTGGGCGCATACGAGAGCATTCGATCGATGGAGGCGCACAGCTGATCCGGATCGAACTGCGTCGGGGTGGTGGTCGGGATGATGAAGGCGCCGGCGGGGCCGTCGAGCTCACGGTAGGAGAGGCCGAAGGTATCTCCGCTGAAAATATTGCCGCGCGCGAGGTCGACGAAGACCTGATGGTGCAGCGCATGTCCCGGGGTGTGCAGGATCTCGAATTCACGCCCTGCGAGGCTCAGCCTCTGCCCGTCCCGGGTTTCGCGCACGCGCTCGGCCGCAATGGGGGCGATTTCCCCATACAGGCGCCGGAAGCGCTCTTCGCCGTACACCGCCTGCGATCCGGCGATCAGCTTGGCCGGGTCGATCATGTGCGGTGCGCCCCGCGGATGCAGCACCGCCAGCGCATTCGGCAGGGCCCGCATGAGCGTGCCTGCGCCTCCGGCGTGATCCAGATGGACGTGGGTGAGCAGCAGGTAATCGACCGACTCGGGCGGGATCGCGAGCTCGCGCAGCGCCGACAGCAGATACGGAACCGAGTCATTGGTGCCGACGTCCACCAAGGCGGCGCGGCCGCCATGGCGAACGATATGCGCGGCCGCATGTCCGGGATAAAGATACTCGCAGTCAACCGCGGTGATGTCGTCCGGATGATGCGTCATTCGCGCACGAGGCGCAGAAGAAGGCTCGGTTCGCATGTACAGATGGTAGCGGCTTGCGATAGCTTAAAGATATGACCCTGAAGAAGTTCCCCGGCCGGGCGTTCGCCGCCGCGGTGCCGATCGCTATTGTCTTTGCCCTGAGCCTGCTCCCGCCGGCGCCGGCCCGGGCAGCGTCCTTCGACTATCGCGTGCAGGGGCCGCTCACCTTCAGCGGCATCCCCCCATTGAGCCCAACGCTCAGCAAGCGTCTCGAGCGCTATGCGCCCTGGCCGGGAACGCGGTTTCTCGAGTGGCTGCCCGAGGGAGGCATGCTGGTCGCCGAGCGCCTCGGGGACCGGGTGCGGCTCGAGAGCCTGACCGCCGCGCTCGCCGCGCCCCGGACCCTGGCGTCGCTGACTCTTCCGTTGCGCTGGGCGCGCTCGCGCGGCGGCTCACTCGCCTACGTGCAGCGGTCCGACGGACATTCGCAGCTGTATTTGGACCCAGGGAAGGGCCCGGCGCGCCAGCTGACCCAGGGCGATGAGCTGCATGGTGCCCCCCGCTGGTCCGCCGACGGGCGGAGCATCGCCTTCTACGGCGCCGGCCCCGGCGGCAGCCAGGGCGCCGTGTATGTCGAGAACATCGAGCAGGGCGGCCTGCCGCGTCTGGTCGTCGGGGGCCTCAAGGGCAGCTGGCGGCTGCTCGACTGGTCTGCCGATGGCAAAAGGCTGCTGCTCGCCGATGTGACCCGGCCGGAGCACAACCTCCTCTATTTGGCCAAGGTGGGCGATGGCGCGCTGCAGCGGTTGGACGTTCCCGCCGCGCACATCGCGTGCGCCCGTTTCGCCCCGCTGGACTCGGCCGTCTACCTGGTCTCGGACCAGGGCGGCGAGTTCGAGCAGCTCTACCGGTTGGATCTGGACACACACGTCCTGAATCGCATCTCCGCGGACGTCCCCTGGGATGTCGAGCGATTCGCGGTCAGCGCAGACGGGCGCTACACCGCGTACACGGTGGATGACGACGGCCGCAGCGCTCTGACCGTCATCGATGACAGGCTCAAGCTTGCGCTGCCGGTGCCATGGCTACGCCATGGTGTCATCGGGACGATGGGCTTTGGCCCCGCGCACCTGCTCGCGATCACCTACGAGTCGGCGCGGCGCCCGCCCGGGGTGTATGTCTACGATGCCGACCACAGAGTGCTCAAGCGCTGGACCCGCCGGCCCAATGGGCTCGCTGCGCGCCCGCTGGCGGCCGCGCGTCTGATTCACTACCCGACCTGGGACCGGACGAACGGCGCCTGGCGGATGATTTCCGCGTACGTGTATCTGCCGCCCGCACCGGGACCGGCGCCGGTGCTGATCCTGCTGCACGCCGGGGTGGATTCGCAGTTCCGGCCGCGCTGGCGGCCGTTCGTTCAGTTCGTCGTCAACGAGCTCGGCTTCGCGGTCATCGCCCCCAACGTGCGCGGCTCCTCGGGATACGGCAAGACGTTCCGCACGCTGGCCGATGGCTGGCAGCGCGATGATGCGGTCCGGGACGTCGGCTCGCTGTTGGTGTGGATCGGCATGCAACCCGGGCTCGACGTCCACCGCACCGCGCTCATGGGCCGCGGATATGGCGGGTGGCTGGCGTTGAATTCGCTCGCGACCTTCGATGGACACCTGCTCGGGGCCATCGACGTCGCCGGCATGGCCGATCTGACCGACTACGTGACGCATGCGCCCGCGGGGCGCATCGAGGAGCGCATCGCGCAGTTCGGGAATGCCGCGGATCCGTCGGTGGCGGATTTTCTCAGGCACATTTCGCCGCTCGGGGAAGTGGCTCGCATCCGGCGGCCGGTACTCATCGTGCAGGGCCTGCAGGGGGCCGGCAGCCGGGCGAACAACTCCCAACAGCTGGCCTACCTGTTGCGATATCACCGCGACCCGGTGTGGCTGCTGACCGCGAGCGACACGGGCAATGAATTCAGCGCCCCCGCCGACCGGCGGGCGCTCAGGATCACCGTCGCGCAGTTCCTTCAGAGCCTGCTCAGCCGGCGGCCGCGAACGTGACGCTGACCGCCAGGCCGCGCGGCGACGCGCCCTCTCCCAACTCGATGCGCGCGCCATGCGCATCGGCGATCGCCTTGACGATGGCGAGTCCCAAGCCGCTCCCGGGCGCAACGGTGCCGGGCCGGCGGTAGAAGCGATCGAACACCCGCGTGCGCTCCGCGGGAGCGATGCCGGGACCGTTGTCGAGCACCACGAGGCGAACCTCGGCGGGTACCGCCGAAGTTCGCTCCACCGAGACGTCCACGCGGCCGCCCGAAGGCGTATAGCGCACCGCGTTGTCGACAAGGTTGCGGATCAGCGTCGCGATGGTTTCCCGGTCGCCCAGCACGTGCGCCGGTAGCGCATCGGCAATGCCCAGGTCGATCCCGCGCGCATCCGCGAGCGGCACCAGCTCCGCGACCACCTCCCGCGCCAGCTCATCGAGCGCGAGGCGAGTGTGCTCCCGCTCTGGGCGCGGCTCCTGGCGGGCGAGGGAGAGCATCTGCTCCACCAGGCGGATGGAGCGCTGCACGCCCTCGGAGAGCTTTCCCATGGCATCCGCGCGTTCTCCTTCGGTCGATGAGCGCTCGAGCGCATCGAGCTGCAGGTGCAGGGCGGTGAGCGGAGTGCGCAGCTCGTGGGCCGCGTCGGCCATGAACGCCCGTTCCCGGTCGAGCGCGACCGTCAGCCGCGCCAGCAGGTCATTGAGCGCGCTCACCAGCGGCTGAACTTCCTCGGGGAGCCGTGCGCTCGAGAGCGGCTCCAGGGCGCCGACACGGCGCGCCTTGACCGAGGAAGCCAGCCGCTGCAGCGGCTGCAGGGCATGCCCCACGGCGAACCACACCATGAATCCCAACACCGGGACCGCCAGGGCGAACGGCAGCAGCGTCCGCATTGCAAGCTGTATCGCCCACTGGCGGCGTACGCTCATCAACTGCGCGACCTGGATCACCCGCGTCGGGGATTCCACCGCATAGGCCCGCCAGCGGCCCTCGCTGGTCGCGACGGTGGAAAATCCGATGGTGGTGAAGTTCGGCAGCACGGCGTGCGCCGGCGAGAGGTAGATCCGCTGGCCGTCGATCGTCCACACCTGCACCACGAAGCCGTAGGCGGCCGCCCGGGAGGGAATCGACTGTGACCAGAGGTACTCCACCGGCTGGTCGCGCAGGATGAGCGCGGTCTGCTCCAGGTGGTAATCGAAGAACGCGTCGGCCTGGCGCAACGTGTTGCGATACACCACCGTCCCGCCGATCAATCCCACGATCGCAATACCGCCCAACAGCCAGGCGAGCAGCCGTGCCCTCAGCGAGGCCATCGTCATGCCGGCCGTACCCGGTAGCCGACGCCGCGCACGTTGAGGATGTAATCGGCGCCGAGCTTGCGGCGAAGGCCGTGGATGTGCACCTCGACGGCATTGCTTTCCACCTCCTGACCCCAGCCGTAGAGGCGCTCCTCGATGCGAGTGCGCGAGAGGATGGTCCCGGGACGCTCCATGAGCAGCTGCAACAGGGCGAACTCCTTGGGTGAGAGGGGCACATCTTGCCCGGAACGCCGCACGGTGTGCGCGGCCGGGTCGAGGACGACGCCCAGGTGCTCGATGGCCGGCGCGGTGCGGCCCGACTTGCGGCGCAACAAGGCGCGGATGCGCGCGGCGAGCTCATCCAGATCGAACGGCTTCACCAGGTAGTCGTCAGCGCCGGCATCCAGGCCCTGCACCCGGTCGGAGACCGCATCCCGGGCGGTGAGGATGATCACTGGTAGAGCATCGCCCCGCATCCTCAGGCCCGTGAGGACGGCGAGCCCGGATTTGCGCGGCAGACCGAGATCGAGGAGCAGCACGTCAAAAGGCTCCGACCTGAGGGCGGTCTCGGCGGCTTCCCCGTCGTGCACCCAATCCACAGCGAAGCCTTCGCGCTTGAGGCCCGTGCGGATCGCCTCCCCGATCATGGCATCGTCTTCTACGAGTAGCAGCCTCATACGTGCGAAAATCCCGCCCCATGCATCCCGCACCCAACATCGCCACCCTCGTCCACGGCGCCGCGGCGCTGGGCGTGGCGCTCAGCGAGCATGATGCGCTGCGGCTGCTGCAACTGCTGGAGGAGCTGGCGCGGTGGAACCGCCGCTTCAATCTGACAGCGATCAGGCACGGCCCCGAGATGGTAACGCATCATCTGCTCGACAGCCTGGCGGTGCACCGCCATCTGCATGGCGCCACGGTCGCCGACGTCGGCACCGGCGCGGGCTTCCCGGGACTGCCGCTCGCACTCGTCAACCCCGAGCGTCGCTTCACCCTGATCGACTCCAACGGCAAGAAGATACGCTTCGTCTCCCACGCCGTGCGCACCCTCGGGCTGGTCAATGTCGAGGCGCTGCAGGCCCGGGTCGAGTTGCTGCAGCCGGACCAACCGTTCGACACCGTCGTGGCCCGCGCGTTCGCGCCGTTGCCGGAGATGCTCGAGCGCATCGCGCCGCTGTGCGGGACGCAGACCCGGGTCCTCGCCATGAAGGGCAAGTGGCCGGCGGAGGAGATCGCGGGCCTGCCCGCCGGTTGGCAGATAGAGTCCCACCCGCTCAGCGTGCCGGACCTCGGCGAGGAGCGGTGCCTGATCATATTGAGCCCGACCGCGCTCCAGGCTTAGCCGCGGCCGTCAACGGCAGTGCCGTGGTCTCCTTGATCACCGACAGCGCAATGAAGGAGTGCACCGACTGGACGCCGGGAAAGCGTGACAGGTGATCCAGGAAGAATGCCTCGTACGCCTTGATGTCACGGCAGACGATGCGCAGCAGGAAGTCGGTTTCGCCCATGAGCGTGTAGCACTCCTGGATCTCGGGATGCTCGCGCACCGCCTGCTCGAACTTCAGCAGCGCATCGCGTCCGTGGCCGCTCAGCTTCACCTGCGAGAACACCAGCACGTTGAGGCCCACCTTCTCCCGGTCGAGCACGGCGACCCGGCTGCGGATCACGCCGAGCTCGTTCAGGCGGCTCATGCGACGCCAGCAGGTGGAGGCGGTCATTCCCAGCCGTTCGGCGATCTCGGCCGCCGACAGATCGCCATGGCTCTGGATGAGGTCGAGTATGCGGACATCGCCCCGGTCGAGGTCTGTTTGCATCGATCGTCTCGTTGAATAAGCCCGATATGCAATGAATGATTCATCCTGGCGCCGGATAGAGCAAGCTTTGTGAGGCGCCTTGCGCGGCCCGGGGGGTATGGTGGCGGTCCCCGGGGCGACATGGCCCCGCATGACCGCGGAGCGCGAGCGATGGATCTTTACACGATGCCGGATTTCGACGGCCACGAGCAGGTGGTCTTCGGTTATGACGCTGCCACGGGATTGCGCGCGCTGATCGCCGTTCATTCCACCGTGCTCGGACCGGCGGCGGGCGGATGCCGGATGTGGCCCTATGCCTCGGCCGAGGATGCCCTGACGGACGCGCTGCGGCTTTCACGCGGCATGAGCTACAAGAACGCCATGGCGGAACTGCCGCTGGGGGGCGGCAAGGCCGTGATCCTCGGCGATTCCCGCAGGGACAAGACCCCTGAGCGGCTGCGGGCGTTCGGCAGGCTCGTCGAGTCGCTGGGCGGACGGTACGTCACGGCCGAGGACGTGGGCACCAGCACCGCGGACATGGAACAGGTCGCGAGCGCAACCCGCTTCGTGAGCGGCCTGCCGCGCGAGGCCGGTGAGGTGGGAGGGGATCCTGGGCCGAAGACCGCCTTCGGCGTGTATCTCGGGATCAAGGCCGCCGTCCGGTTCCAGCTCGGCCGCGATCTGGAGGGCGTCACGGTGGCCGTGCAGGGCCTGGGTGGGGTGGGCCAGCCCCTGTGCCGCCTGCTGGCCGGCGAAGGGGCGCGGCTCAAGGTGGCCGACTCGCGGGCGGAGGCGGCGCAGCGGATCCGCGAAGAGCTCGGCGCCGAGGTGGTGGCCGCAGACACCATCGCCTCCGAAGCGGCGGACGTGTTTGCGCCTTGCGCACTCGGGGCGGTGCTCAACAGCCGCTCCATCCCGCTGCTGCGCGCCCGTGTCGTGGCCGGCGCGGCGAACAATCAGCTCGCGCGCGAGGAGGACGGCGCCGCCTTGATGAGCGCCGGCATCCTCTATGCGCCCGACTACATCATCAATGCCGGCGGCATCATCAATGTGTCGCACGAGTACCGCGGTGGCGCCTCCGAGGCCCGGGTGCGCGCCGACATCGAGAAGATTCCCGGACGGCTCACCGAGATCTTCGAGCGCGCGCGCCACGGAGCGCGCCCCACCAGCGTAGTGGCCGACCAGATGGCGCGCGAGCGGTTGCAGCGGGCCGCCTGAGCGGCCCACTCATCGATTGGGCGAGTCGCCCGGGCGTGCGGCCGGAGCGCCGGCTCTCCCGGCGCTTCGAGCGCGATATCGCAGATTGGCGTCGGCGGTGAAGTACACTGCCCGCCCATGAAGCGCGTCATCGCCATTGCCAATCAGAAGGGCGGCGTCGGCAAGACCACCACCGCGGTCAATCTGGCCGCCTCCCTCGCCGCCACCAGGCGCCGCGTGCTGCTGCTCGATCTCGATCCGCAGGGCAATGCGACCATGGGCAGCGGCATCGACAAGTCACAGCTCGAACGCAGCGCCTGCGAGGTGTTGCTCGGGGAGGCCGAGCTCGCCTCCAGCCTGCGCACGATCGAGCAGGGCGGCTATGCGCTGCTGCCGGCCAACCAGGATCTCACCGCCGCCGAAGTGCGTCTGCTCGGCATGAGCTCGGGGCGTGAGACCCGCCTGCGCGAGGCGCTTGCCCCGGTGCGCGAGGCGTACGAGGTGATCCTCATCGACTGCCCGCCGTCGCTCAACATGCTCACGCTCAATTCCCTGGTGGCGGCCGACAGCGTGCTCATCCCCATGCAGTGCGAGTACTACGCCCTGGAGGGGCTGTCGGCGCTCATCGGCACGATCGAGCAGATTCGCGCCACCGTGAATCCGACCCTCGAGATCGAGGGGATCCTGCGCACCATGTTCGACCCGCGCAACAACCTCGCCAACGAAGTCAGCGCCCAGCTCATCATGCATTTCAATGAAAAGGTGTTCCGCACCATCATTCCGCGCAACATCCGCCTTGCCGAAGCCCCCTCCTTCGGCCGCCCGGTGCTGTTCCACGACAAGGAATCGCGCGGCGCGCTCGCCTACCTGGCGCTTGCCGGGGAGATGATCCGGCGCGATGAGCAGGGCAAGGAGCACCCGGGTGAGGCATTCGCCGAGCTCCCGGGCACGGAGGCCCCCGCGCAAGGCACCCCGTCATGAGCCAGAAGAAGCCCACTCTCGGCCGCGGGCTCGCCGATCTGCTCGGGCCATCGGTGCGGCCGGCCCCCGCCGGCGCCGGCGCGCCGGCGCCCGTGGCGGACGATGAGCTCACCCGGCTGCCGCTCGATGTGCTGCAGCGCGGCAAATACCAGCCACGGGTCGACATGCACCCCGAGACGCTCGAGGAGCTGGCCGGCTCCATCAAGGTCCAGGGCGTGGTGCAACCCATCGTGGTGCGCCCCCTCGCGCCCGTTGCCGGGGAGCGGCAGCGCTACGAGATCATCGCCGGCGAGCGTCGCTGGCGCGCTGCTCAGATGGCTGGTCTTGGCGACATCCCGGCCATCGTGCGGCGGATTCCGGACGAGGCGGCGATCGCCGTGGCGCTCATCGAGAACATCCAGCGGGAGAACCTCAATCCGCTCGAAGAGGCCCGGGCGCTGCAGCGGCTCATAGATGAGTTCGAGCTCACCCACGCGCAGGCGGCCGACGCGGTCGGGCGCTCCCGCGCCGGCGTCAGCAACCTGCTGCGGCTGCTCGAGCTCGCCCCCGAGGTGAGCGAGCTCATCGAGCGGCGCCAGATCGAGATGGGCCACGCGCGGGCCCTCCTCGGCCTGGCGCAGCGTCGCCAGCAGACCGAGATCGCGCTGCTCGTGGCGAAGAAGGGCCTCTCGGTCCGCGAGACCGAGGCGCTGGTGCGGCGCATGCAGCAATCCGGCGCCGAGAAGCCGCCCGCGCCGCGCGATACGGATGTGCGGCATCTGGAGCAGGAGCTCGCGGAGAAGCTCGGCGCCAAGGTCGTCATTCAGCATACCCAGGCCGGCAAGGGCAGGCTGGTGGTGAGCTACAACAGTCTCGACGAGCTCGACGGTATCCTCGCGCATATCCAATGACCCCGTGCCCATCGGGTCCCAAGGCCGGAGCGGGGCGCGCTCGAGGCCTCGAGCGGCCGGTCGGGGCGTCTCGTCTGAATGATCATACTTAATCGGGCCGGGATGGCCCTTCCCGGGCATGAGACGGGTCCGATCCGGCACAAAAGCGACGGGTCTTTGCCCTCGTCCCCGTATAGGTAGAAATGCGTGGATTTCACATTGGATTTCACACCCTTATGCAGTAGACGCTCATCGGGGCGGTCAATATAATCGCGCGGCTTTTCGGTCCGGCTGGGCAAGGCCCTCGCGGGCCGGGCGTTGCGGCGCTTAGCGCCATTGGCGAGGTGCAGCGAGCGCAGGGCGGATTTCAAGCCCGCGCTCACTGTACAGGGTCTCGCGGACATTGCCTCGGCGGTGCCCGCCAATGAAGTAGGTGAATGTGATCGACCTGCCCCATGCGCGGCGGCTGGCTTTCGGCGTCGTGCTGGGCCAGGCGACCGTAACGCTGATTGCGGTGCTCATCGCCTGGGCGGCGAAGGGGCGCCTGTCGGCGTACTCGGCTCTGCTCGGTGGCGGCATCGGGACGGGGGCGAGCCTGGTGATGGCGCTCGTGGCCTTCGGAAGAGGGGCGGTGGACGCGCAGCGTGCATTGCGGTCGTTCTACCTGGGAGAAGCTCTGAAGCTCTTCCTCGTGATCGGCCTGTTCGTGGTGGCCTTCCGGATACCGAAGGTCGTACCGCTGGCAATGTTCGCAGCCTTCGTCGCGACCTTTATCGTGTATTGGATGGCGCTCGCCGGGACCCTGTGGTCCGGCGGGCGATCACGCGGGCGCTCGCCCGGCGAGGTGCCGCCAACGTCGGCGGGCACCGGACATACAGTGAGAGACTGACGCCAAATGGCAGCTTCGCAAACGCCAACGATCGGTGAGTACATCACGCACCATCTCACCTTTCTGACCAACAAGCCGCAGACCTCGCTCGTCAACTTTTCGGTCATCGATTACGACACCGTATTCTTCTCCGTGCTGCTCGCGGCGCTGTTCGCGGGCAGCTTCTATCTGGTGGCGCGCCGTTCGGTGGCGGCCTCGGCCGGCGGAGCGCCGCGCGGCTTTCAGAGCTTCGTCGAGCTCATCGTCGACTGGGTGGACACCCAGGTGAAGGATGTCTTCCACGGCACCAGCGCCCTGATCGCCCCGCTCGCGCTCACCATCTTCTGCTGGGTGTACCTGTTCAACTTCATGGACCTGCTGCCCGTCGACCTGATGCCGGACGTCGCCGGCGCAGTGGGGCTCGCACATTTGAAGGTGGTGCCGAGCACGGACTTGAACGGAGTGTTCGGCCTGTCGCTGACCGTGTTCCTCCTCACCATTTTCTACAGCTTCAAAATGAAGGGGCCGCTCGGTTTTCTCGCCGAGCTCACCCTGCAGCCCTTCTCCAGCAAGAACGTCCTCGTCCAGGCGCTGTTCGTGCCGGTCAACTTCGTGCTCGAGTTCGTCACCTTCATCGCGCGTCCCGTTTCGCTGGCGCTGCGTCTCTTCGGCAACATCTTCGCCGGCGAGATGATCTTCGTGCTGCTCGCGCTGCTTACCCTGATGCACGGGTACGCGGGCCTCGAGACGGCAAGCGGCTGGGCGATGATGCTCCTGCAGGCGGTGCTCACCTTCGCGTGGGAGGTCTTCCACCTGCTCATCATCACCATCCAGGCGTTCATTTTCATGGTGCTCACCATCGTGTATCTCGCCATGGCGCACGAGCACCACTGACCGATTGTCCTTTCCCAAAACCCATTCCTGCCTGAGGAGAATTGAATGCAAAACGTCGCACTGATCCAAGCCATGACCGTGCTCGCCGTGGGAATCATCTTCGGCATGGGCGCGCTCGGGACCGCCATAGGTTTCGGCATTCTCGGCGGCCGCTTCATCGAGGGCTCGGCCCGCCAGCCGGAGCTCATGCCGGCGCTGCAGGTGAAGATGTTCCTGGTCGCGGGACTGCTCGATGCGGTCGCCATGATCGGCATCGGTTTCGCGCTGTTCTTCACCTTCGCGAACCCGTTCCTCGCCGCGCTGCACTGAGCGCGCCCCGAGAGACGCATTGACCGCAAGAGCGCGCTTTAGTTAGGAGGCGACCGTGCACATCAATCTGACGCTCGTCGTGCAGATGCTGGTATTCGCCGTGCTCATCTGGTTCACGATGAAATTCGTGTGGCCGATGATTCTCGGCGCCATGCAGGAGCGCGAGCGCAGGATCGCTCAGGGGCTCGCTGCGGCCGACAAGGGCGAGGAAGAGCTCCGCCAGGCGCGCACCGGCGCCGAGAGCATTCTGCGTGAGGCGCGCGACCGGGCCGGCGCCATCATCGACCAGGCGCAGCGCCGCGCGAACGAGATCGTCGAGGAGGCGAAGAGCGCGGCGAGCCAGGAAGGCCAGCGCGTGCTGAACTCCGCGCAGCAACAGATCGAGCTCGAGGCCTCCAAGGCGCGCGAGGACCTTCGCCGGCAGGTCGGGGAGATCGCCGTGGCCGCCGCCTCGAAGCTCCTCGAGCGGGAGATCGATCCGCGCACTCACGAGGCGCTGATCAGCCAGCTGGCCGCGCAGATCTGACAGGGGACACGATGGCCGACAAGAGCACCATTGCCAGACCCTATGCGAAGGCGGCGTTCGAAGTTGCCGGCGCCGCCCGCCTCGGCCTCTGGTCCCAGGCGCTGAACGCGGCCGCCGTCGCTGTCTCCGACCCGAGGGTCGAAGCGCTGCTCGGCAACCCGCGCGTACTGCCCGGACAGCTCGCCGACCTGGTGATCGACGTCGCGGGAGGGCAGCTCGATGAGGATGGACGCAACTTCATCCGCACGCTCGCGGAGAATCGACGCCTCGCCTGCCTGCCGCAGATCGCGGCGCGGTTCGAGCAGCTCAAGGCCGAAAGCGAGGGAACCGTGGACGTCACGGTCACCTCCGCCGTGCCACTCACCGAGGCGCAGCGAGGCGAGCTCGCCGCGGCGCTCGAGCGCCGTCTGAAGCGTACCGTGCAGCTGCAATGCGCCACCGATCCCGAGCTGATCGGCGGGGCGGTGCTGCGCGCCGGTGACCTGGTCATCGACGGCTCGCTGCGCGCCAGACTGCGGCGCATCGCCTACGAGCTGACGGCATGAGCAAAGGCGGAAGGGGCTTTTCTTACCGGCGCGCCTTGCGCGCCACCACATCGTCGAGGCTCGCGTCCGCGCGAGCCCGTTGAAACCTGCGCGAGGCGCGTGAGGCATACATGGCCATCAAGGCAACCGAAATCAGCGATCTGATCAAGCAGCGGATCGAGAACTTCAAATCCGTCACCGAGGCGAGCAACGTCGGCACCATCGTGTCGGTCACCGACGGCATCACGCGCGTACATGGCCTGGCGGATGCCCGCTACGGGGAGATGCTGGAGTTCCCGGACAACACCTTCGGACTCGCGCTCAACCTCGAGCAGGACTCGGTGGGCGCGGTGGTGCTCGGCGATTACGAGCATCTGCGCGAGGGTGACACGGTCAAGACCACCGGGCGCATCCTCGAGGTGCCCGTGGGACCGGAACTGCTCGGCCGCGTGGTCGATGCGCTCGGCCGGCCGATCGACGGCAAGGGCCCCATCCATACCGCCCGCACCTCGCCCATCGAGCGCGTGGCGCCGGGCGTCATCTACCGCCAGTCGGTGAGCCAGCCGGTGCAGACCGGCTACAAGGCCATCGATTCCATGGTGCCGATCGGCCGCGGACAGCGCGAGCTGATCATCGGCGACCGCCAGACCGGCAAGACCGCGCTCGCCATCGACACCATCATCAACCAG
>DAIDHH010000028.1 GCA_027452045.1 Gammaproteobacteria bacterium
CCCACGCCTCACGGCGCGCTGCGGCCGCGCGCTGACCTGCCGTTCTCACCCAGGTCGTGCCGAATCGCCGGCACGATCACTCACCCGTCCGTCCATCACCGATCGTGAAAACCGCTCCATCAGATACCGTGACCGCGCTCAACAGGTGCCTGATCTTTTCCACCTCAGCTCCGCGGGCGCTCACGCTGCATCCTCATCGAAGAGTTCCGCCAACCGCTCGATGTCCACACGCGCATCGACGATGGCGAGCCCCTTACCCAGCGCGGTCAGCGCGCCGAACAGGATGTCGAGCGCGACATTGCGTCCGGCCTCGAGCGCCGCGACGGTCTGCCGCCGGCACCCGATACGCTCGGCAAGCCAAGCCTGCGTGCGCCTTCGCGCCTTCCGCTCGGCCTGCACCCAGGCGCCTAGCTCGGGCCGAGTGAGCGCAATTCGGCTCATTCTGTTCGATAAATCGGACATCATGCTAAAAATGGTAGCACATGTTCGATTTAAAGGACATCACCAGGCCTATGCGACCCTCGATGCGTGCCCCAAATGGCCGACGTCGGCTTACACCCGCGAGGCGTACCTCAGGCGGGTACCAGCGCGCCCCTCACCTCCGTCACCCAGGGTTATCGAGCCAACCCTCGCTCACCCGCCCCGCTGCGCGAGCCCCCGCAGCCCCGCGGCAACGAAGGGACCGAGGCGCGCCCTGAGCGCGGCGACATCCGCCGAGCGGCACAGCCCCCCCGAGAGCACATCGAGGCGGCCGGTCTCGGCGAGGGAGAGCGTGAGCGCGCCGGTGAGGAAGTTGTATCCCCAGTAGATGTCCTCGGGCGCCGCCTTTGGGAGCGAGGCCATCAGCGCCTCGATGAAGCGCTTCACCGTGGCGTTGAAGGTCTTGCCCATGAGGCGCTTGCCCCATTGCGGGGAGTTGTTCACCCAGGCGAGGAGCGAGAAGTAGCTGTGCCAGCCGGGGCCGGCGTGCTCGAGGAAATCGAGGATGGGATCGAAGAAGGCGCCCACCACCGCCTCGGTGGCCGCGGGGCGTGGGGCCGCCGCACCGCACACCTCCTCGAGACGGCGCAGCCGCTCCTCGTTGAGCATCGCGCCGCGCCGATCGAGCACCGCCTCGAAGAGCTTCTCCTTGCCCCCGAAGTGGTAGTTGACGAGCGCGAGATCGACGCCCGCCTCGCGGGTGATCTGCCGGAGCGAGGTGCCGTGGTAGCCCTGGCGGGCGAAGAGTTTCTCGGCGGCATCGAGCAGCTTCTCTTTGGTGGTGCGCTTGGCGCGGGCCATCTGACCCCCCTCTTGTAAAGACTCATTCTAGCCTGCCCGCCCGTTCCGGCGGGCGGCGCGGCCAGCCCTTGCTATTGAACGCTCGTTTGACTTAGACTTCAACGGTCGTTCAATAGACCGTTATCTCACGGCGGAACGATGAGTAGCGAGAATCATCTGCTCAGAGGGGGCTCGGCCATGCCGAACAGATTCGTCAGCGCATTCGTGATCTCCTGCCTTGCCGCCGCGGGCGCCGCCCGCGCGCAGAGCGCTTCCAACACCCCGCCACACGCCCAGGGGGCGGACCCCACGGCGGATGCACCCGCCAGCGCGCAACTTCAGGAGGTCGTGGTGACGGCCCGGCGGCGCGCCGAGAACCTGCAGAACGTGCCCCTCACCGATACCGCCGTCACCGCGCAGGCGCTGAGCAACTGGAACGTCACCAGCCTCACCGGCCTCAACAGCTTCGTGCCCAACATGAAGATCTCCGCGGACCGCGCCACGAGCAGCACCATCAACGTGTATATCCGCGGCGTCGGCCAGTCGGATCCGCTCTGGGGCAACGATCCGGCGGTGGGCGTGTACATCGATGGGGTGTACATGGCGCGCAATCAGGGCGCGCTCCTCGATGTGCTCGACGTCAAGCGCATCGAGGTCCTGAGCGGCCCCCAGGGCACGCTCTACGGCAAGAACACCATCGCGGGCGCCATCAAGTACGTGACCAAGGGAGTGGTCGGCCCGAGAAGCCTCAAAGTGTCCGTGACCGGAGGCAATTACGGCGAGAACGACTACAAGCTAGACTTCTCCACCCCCGTGGTCGACCGCCACGTCTATTTCGGCATGGCGGTGGGGTATCTGCGCCACTCGGGCTACGGTCACGTGGTCGCCCAGCCCGGCACCACGCCGAGCAGCCAGAATTTCATCGGCGAGTCCGTGTCGAACAAGGACATCCTCGCCGGGCGCGCCAACCTGACCCTCCTCTGGGGCGCGAGCTCGAAGCTCTTGCTCATCGCCGACGACATTCTCGACAACTCGAACGCCTCAGGCGGGCAGCGCATGAACAACTACCTCGTGCCGCAGCTCTCCAACCCCTTCGACATGTACGACGACATGCCGGTGAGCCGGGACTATTTCCACCGCAGCGGCTTCTCCGGCACCTACACCCAGCGACTCTCGGACAACCTCGACCTCAAGCTGATCGGCGCCTACTACCACGGCCACGGCCAGCAGTTCATCAACTTCGCCGAGATCAACCAGAACCTGTTCGAGGTGCCGGCCTACTACCAGGACCAGCAGACCTCCGGCGAAGGCAACCTCACCTACACCGGCGATCGGGTCAAAGGCGTGGCCGGGCTCTTCTTCATGAACAGCACCGCCTGCGGCGACTACAACGCCTCGGTCGGCACGCTGAACCTGCTCGGCATCCCGGCCTACGATCTGTATATCACCGAACTAGTGAAGGGCTGCGTGCGCACCAAGAGCTACGCGGTGTATGGGGACAGCACCTGGAAGCTCACCCACAAGTTGGATCTAGACACCGGAGTCCGCTGGAACGAGGACCGCAAGACCGCATACGTCTACCAGAACGACTACACGAGCATCGCCCCGGATCAGCTGCTGCCCGGGCAGCAGTTCTTCAATCCGAATGTGGTCCCCGCGGGCTTCTTCTCCCCGGGTCCCGTGACCGACTACACTCGCACCCGCCCCTTCGTGAACATCACGCCCCGTCTCGGCCTCGATTACCACTTCACGAGGCAAGTGATGGGCTACCTCATGTACAGCCGGGGCTTCATGAGCGGCGGCTTCGACATGCGCGGCAACGCGGCGGTGTATCCAGGCACCCAGAACGGTTATGCCTCGGAGGTCGCCAACAACTATGAGATGGGACTGAAGTCGACCTGGCTCGACGATACGCTACGACTCAACATGGACGTCTTCTACGATCCGTTCACCGACGCGCAGATCGGCGTGCAGCAGTTCGTCACCTACAATGGCGCCCCGACCAACCTCACCGCCGAGCTCAATGCCGGCAAGCAGATCAACGAGGGCGCGGAGCTGCAGTCGGCCTGGCGGGCGAGCCGCGCGCTCACCCTTGGCCTCAACGTGGGCTACCTCGATTCCTACTATAAGGACTACCTCGTCCCCTGCAGCGTGTTCACCGCCGCCCCGGGCTGCACCCCAGGGGTCTCCTCGGTCAACATCGCCGACCAGAACTACCCGCTCAACGCGCCGCACTGGACCGTTTCGGCGAACGCCGCCTATGCCTGGCACCTCGCAGCCGGGTCCCTCGTCGCCCGCGCCGGCTACGACTGGCACAGCTTCACCAAGGTGGCGGTCACCTTCCCGAGTCCCACCGACCAGCCGGCCTACGGACTGCTCAACGCCCACCTCACCTTCACCACCGCGAGCGGGCTCTGGCAGTTCTCGCTCGATGGCGAGAACCTGACCAACCGGTATTACCGGGTGGCCGGCTACGACTTCGGTCCCGGACCCATCGGGCCCGCCAACTCCTTCATCGGCGGCGTGAGTCAGATCGGCTTCTACGGCGCGCCGCGCACCTACTCGGCGAACGTCACCTACAACTACCAGGCGGATCGAGAGTAATGCCGGGGCGTCTGACAGGCCGCGTGGCGCTGGTCACAGGGGCGGCGAGCGGCATCGGCTGGGCGATCGCCCGCGCCTTCGCCCGCGAGGGCGCCCGCGTCGCGGTGAGCGATCTCGACCGGCCGCGCACCGAGGAGGCCGCGGCGCGGATTCTCGCCGAGGGCGGTGAGGCGCTGCCGGTGGTCATGGACGTCACGCGCGAGGAGGAGGTCGAGGCCGCCACCGCGCAGGTGATCCAGACCTGCGGGCGGCTCGACATCCTGGTGAGCAATGCCGGCATCCAGATCGTCTCGCCGCTGACCGAGCTCACCTTTGCGCAGTGGCGCCGGGTGCAGGCGGTGCACCTCGATGGCGCATTCCTCACCACCCGTGCGGCGCTGCGGCACATGTACCGCCAGGGCAGCGGCACGGTGATCTACATGGGCTCGGTGCACTCCAAGGAGGCCTCCCTCCTCAAGGCCCCCTATGTCGCGGCCAAGCACGGCCTGCTCGGTCTCGCGCGCGTCGTCGCCAAGGAAGGCGCCGCGCACGGCGTACGGGCCAACGTCATCTGCCCGGGGTTCGTGCGCACGCCGCTCGTGGAGAAACAGATCCCCGAGCAGGCGAAGGCGCTCGGCCTCTCAGAGGAGGAGGTGGTGCGCACCGTCATGTTGAAAGAGACCATCGACGGACAATTCACGACGCTCGAAGACGTCGCCGAGACCGCAGTGTTCCTCGCTTCCTTCGAATCCAACGCTCTCACCGGCCAGTCGCTCATCGTGAGCCACGGCTGGCACATGGAATAGCCCGGCCGCCGCGCAGACTCTCGCGCGCAAGCGAAGGATATCCGTGACACAGCGAGCCGACGTGCGGCACGTCTGCGCGCGCACGGCATTGCCGACGCCGCATACGCCGCTCCATATAGCCTCCGCTTAAGCGTCAATCGTCCTGCAGTGCGTTTGACATCAGGGTTCAAACACCCTGGACCGGCTGGCACAATATCCAGCATGAGCATGCCTGCCGATTGCCGGATGATTGCGAGAGACATCCGAGGACGTGATTGCCTCGAGCCGGAATTGAATATATTCTCTAAGCTGAGAATATTTACTAGCAGTCCAGGCCTGATTCCCATGTCCGCGCGTGCCCGAATTCTCTTCACCTCGAACGAAGCGGCCGTTCTGACCCGCTTGCCTCTGAAGGCGGTGCACAATGCCATCGACAAAAAAATGGTATCAACGGCACCGGTGGCCGTCGGCGATTCGAATCGCATGTTCGATGCCGGGGCCCTACTGGCACTGATGCTTGAACAGCGGCTCGCGAGCCGCTTATTCCCGGATCTGCGGCGTCGGCTGTTTGGCGCCCTGAACACCGCTTCGCGACATGCGCTCGCGCTGGATGATGAGCTGCTTGCCATCAACATCGATCTGTGCGAGCCGCGCCGTGAGCTCGCAGCGCAGCTGCGGGCGTTGCGTCACGCCAAGTCCCTGGTCGTCAGTGATGCCGAGATACTGGGGGGTGAGCCGGTATTCCGCGGAACGCGCGTGCCAGTTCATGTCATCGCCAAACTGCTCGAGGAAGGCGAGACGGAGCGGACGGTGCTCGCCGCTTATCCACGCCTCACAGTGGAGATGATCCGTTTGGCGCCCATGTATGCGCAGGCCTATCCGTTGAGAGGCCGGCCCCGCAGGCAGCCCGAGCGAGACCGGACCCCTGTGCGGCGAATTCGCGTGCCGCTCACCCGGCTCAAGAAGTCGTGAGGTTTTTGATCGATGAATGCCTCACCGCGGAGCTGGTGCTCGTTGCGGCTGAGGCCGGTTACGAAGCCCATCACATTGCCCACTTCGGCAAGTCCGGGTGGCAGGATTGGAAAGTCGCGCAATACGCCTGCGCGCAGGATTTCGTATTGGTCACCAACAACGGCGGCGATTTTGAAGCGCTCTATCTCGAGCGCCCGCTCCACCCCGGACTCGACATTCTCATTCCGAACGTAAACCGCTCCTTGCAGCGAAAGCTCTTCGCCGGTGCCCTTGAGCAGCTCGCCCGGCATGGCGAACCGATCAATCAGGTCCTCGAAGTCAACCTGAACGGCGAGGATGTGACATTCGATTTTTACGAGCCTCCTCCACCGGCTTGACCTCCCGCGCGTCCGCGAGCAACGGCGCTTGGCGCACGCCGCGGACGAAGTGCTTGCCACGACCGCGCGGATCACCCGATCATTGCCCTTTGTGGCTGACGGCCCGAAGCGGCGCCGAGGGGAGCATTTCGCATGTGGAAGTCGATCGTGGCCATCGGCCTCGGGGCGGCGCTCGGGGCGCTGCTGCGCTGGTGGCTGGGTAACCGGCTGAACGGCCTCTTCCCCTCCCTTCCGCCCGGGACGCTGGCGGCCAATATCATCGGCGGCTACGTGATCGGGGCGGCGATCGCCTTCTTCGCGCGCAACCCCGCCCTGCCGCCCGAGTGGCGGCTCCTCGTGATCACCGGCTTCTGCGGCGGACTCACCACCTTCTCCACTTTCTCCGCCGAGGTGGTCACCGCCATCGAGCGCGGCCAGGCGGGCTGGGGCTTCACGGAGGTGCTGGTCCACGTCGGCGCCTCGCTCCTGGCAACCTTCGCGGGCCTCGCCACGGTGATGCGAGCGATGGGCTGAATTTCGCCCTTCGAAGCCACGCAGAAACGCCGCAGGGACATGATCCGCCGCGGGGCGCGGAACGCGCCGCTACCGGCGTTTCGCGAAAAACGCCTGCGCCGCGGCGGAGAACTCCTCGGACTTCAGACGCTGCGTGAACTCCCGCAGCTCCTCGTCCATCCTTCCCGGCACATCGTGAGTGCGCGCATGGCGCATCAGGCGCTTGGTGGCGCGCACCGCCTCGGCGGGCTGGCAGGCCACGGCCTTGGCGAGCGCCCTCGCCTCCTCCATCAGTCCCTCATCGTCCACCACGCGATTGACGAGG
>DAIDHH010000029.1 GCA_027452045.1 Gammaproteobacteria bacterium
TCGAGGTGGTGGCGTTTCGCCTGCAGGACGAGTACGGGGTGAGCTGCGTGTTCGAGCCGGTGAACGTGCACACCGCCCGCTGGATCGATGCCGCCGATCCGCGCAAGCTCGCGGAGTTCCGCAGCCGCGCGTACGAGCACCTCGCGCTGGATCACAGCGGCGCTCCGGTCTACCTTGCTCCTTCGCGCGTCAACCTGCAGCTCACGCTGGAGCGCTGGCCCGACATCACCTTCCGCGAGACGCGCGAGCACGCCGCATAGCGCGCCGGCATCGGCCGCGAGATCGACCACCTAGGGCTTGAGCAGCTCCCGCACCCGCTCGAGCTGGGTGGTGAGGCTGGCGGTGGTGCGCTCGAGCTCGCCCTGGCGGGCCCGTTCGGTCTCGACCACCGCGGCGGGGGCGTTGGCGACGAAGCTCTGGTTGGCGAGGCGAGCGCGGACCTTGCCGAGGTCCGCCTCGGCTCGGGCGAGGAGCTTGTGCAGGCGATCCGCCTCGGCGCCCGCATCGATGAGTCCGGCCATCGGCACCAGCACCGTCAGTTCGCCCACGAGCGCGGTGGCCGACTGCGGCGCGGTCTCGTTTGCATCCAACATGGTGATCGAGTCGATGCCGGCCAGTCGCTCGAGGTAGGGCCGGTGGCTTGCGAGACAGGCACGGTCCTCGGCGGATGCGCCCTGCAGCAGCACCGGGATGCGCTTGGAGGGGTTGATGTTCATCTCACCGCGGATCTGGCGCACCGCGAGGATGAGCGCCTGGATCCAGGCGACTTCGCGCTCACTCGCCTCGTCCGCGGGGAACGCTTCGGGCAGCGGGTAGGGCGCCAGCATCACCGTGGGGCCGGCGCGGCCGGCGAGCGGCGCGGCGCGCTGCCAGATCTCCTCGGTGATGAACGGCATGATGGGGTGCAGGGCGCGCTGCAGCGCTTCGAGAATGTCCACCAGAGTGCCGCGGGTGCCGCGTTTGGCGGCCTCCGTAGCCGACCCCGATTGCAGCACCGGCTTGGTGAGCTCGAGGTACCAGTCGCAGAACTCGTGCCAGGTGAACTCATACAGTGCGCTCGCGGCGTAATCGAAGCGGTAGTCGGTGAGCGACTTTTCCACCGTGGCGAGCATCCGCCCGAAGCGCGAACGGATCCACCGGTCGGCCACCGAGAGCTCCGCGGGTCCGCCCGCCGCGGCTGCGGCCCCCGCCGGGTCCTCGCACACCATGGTCACGAAACGGGCCGCGTTCCACAGCTTGTTGCAGAAGTTGCGGTAGCCGGCCACGCGCCCGAGGTCGAAACGGATGTCGCGGCTCGGGGAGGCGAGGGCGGCGAAGGTGAAGCGCAGCGCGTCCGTGCCGTGGGGGGCGATGCCGTCGGGATACTCCTTGCGCGTGTTCTTCTCGATCCGGGCCTTCATCTGCGGCTGCATCAGGCCGCTGGTGCGCTTGGCCACCAGGGATTCGAGGTCGATGCCATCGACGATGTCGAGCGGGTCGATGACGTTGCCCTTGGACTTCGACATCTTCTCGCCATGCTCGTCGCGGATCAGTCCATGGATATACACGTCGCGAAACGGTACATCGCCCATGAACTTAAGGCCCATCATCATCATGCGGGCGACCCAGAAGAAGATGATGTCGAAGCCCGTGAGAAGCACGGTGGTCGGATAGTACCGGGAGAGCTCGGGAGTCGGGTCCGGCCAGCCGAGGGTGGAGAACGGCCAGAGCGCCGAGGAGAACCAGGTGTCGAGCACGTCCTCGTCCTGGCGCAGAGGCGCATCGGGGGAGATGTTGTGTCGGGCGCGGACCTCGGCTTCGTTCCGCCCCACGTAGACATTGCCCTCGCCGTCATACCACGCCGGGATGCGGTGCCCCCACCACAGCTGGCGGCTGATGCACCAGTCCTTGATGTTGCGCATCCACTCGAAGTAGGTCTTGGCCCAGTTCTCCGGCACGAAGCGGGTGCGGCCGCTCTCGACCGCGGCGATCGCCGGTTCCGCGAGCGGCGCGATCCTCACGTACCACTGATCGGTGAGATAGGGCTCGAGGATGGCGCCGGAGCGATCCCCCCGCGGCACCATCATCTTGTGTTTCTCGGTCCGCTCGAGGAGTCCGGCGGCCTCGAGCTCGGCGAGCACGCGCTGTCTCGCCTCGAAACGGTCGAGACCCCGCAAGCGCTGCGGCACGTTCTCGTTGAGCGCGGCGCGGGGCGTGAAGATGTTGATCTGCTCGAGCCCGTGCCGGCAGCCGATCTCGTAGTCGTTGAAGTCGTGCGCGGGGGTGATCTTGACGCAGCCCGAGCCGAATGCGGCATCGACATACGTGTCGGCGATGATGGGGATGGAGCGCCCGGCAAGCGGCAGGCGCAGCCGCTTGCCGACCAGGTGCCTGTAGCGCTCGTCATCCGGATTGACGGCCACCGCCGTGTCGCCGAGCATGGTCTCGGGGCGCGTGGTGGCGACCACCACGTGACCCGAGCCGTCCTCCAGGGGGTAACGGAGGTGCCACATGTGGCCTTCTTCCTCCTCGCTCTGCACCTCGAGATCGGACAACGCCGTCAGCAGCACCGGATCCCAGTTGACCAGGCGCTTGCCACGGTAGATGAGTCCCTCTTCGTGCAGGCGCACGAACACTTCGATCACCGCGCGCGAGAGGCCCTCGTCCATGGTGAAGCGCTCGCGCGTCCAGTCGAGCGAATCCCCGAGCCGGCGCATCTGCCCGGCCATGGTGCCGCCGGAGTGCGCCTTCCACTGCCAGATTTTCTCGAGGAATGCCTCGCGGCCGAGGTCGGCGCGCCGCGTGCCCTGCGCCTCGAGCTGCCGCTCGACCACCATCTGGGTCGCGATGCCCGCATGATCGGTGCCCGGCTGCCACAGCGCGTCATCGCCCCGCATGCGGTGATAGCGCGTCAGGGTGTCCATGAGGGTGTGATTGAACGCGTGCCCCATGTGCAGCGTCCCGGTCACATTCGGCGGCGGGATCATGATGCAGAAAGGGGTGCCGCGGCCGCTCGGGGCGAACCAGCCGTTCGTCTCCCACCGCTCGTAGATCCGCCGCTCGATCGAGTGCGGCGCGTACACTTTGTCCATGGATTGAAGGGTCGTTGCGGGTGATTGAATCGGATGCCGGACGATTATACGGTCACGGCGCCTGCAGATTGTGCGTGCCAGGGGAGAGTCCCATCTGGCGGTACGCCTTGAAGCGCGCGCGGCCGGCATCGCGGCGCGAGGGCTCGCCGTCGATGATTTCCGCGACCCGCGCGACGCGCGCGAGAAACGGTGGCGGCTCGCTCAGGAGGCCGAGCTGGATCAGCACCTCCACCGGCTCCGCCGGAGGATCCGTGCCGAGCAGCACCGGCGCCTGGGCAGCGGCGCCGAGCCACTCGTGAGGCACGAAGCTCGTATCGGAAAAAGTCCACAGCCGCTCATCGAGCGCCTCGAGCTCGGCGCGATCGGTATGCCAGATGAGGACGCTCTGCGAGGCGAGGTAGGCCTTCTCGGCGATGCGGCAGGCGAGCGCAAGGCGCGCCGCCGCCGATGCCTGCGCAAGCACGTAGAAGTCGACCCGCACGCGGGTCTCAAAGACCCGCGCGGCGGATGAGGAAATCCGCGAGCAGCGGTGTGGGGCGTCCCGTGCTGCCTTTCTTCGCGCCGCCCTGCCAGGCGGTGCCCGCGATGTCCAGATGCGCCCACGGCATGCCCTTGGTGAACTTGCCGAGGAAGGCGGCGGCGGTGATGGTGCCGCCATCGCGCCCGCCGATATTGGCCAAGTCCGCGAAATTGCTCTTGAGCTGCTCGGTATATTCCTCGGTGAGCGGCAGCGGCCACGCGCGGTCATCGGCCCTCACGCCCGCATCGACGATCTCGCGGATCAACGCCTCGTCATTGCCCAGCACCCCCGTATGGTGATGACCGAGGGCGATGACGCATGCACCCGTGAGGGTCGCCATGTCGATGAGCGCTGCGGGTTTGAAGCGGCGCGAGTAGTGCAGCACGTCGCACAGGATGAGCCGGCCTTCCGCGTCCGTGTTGAGGATCTCCACGCTCTGACCCGAGGCACTCTTCACGATGTCGCCGGGCTTGATGGCCTTGCCGTCGGGCATGTTCTCCACGGCGGCGATGATCCCCACGACATTGAGCGGCGCCCGCAGCTGCGACATCAGCGAGAGGGCGGCGATCACGGCGGCCGCGCCGCTCATGTCGTACTTCATCTCGTCCATCTCCGCCGAGGGCTTGATGGAGATGCCTCCGGAATCGAAGGTCACGCCCTTGCCGATGAGCACCACCGGCGCCTCACCCGCCTTGCCGCCGCGGTGCTCGAGCACCACCACCCGCGGGGGCTCGCTGCTGCCCTGGGCGACCGCGAGCAGGCAGCCCATCTTCTCGCGCCGGATCGCCGGCTCATCGAGCACGCGCACGCGCAGCGAGCGATGCGTGCTGGTGAGGGCGCGAGCCTGCTGCGCGAGATACCGGGGCGTGCAGATATTGCCCGGCAGGTTGGCGAGGTCCCGCTGTATCCGGGCGGCCCGCGAGATCGCCTCCCCGTGCGCGAGGCCGCGCGCCACCGCGCCTGCCGAGTCCTTGGAGACCGGACCGGCGAGCACCCGCTCGAGGGCGGGGGGCTTGGGCTTCTTGCCGGTCTTCAGATCGTTGACGCGATAGAGGCCGGCGCCCGCGATTTCCGCAACGGCGCGGCCGAAGTAGTAGTCCTCGAGCTGTGCGGCCTCGGGACGCTCGAGAGCGACCGCGACGCTCGCGATGCCCGTCCTGGCGAGCGCCGCCACCGCCGCCGCCCACGCCTTGCGCCAGGGCTTTCGCCCGAACGCCTTGCGCGGTCCGAGGCCGGTGAGCAGCACCCGCGAGGCGGCAAGACCGGGCAGGTCGCCCACGAGCAGTGTCTCGGCGGCACGGCCGGGAAAATCTCCGCGGGAAATGAGTTTCTTCAACCGCCCGCCGGCGGCCTCATCGACGCCGCGCGCCTCCGTGGTGAGCTCCCCGTCCTCGAAAACGCCCACCACGAGGCAGTCCACGGCAAGCGTGGCAATGCCCTTGCTCCAGGTATCGAACCGCATTGCGAATCTCTCCTCAGATTTCCCGGACTCTGGCCCGGACTCTGGCCCGGGAGCCCTTATTGATGCGGCCGGGGCAGGCCATTGAGCTGCGCCGTCCGCTGCTTTATCTTGACGGGCGCCTCGCGCCACCGCGTGTTGAGTGCGGCAGGCGGGCGCGCCCTTGAAGTGTAACTCAAGCCGGCGATCCGGCGGGTATCGAAGGAGCCTCCATCGAGTGGGGAAGATTCTCGGACGGTATGTATTGCGCGAGGTCCTCACGGCCTGGCTGCTGATGATGGGCGTGCTGCTCGTCATTCTCATGGCCTTCGAGGTCTCCGCGGTGCTCGAGCGCGCCGCCGCCAGCCAGTTTCCCGCCGGGGTGATCCTGCGGCTCATCTACCTGGGCGTGCTCCAGTACGTGAGCCTCGTCGCTCCGATGGGCCTGCTGCTGGGCATCGTGTGGGCCTTCGGCAGGCTCTACCACGACAGCGAGATGGCCGCGGCGCTCGCCTGCGGAGTGCGGCCCGCCATCTTCTACACGCCGGTGATTCTCCTCGGGCTGCTCGTGGCGAGCGCTCTCGCGGCCGTCACCCTGGTGCTCGCGCCCTCGGCCACCCATCAGGCGCTCGCCTTGCGCAACGCGGCGGTCCGGGCGGGTCAGTTCGCGCCCCTTCAGGCCGGACAGTTCCGCGCCTTCGGCGGCGGCAATGCGGTGGTCTACGCGCAGAAGGTCCAGCCCGATGGCACGCTCGGCGATGTCTTCGTCGAGCGGACCCAGGGCCCGGAGGTGGAGGTTGCGCTCGCGAGCGAGGCGCGCCACACGGTCTCGGCGGACGGCAAGACTCAGACGATCGAGCTCTACCACGGCGAGCGCTTCGAGGGCGTGCCGGGGAGTCCGGAATTTCGCATCATGCGCTTTGCCGAGCACACCGTGCCGATCCGCATGCCCGCCAGGGCGAACGCCATCACCGATCTCGACGCGCAGCCGACCTCCGCGCTGTTCGCCTCCCCTGATCCGCGACATCAGGCAAAGCTCCAATGGCGGATCGCATTGCCGTTGATGTGTTTCGTGCTCGACGTCGTGGCTCTGCCGCTCTCGAATCTCGATCCGCGCCAGGGCCGCTACGCGCGCATCTGGCTCGCGGTGGTGCTGTACGTGGTGTATTCGAACCTGCTCACGGCGGGTGAGACCTGGATCGCGCGCGGAACGATCCCGGTGGATCTCGGACTGTGGTGGACCCACATCGCGGTGGTGGTGCTCGCGCTTGCGCTCGCCGCGGGGCCGGGGGCGGCGCGGCGCCTGCGTTATCGGCCGGTCCCGGCATGAGCATCCTCGATCGTTACATCGTGCGCACCATCCTCGGATCGGTGCTGCTCGTCATGATGGTGCTGCTGGTGCTCGGAGGGTTGGTCGTCTTCATCAGCCAGCAGAGAGCCATCGGAGTCGGCCACTACACGCTCGCCGGGGCGCTCTGGTTCACCGCCCTCAACCTGCCGCAGTCCGCCTATGAAATGCTGCCGATCACGGCGCTGATCGGCTCGCTCATCGGCCTGGGGACCCTGGCGCGCGGGAGCGAGATCACCGTGATCCGCGCCACGGGCCTCTCGGTGGCCCGCCTGTGCGGGGCGGCGCTCATCGCCGCCGGTCTGCTCATGGCCATCGAGGCGGTGGTCGGGGAGTTCGTGGCGCCCCAGCTGCAGGAGGCGGCCAATCAGCAGCGCGCATTCAGCCAGTACGACACCATCAGCTTCGGCGGCGGCACCGGAGCGTGGGTGCGCGACGGGAACCTGATCCTCAACGTGGCGCGCCAGTCGAGCTCGCGGCAGTTCGCAGGCATGCAGGTGTTCGAGCTCTCCGCGCAGCATCAGCTGCTGTCCATCGGGCGGGCGGCGCGGGCGACGGCCGCCGGTCACCACAGGTGGCTGCTCGGCGGGTATGCGGCATCGCGTTTCGATGGCAACCGCGTGATCGCGCGGCAGCCGGGGGAGAAGGTGTTGACCTCCAACGTGTCAGCGGGCTTTCTCGGCTTCGCGGTCCAGGATCCGGAGCAGATGACGCTGCGCTCGCTCTGGGATCTCATCAGCTATCTGCACGCAAACTCCGTGGACGCCGGCCAGTACGTGTTCGCGTTCTGGTCGAGGATCGCGCGCACGGTGGCGATCGCCTTCTCGGTGCTGCTCGCGGTGCCATTCGTTCTCGGCTCGATGCGCTCTGCCGGGGCGGGCACGAGGACGTTGCTGGGACTGGCGATCGGGATCGCGTTCTTCCTGCTGCAGCGCCTGATCGAAAGCGGCGCCGTCGTGTTTCACCTCAACCCGATCATCCTGGCGTGGCTCCCGACCGCACTGCTCGCCACCGTCACGATGCTGCTGCTCGCGCGGGCGAGTCGGGTCTAGGGGCGGGCGCACGCGCCCGATCGCGCGGGCAGCAGTGCCCCGCCGGGGATTGCCTTACTTGCGCGGCTTGCCGTGCTGCGGCAGGGGCGCAAGGAGTGCCGAGAGCGGCTGGAAGATCTCCTGGTAGCGATACTCGGGTATCCGATAGACCCAGCCGTGCACCCGGGCGTTGATGCGTGCGGCCTCGGGGCCCGCCTTCGGGCCATCGCCGCTCGCGGTCACCTCGATGTAGTGCTTGCCGCCCTTGCCGGCCTGGTATCCCTCGACATCGATCTTCAGACCGCCGAAGGTCCTGAAGAGGGCGTGGGAGAGGCGGGTGCCCTTGGGAGGCGGGGTGGCCTTTCGCACATCGCTCAGCGTCAAGTTCGAGAGCGCGCTCGCCAGGTCATCGGCCGCATCCGGGCTCTGGAGCGTGCGGCCGCGCGGAATGCCATCGACGGTGAAATGGCTCTCGCCCGCCTTGGTGCGCATGGCCACGAATCCCGGCCCCCGTCCCGGGCGCTCCTCGATGCGGCTGACCCGGCTTCGGGCGAGATCGACGATGATCGGGGCCAGCCACTGGGACGACTTTACGTTCACCATCACGAGGGGCGAGGCGAGCAGGCTCTGCTTGTGGCCCACGACGCGCACGTAGCAGTCGTTCCCGTCCGCGGAATTCCCGACGATGAGCGACCAGGTCTTCCCGGGCGTCACGACATCTACGCGCGCCCCGCTTGCCTTGGGCGAGGTCACGTTCTCGACCCCGAGGATCGGATAATTGCGCGCCAGGCGGGTCTTGCGCGCCACGCTCTCGAGGTTGCCGAGATCGATGAGGAGCTTGCGCAGCTTGCCCGTGTCGGCCGGATAGCCGCGCTCGCGCACGATCCAGCGTTTCGCGCCCTTGTCGATGGTGGTGTGGACGCCGCCCGCGCCGCTCAGGCGCACTTCGGTCACGTCATTGAGCGCGGCCGTGAGACCGGGCAGGACCGCTGCGCCGGCGGACTCGGCCCGCGGCCGGCCGTGATGGACGACCCAGGCGGCCAGACCGAGAACGGCGAGGCTCGCGATGAGCAGGTATCCGAGATGGCGTTGGGTCATTGCAATCACCGCGTATGGGAGGTTGAACGGCGCCGCCTGCTCCAGGCGGCGCCCAACAGGGCGCAGAGGGCGAAGATGCCCGGCACGATGATGATGTTGATCGCCTTGAGCCAGGTGCCGAGCCGGTTGATGCTGCGCACGAGACCGGCCTGCACCGCCCGCAGGCGTTTGCGGATGGTGACCCGCTCCGCCTCGAAGTGGCGGATCTGCTGCGCCTGGGCCGGGGTCAGGATGAGCGTCGATTTGTCGCTGCGCTTCGATTGCAGCAGCGTCAGCTGCTGCTCCGTCTGCCGCAATTGCTGTTTGAGCTGCTCCTGCTCGGCGCGGTAACGGGCTTGCGCCACGCGGCGCAACGCCGCGACGCGGGTGAACGGCCGGGTGAAGCCCGCCTTGCCGCGCACGCTGATCAGATCGTTGCTGCCGGCGAGGTCATCGAGTGCGTTGAGCACCAGGTTGCCGTTGCTCGCCATGGCCTGCGAGATCGTCTGGCCGAACAGATTCATCTGCCGGACCCAGAGGTAGTCGGAGAGCATGTCGGCGTCGGCGAACACCACGAGGTGCAGCGGCTTGGTGGATGCCTTGAGGTCAGTCTCGCCCGGGGAGAGTGTTACGCCTTGCGGGGGGCCGTCGGGATAGGCGCTCTTCACCATGCCCGTGACGCGCGCGGCCAGCGTGTAGCGCTTGCCCGTGGGAGTGAAGCCCTCGAGCAGGTTGGCGGGCTGCGTCGGCATTGTGAACTGCCCGGCGGGCACGGGCTCGGCGTCTTTGCTCGACCACAGAAGCGGCTCGAACTTCGTCGTCGCGCCCTTGATGGGGCTCAAGGCGCCCGCGGTGGCGAGATTGACGTTGGAGAGGCCCGCGGTGATGACATCATGCTGCGACATGTTCGCGCGGCTCAGGCCGAGAAAGGCCGGATCCTCGGTCGGCGCCCCGCCGGGTCCGGAGACCGAGAGCGCGAGGCTGCGGTCGGCGATGACCTTGGAGGGGTCGAAGCGCACGCCCCAGGTCGCAAGCAGCCCCGAAAGCTGGGATCCGGCCGGGGGCGCGCCGGGTCCGGCGCTTTGGGTCGCGGGGTCGACGAAGGCGATGATGTGACCGCCGCGCAGCGCATACTGATCGATGGCGAAGCGCGTGGCCGGCGGGAGTTTTCCCGGGTCGGCGAGCACCAGCACCCGCGTGTCGGCCGGGATGGCGGTGGCGCCCGGACTCAGCGTGCGCAGGTGATAGAGCTGGGCGGCCTGGCTGTAGATGACCCAGGGCTGGCTCATCTGGCCGCTCTGTGGGTTGTAGCCGCCTGACATGGGCAGGCTCGAGTACCACTCGATGACTGGCTTTTGCGGATGCGCGAGCTCGTAGATCAGCTTGGCGACGTCGTACTCGAGGAAGCGCTGTTTGGCCGGGTCGAAGAACGGAATCGCCTGCTGCCCGTTCGTGGAGTTGGTGCCCGCCAGCCCGAAATAGAACTTGCTGCCCGCGGCATCGAGCGGTGCGGAGGTGACGCCGAGCTCTGCGGCGCGATCTTCCGCGACCGAGTACGGCTGCGGGTCGATGACGTGCAGGCGGATCTTGCCATCGGCCTCGCGCGCGAGTTGCTCGAGGAAGTCACGCACGTGATCGCCATACGGGCGGATCTGCGGCATGTTCTCCGCCGCCCTGCTCGAGTAGAAGAAATAAAGATCGATCGGCTCGTGGATGCTCTTCAGGATCCGCCTGGTGCCGGGGGAGAGCGTGTACAGGTGGTTCTGGGTGAGATCGACCTGCCAGCCCCTGAGTGCGTAGTCGAATATGACGGTCAGGCCGATCAGCAGCACCCCGAGCGCCGCGACCGCTCCCCACCCGAGGCCCGATCGGCCGAGTGTCGTGCGTTTGGTCATGATGTCTCACTCCGCCTTGCGCAGGTCGAGCGCGACCGCGGTGGTAAAGAGGAAGAACGCGATGAGCATCGCAAAGTACAGCACATCGCGCGCCTCGAGGACGCCGCGGGTGATCGACTGGAAATGCGTCAGGAAGGACAGCGAGGCGACTGTGTCGATAAGCGCGTGCGGCGCCCAGCCCTGGAAGGCGTTGATCACCAGCGGGTAGCCGGCGAGCAGCAGCACGAAACAGGCGACGACACCGAGAATGAAGGCCACCACCTGGCTGCGGGTGAGCGCCGACATGCACGAGCCGACCGCGAGAAAGCCTCCGGCGAGCAGCAGGCTGCCGAGATACGAGGCGATGATGACCCCATTGTCGGGGCTGCCCAGGTAGTTGACGGTGATCCAGATCGGGAAGGTGAGCGCGAGGGCGAGCGCGGTGAACAGCCAGGCGGCCAGGAACTTGCCGAGCACCGCCTCCCAGACCCTCACCGGCAGTGTCATCAGCAGCTCGATGCTGCCGGAGGCCCGCTCCTCGGCCCACAGCCTCATCGACAGGGCGGGAATGAGAAACAGGTACAGCCACGGATGGAAGGCGAAGAACGGCTGTAGGTCCGCCTGGCCCCGCTGGTAGAAATCCCCCAGATAGAACGTGAAGGCATTGGCCAGCACGAGGAAGATCAGAATGAATACGTATGCCAGCGGTGTCGCGAAATAGCTCGCGAGCTCGCGGCGCAGGATCAGGCCCACGTTGCGCATGTCGGTCCCCGTTGATTCGCTATGCGGTGATGGTGCGGAACACCTCGTCGAGCCGCCCGGACTCGAGGTGCAGCTCCTTCAGCTTCAGCCCCCGGCTGTTCGAGAGCTCCGAGATCGCCTGCAGGATCGGCGCGCCGGCCCGCGGCAGTGCGGTGAGGCGCGCATCGCGCTCGCTCACCTCCACCTGGGCCACCGAGGGCAGCTCCGCGAGCGCCTCGCGGGCCGCGGCGAGCTGGTCGGGCTGCTCGAGCTGCAGGGACACTGCGTTGTGATAGCGCGAGCGCGCCGCCAATTGCAGCGGCGTGTCGTCGGCCACGATGCGCCCGCGTGCGATGACGATTGCGCGGGTGCAGACCGCATCGACCTCTTCCAGGATGTGCGTCGAGATCACGATGATCTTCTCGCGCGCCATCTCATTGATGAGCGAGCGCACCTCGTGCTTCTGGTTGGGATCGAGACCGTCGGTGGGTTCGTCGAGAATGAGCACCGGAGGGTCATGCACGATGGCCTGCGCAAGGCCTACGCGGCGTCGAAACCCCTTGGAGAGCGTCTCTATCGGCTGCTCGAGCACCGAGGCGAGCTGCAGGCGTTCGATGACATGATCGAGGCGCGCACGCTTGCGCGCACCTTCGAGCCTCCGCAGGTCTGCGATGAACTCGAGAAAGCCCCGCACGCGCATCTCGCCGTAGCTCGGCGCGCCCTCCGGCAGATAGCCGACGCACTGGCGGGCGGCGAGGGGCGCGCTCTCGACGTCGTGGCCGCAGATGCTGGCGCGTCCGGAGGTTGGTGTGACGAAGCCGGCAAGCATGCGCATGGTCGTCGTCTTGCCCGCGCCGTTGGGGCCGAGAAAGCCAAGCACTTCTCCCGGCTGGACCTCGAAGGTGACGTCTTCGACGGCCGTCACCGAGTCATAGCGTTTGCACAGGTGATCGGTTTTGATCATGTCGGCCCTCCACAGGCTGCGATAGATGCAGCCGGGCGATAAAAGTTCCCGAGCCCGCAACATCGGCGCGCCGGTCGCCGGGCTCGAGGAGCGCAACGCGCCCGGGTCCGGGTCAACGGCGCGGGTACCACCCGCCGTCGCGGGCTCGCCAGTAGAGCATCATCAGCGCACCCCCGACCATGCCCCCCAAATGGGCGAAGTGGGCGATGCCGGCCTCCGTGCCGGTGACGCCGAAGAAGAGCTCGAGCACCGCGTATATCGAGACAAACAGCCAGGCCGGCATCGGGATGGGCGGCAGCAGCAGCAGCAGCCGCGCCCGGGGGAAGAGCATGGCGAAGGCGAGCAGCACGCCAAAGATGCCGCCGGAGGCGCCGATCGTCGGCTCGCCGTTGCCCGCG
>DAIDHH010000030.1 GCA_027452045.1 Gammaproteobacteria bacterium
ACGGGCGGGATCAAATTAAGTCATATCCTCCTCGTCGAGGCCACAGACAGCTCGGGGTGCCGTTAATGGAAGAGAACGTCGTCAAGCCGCTCAGTGACATTCCGGCAATCAACCGCTTCCTCAGCTACTGCCGCATCCGCACGGTGCCCTCCAAGACGGTGGTCATCCATGCCGGCGACCTTCCCGATGTCCTCTACTACATCATCAGCGGCTCGGTCGAGGTGATGATCGAGGACGAGGAAGGGAACGAGATGGTGCTCGCCTACCTCAACCGCGGCCAGTTCTTCGGGGAGATGGGCCTGTTTTTCCAGGATCAGGCGACGCGCAGCGCCTGGGTGCGCACCCGCAACGCGTGCGAGCTGGCCGAGATGACCTACCCGCGCTTCCGGCAGATCGCCGCAGAAAGCCCCGGCCTGGTATTCGAGCTCGCGACCCAGCTCGCAACCCGTCTGGATCGCACCAACCGCAAGCTCGGCGATCTGGCATTCGTCGATGTCACCGGCCGCGTCGCTCACGCCATCAACAACCTGTGCGAAGAGCCGGATGCCATGACCCACCCGGAGGGCATGCAGATCAAAGTGAGTCGCCAGGAGCTCTCCCGGCTGGTCGGCTGCTCGCGCGAGATGGCCGGAAGAGTGCTGAAGGTGCTCGAGGATCAGGGACTGCTGCGCGCCACCGGCAAGACCATCGTGGTGTTCAATGCTCGGCCGAAGATGAGAACCCGTCCCGTGGTCGTACCGGTCAAACAGGCCGCCCGGCCGAGTCCGGTCGGCTCGGCACATGACGATGAGGATGACGAGGACTGATCCCGCTCGCTGCAGCGCGAAGACCCCATGCGAGGCCCGCCACATGGCGGGCTTCGCCGTTTCGGGACCTCTATCAGGGCGAGCGCTGCTGCGCCTCCCATTGCATCGCGAGCGGCACCTTCTTGCGGGCCAGCTTGTCGATCTCGCGCGCGTCTCGCGCCTTACGTCGCGGATCGCCGGACGTCGCGTAGTCCGCGATCAGCCTGCGCGCCTCGGCGGCCCGCTTCTTCTTCACAGCGAGATGGTGGCCGACGACACATCCACCCACTGCGCCCAATATGGCGTGATGGTGCGCGTAGTGGCCGGCCACGGCGCCCACGGCGGCGCCCGTCAGGCAGCCTGCCTGCGAGGCCGGCGCGATTGCAAGCAGCGTGATGAGCGCCGGCACCACCCACAGGGCGTTCGAGCACTTGGGCATGACTCAATTCCTCCCGTTCGTCGTTCGTTGACCAATTGATCATTCACCGGCGATGGTCATCTCTCCCACCAGCACCGAGCCGCAGCGAATCGCTCCCCTCGTATCCACGTCATCGCCGAGCGCCACGATGTCGCGATACATTGCGCGCAGGTTGCCCGCGACGGTCACCTCGTGAACAGGATAAGCGAGGGCGCCGTTCTCGACCCAGAAACCGCTGGCGCCGCGCGAATAGTCCCCGGTCACGCCGTTGACCCCCTGACCCATGAGCTCGGTGACCAGCAGCCCCGAGCCCATGTCCTTCAGGAGCCGCTCTCTCGAGCGCGACGCATCGGCATGACCACCGGACACACCGACCAGCAGATTATGGATGCCCCCCGCGTTACCGGTCGTCTTCAGCCCGAGACGCCGGGCCGAGTAGCTGCCGAGCACGTACCCCTGGAGTACGCCCTCGCGCACCAGTTCCCGATCGTGGGTGGCCGCGCCCTCGGCATCGAACGGCGCGCTGGCGAGTCCCTTGAGGATATGGGGGCGCTCGCTCATCTCGAGGAAGGCCGGAAATATCTGCTCCCCGGCCGCATCGAGCAGGAACGACGCCTTGCGGTACTGGCTCGCGCCCCGGATCGCGCCGATGAAGTGCTGAAACAGCCCACGCGCCATCTCGGGCAAGAAGATCGCCGGCGCGCGGCGGGTCGAGAGCTTGCGCGCTCCAAGCCGGGCCACGGCGCGCCGCGCCGCCGCGACTCCGACGGATTCCGGGGTCTCGAGTTCAGCCGGATCGCGCGCCGCGGTGAACCAGTAGTCGCGCTGCATCTGCCCGCCCTGCTGCGCGATGAGCGAACAGCTGACGGAATGGCTGGTCCCCGAAAAGCCGGCCAGAAAGCCGAGCGAATTGCCAAACACCCCGGTATGACGCTGGGTGCTCACCGAGGCGCCTTCGGAGTTGGCGATGCGCGCCTCGGCACTCATCCCGGCCTGCTCGCAGCGGCGCGCGAGGGTGATCGCCTCCTCGGCGGTAAGCTCCCAGGGATGATCGAGGTCCAGGTCCGGAATGTCCCGCGCGAGCGCTTCGGGATCGACCAGGCCCGCGTAGGGATCCTCGGCCGTGTAGCGCGCGATGGCGCACGCTTTCTCGACGGTGGCGCGAACCGCCTGCCGGGTGAGATCTGCCGTGCTGGCCGCTCCCTTGCGCTGGCCGAAGTACACTGTCACCGAAAGGCCCCGATCGCGCTGGTATTCGATGGTCTCGACTTCTCCGAGCCGGACGGTGACGCCGAGCCCCTTGGCCATGCTGGCATCGGCCTCGGCCTGTGATGCACCCTGGCGGCGGGCTTCCTCGAGCGCGAAGCGGACGACATCGTGAAGCTGAGGGGGACTGTTCGGCTCTACCGACTGCTGTATGGGTTCCATTCGGTTCCGGCAAAATTGAAGGCTACAATTTTCATTTTAGCGCCTCCCGAGCAATCCACCCGTGATGACTCCATCTTCCAGGGAACCCCCCTCCGACGACTCCGCCCTCGAACCGCCCAGCAAGAGCGCACGCAAGCGAACCGCGCACGCCGCCCAGGACCTGGGTGAGGCGCTGATCGGGCTGCGCCCGGCTGAGCTCGATGCGCTCGACCTGCCCGAGCCACTGCTCGATGCCATCCGCGAGGCGCGCCGCATTCGCAGCCGCGCCGCGGGCGCGCGCCAGCGACAGTACATCGGCAAACTCATGCGGGAAATCGATCCTGAACCCATTCGTCGCGCGCTGGCGACGCGTAGCGAGCAGGACGTCCAGGAGACCCAGAGTTTCAAACGTGCAGAAGCCTGGCGGCAGCGCCTGCTCGAGGAAGGCGAAGCCGCTCTCGAGGAGCTCTCGCGCCTCAGGCCCGATCTCGACCGGATCCATCTGGCGAGCCTGGTGAGCGCAGCCCGGCGGGCCATGCCCAGCGACTCGGGCCGAAGCCAGGGTCCGGCGGGGCGTGAGCTCTTTCGCGCTTTGCGCGCCCTGCTTGGGTAAAATGCCAGAATGAAAGAGTCGTCTGGAACGATGTCTGACGCCGCGCAGGCGCGGCCCCACGGGGGCCAGGCTCAAGATGGGCCGAGTAGAGCGCTGGTCGGCATCATCATGGGCTCCTCCTCGGACTGGGAGACGCTGCGGGCGGCTGCCGACATGCTCGACAAGCTTGCCGTCCCGTACGAGGTTCAGGTGGTCTCGGCACACCGAACGCCGGATCTGCTCTTCGAGTATGCCTCCCACGCCTGCGAGCGCGGTCTCGAGGTGATCATCGCCGGAGCGGGCGGAGCGGCCCATCTGCCCGGTATGACCGCCGCGAAGACCCGCCTGCCGGTTCTCGGGGTACCGGTGCAGTCGAAGACCCTCGGCGGCCTCGATTCCCTGCTGTCCATCGTGCAGATGCCCGCCGGAGTGCCCGTCGCCACCTTTGCGATCGGCGCCGCGGGAGCGGCCAACGCTGCACTCTGCGCGACCTCCATCCTCGCCAACAAATATCCCGCCTTCTCGGCGGCGCTCGAATCTTTCCGCCGCAACCAGACCGCTGGGGTCCTCGCCCACCCCGATCCCCGTACCGTGGAGCGCGCATGACCGTCGGCGTCGTGGGCGGCGGCCAGCTCGGCCGCATGCTGGCATTGGCCGGCTATCCGCTCGGCGTGGACTTCCTGTTTCTCGACCCCGCGCGAGAGGCGCCGGCGGGGCGGGTGGCGCCCGTGGTGCACGGGGCATTCACCGATCCGCAGCTGCTCGAGTGGCTGGCGAGCGAGTCCGAGGTCATCACTTTCGATTGGGAGAACATCTCGGTCGAGGCGCTGCGCGAGCACGCCTCGGGCCGCCAGGCCCGCATTTGCCCCCCGATCACCGCCCTGGCGGCTGCGCAGGACCGCGTGTCGGAAAAGCGGCTGTTCGAGCGGCTCGGGATTCCGACCACGCGCTGGCGCGCGGTGGGATCCATTGCGCAGCTCGATCGGGCGCTCACCGAGGTGGGTTTGCCGGGGGTTCTAAAGACACGCCGCATGGGATACGACGGCAAGGGTCAGATGCGGATCCGGACGCGCGCAGACGCACACCGTGCCTTCGAGTCCCTGGGCGATGTGCCCCTCATCTACGAGGAGTGGGTGCCGTTTGACTGCGAGGTGTCCATCATCGGCGCACGCAGCGTACGGGCAGAGACAGTGGTCTACCCCCTGAGCGGCAACGTTCACGCCGACGGCATCCTGCGCTTGACCCGCGCCCCGTTCGGGCCTGCCTCGTGGCAGCGTGCGGCCACACGCCACCTCGCACGCCTGCTGCAGCATTTCCGCTATGTCGGGGTGCTCGCCGTGGAGTTCTTCGTGCGCAACGGGCGTCTCATCGCCAATGAGATGGCTCCCCGCGTGCACAACTCCGGGCATTGGACCATCGAGGGCAGCGCCACCAGTCAGTTCGAAAACCACCTGCGCGCCATCCTCGGCTTGCCGCTCGGCTCCACGCGGGCGCTCGGGCACAGCGCCATGATCAATCTGATCGGCGAGGTGCCGCCTCGCGAGCAGCTGCTCGCCGTCGAGGGACTGCACCTGCACGATTATGGCAAACAGCCCCGGGCCGGGCGCAAGGTGGGCCACTGTACTCTGGTCGAGGACACGGCCGCGAAGCGCGACCGCCTGGCCCGTCGTCTGCTCAAGACACTCGCCCCCGGGGTGCGCTTTTCATGAGCGCGGTAGCATAATCGGACAGCCATGTACATCGAGCCGTTCCAACTCAAGGATCTGCCGTTTCGGCTGAGCCCGGACCCGCAGTTCCTCTACCTGTCGAAACAGCACGCCCGTGCCAAGGCGTACATGGAGTCGACGATCTGGTTCGCCGACGGCTTCGTGGTGATCACCGGGGAGATCGGCGCCGGCAAGACCACGCTGATCGAGTCTTTCCTCAAGGAAATCCCTCCGGATGTGGTCGTCGCGCAGATCAACCAGACGCAGGTCTCCGCGGTCGATTTCCTGCAGTCGGTGCTCTCGCAATTCGGGTTCTCGCCCTTCAAGATGAAGAAAGGCGAGCTGCTCGCGACCCTCAACAACTTCCTCATCGAGCAGTACGCCGCGGGCAGGCGCGTGCTGCTGATCGTCGATGAGGCGCAGAACCTATCGATGCGGGTGCTGGAGGAGATCCGCCTGCTCTCGGGAGTCGAGACCACCCGGGAGAAGGTGCTGCGCATCATTCTCGCCGGCCAGCCGGAGCTCAACGCCAAGCTCGATGCGCCGGAACTCGTGCAGCTCAATCAGCGGGTGCGGCTGCGCTTCCATCTCACGACGCTCTCGCAGACCGAGACGACCGAATACATCCGCCACCGGCTGGAAGTGGCGGGCGCCGGCGATCGGCAGCTGTTCGACGAGGACACCTTCGCCGAGATCTTCCGCTACTCCGGCGGCGTGCCCCGTCTGATCAACACGCTGTGCGACACGGCGATGATGGCCGCCTATACGGCCGATCGCGACCGGGTCACGGCCACGGACATCGCCAGCGCCGTGAGCGAGCTGCAATGGACAGAGTTTTCGGCCCGCCCCTATCGCCAGAACACCTCCGGCGCCACGACCTCGAGCGCCACGACCTCCGGCGCCGCGCCCCGCGCGGGGCAGGCGGATGCCGCGCTCGCGCCCCTGGCGCGGCTGGTCGTCGTCGAGGGGGGGCGGACGGTGGCGGAGATTCCGCTCGTGCCGGGGCGGGTCATCATCGGCCGCACTCCCGACAATGACCTGCAGCTCGACAGCCGTTTCATCAGCCGCCACCACTGCCAGCTCACCACCACGAGCCATTCCACCGTCATCGAGGACCTCAACAGTACCAACGGGCTGTACGTGAGAGCGACGAGAGTGCATCGCCGATATCTGCGCGACGGCGATGTGGTGTTGCTCGGCAAGCACGAGTTGATCTACGCCGATGAGCGGATGAACCGCTCCCGCAATCCGAGCGATACGCTGCCCGCGATCCCGGCGCTCGGCGGGCATGACGAGGAAACCCTCGCCGGCGACGAATTGCCGTCCGATTTCGCGCTGGGCCCGACCCGCAATCCCTCCTGAGCGCCGCGCGCGCGGTTCGCGCCACGTTTCATCTGCCACCCGGGAGGGAGGGCGCGGATCGCGCGGGACGCTAGGCGTGCGTCACCTGCAGAATGCTGTGGCGGATCTGCTCGCTCAGCACGAACTGGGCATCCGCGGCCACGCGCATCAGCACCTCGTCGAACTCCAAAGTTCCGCCGCCGTTGCTGCGGATCACATCGCGGCGGCGCAGCAGGTCGATGAAGTTCTCGAACATCGAGCGATCGAAGAACTCCGGAGAGTTGAGGCCATAGAGCATGGCGATGCGCTGCGCCGCCAGCTGGCAGCGCTCCTCGAGCACGCTCTGGGTGATGGCGCCGGAGCCCGCCTCGAGCAGCAGTGCGATCGCCAGGTAATAGCGCTCGACGGTCTGTATGGTCGCCTGCGCCAGTATCGACAGCTGCATGGCCTGCATCGTCGCGGGCGGCGGGCGGCGCCACACAGCCCGCTCGGGCTCGGACTCGATCAGGCCGTGGCGCGCGAGCTCCGCGAGCATGCCGTCCACCGCCTCCGGCAGCTCTTCCTCGCGGAAGTTGAGGAACAGTTCCGCGGCGATGTAGGGGTAGATCCTCCCGGCGAGGCGCCGGATGTCCTCGTGGCGCACCGCGGAGTTGCGCACGAACACGCACGCGATCAGGGACGGCATGGCGAACAGGTGCAGCACGTTGTTGCGAAAATAAGCCGCGAGCACGGCGCTCTCGTCGCTCATGCGCAGGATGTCCCCGAGCGGATGTGTCTGCCGCTGAAGCACCTTCATCGACTCGCCGTAGGCGATGACTTCGCGCCCGCCGAGTCCGGTGACCGTCACCCGCTCGCCGTAGCGAATGCCCCCGAGGAGCGCCCGGTACAGGTCGATCTGGCGCTCGAGGTCGGCTTCGGGCAACGCCTGGCGGGGCATGGCGAGCAGGATCATCGCCAGCAGATTCACGGGCGTGACCGCGGCGGCCGCGTTGATGTTGCGCATGATGCGCGCGGCCAGGTCATCGACGGCCCCGGCAACCCACGACGCGCGCGTGTCATCCTCGAAGCGCCGCTCGCGCCAGGGACCGTGCCGGTCGAGGACCTCGTCGAGCGCAATGGGCTCGCCGAGATTGACGTGCACGCGCCCGAACTTCTCACGCAACCTGCCGAGGGAGCGCAGCAGGCCGAGCACGGTTTCCTTTTCCTTCGGCTTGCCGGAGAGCTCCCCGACATAGGTCGCCCCCTCGACGATGCGCTCGTAGCCGAAGTACACCGGCACGAACACCACCGGCCGCACCGGGTCGCGCAGGAAGCTGCGCACGGTCATCGACAGCATGCCGGTCTTGGGCTTCAGGAGCCGGCCGGTGCGGCTGCGGCCGCCTTCGATGAAGTATTCGATGGAATGGCCCCGGGCCATGATGGCCGCGAGGTATTTCATGAACACGACGGTGTACAGGCCGTTGCCCCGGAACCTGCGGCGGATGAAGAAGGCGCCGCCCATGCGCAGAAAGCGCCCGATGACGGGCAAATCGAGATTGATGCCGGCGGCGATGTGGGGCACCGCGTAGCCGTTGACGTAGATCACGTACGAGAGCAGCAGGTAATCCATGTGGCTGCGATGGCAGGGAACGTAGATGATCTCGTTCCCCTGGGCCACGCGCTCGAGCGTCTCGAGGTGCCCGACATCCACGCCATCGTAAAGCTTACTCCACAGCCACGTGAGAACCGGCTCGAAGAAGCGGACGAAGACGTGTGAGTAGTTGGCCGCGATTTCCTTGGCGTAGCGCACCGCTTCGCGCATCGCAGCGCGGCGCGAAACGTTCTTCTCCTTCATGAGCTGGGTAACTGCGACGCGCACGGCACGGGTGCGCAGCACCCGGGTTACCACGGTGCGTCGATGAGACAGGTCCGGTCCGATGCGGGCAGTGCGCCGCTGGACGTACAAGGAGCGAAGTGCGCGCGCCACGCGCCGACCGCGAACGGCGAGACCCGATTCCTCCCCGACGAGGCTGCGCAGCGATATCGGTTCCTCGAACTCGACCAGCGTGTCGCGGCCATTGAACAACACCTGCGGGAGCTTGCGCAGGCGGGAGGTGAGCGCCCAGTTCTCCCCGAGCAGCAGCCGGAACCAGGATTTCTCCCGCTGTGGCGCCCGTCCCCAGTAGACGGCCACCGGCACCAGATCCACATCGAGGTCCGGGTCGGCATCGAGCAGGTGCAGCAGCTGCGCGATCTGCTGCGGGGGGCGGCGGTCGAGGCGCTCGTTCCAGAAGCCGCGCAGGCGGCTCAGGTAGAAGTACGAATGCAGATTGCCGCCGTGCCCGGGAAGACGTCTGTGGGGCCGGGGAAACTTCGATCGCGCGCAGACGTTTTGCAGCACCGCAAGATCGGTGGCGCTGCGCCGCTCGAGCACGTAGCACACCGGGTTGGTGCGGCCCTGCAGCTTCGCGGCCGCATCCTCGGGCACGACTTTGAAGCGCACCCACAGCGCGAGCAGCCGATGCAGCAGCCAGTTCATGGCGCGATTATTCGCAGGCCGGAGCGGGCAGATCGAGCTCGATCAGAAAGTACTCGAACAGGTGCTGGATGACATGAATCTGATTGTGCAGGTTGTGGTCGCTGTCGAGTATGTGCAGGGCCGCGCGGCAGCTCTGCGCGAAGCGAACGCTCTGTTCGAAGGGCACCACATCATCGTGCCACCCGTGGACGACCGCCGCCGGGCAATCGACGATACCCTCGCGCAGCGGGGGCAGCTGCGGGAAATCGAGCGCCGGAGCCATCAGGAAGACGCCTCGCGCGTGCAGCATCGAGGCCGATGCGACCGCGACGTAGCCCCCGAGGCTGGAACCGACCAGCACGAGGTCCCCGGTCAGATCCTTGCAGAATTCCGCCAGCCTCGCGATCCGGGCGCGTGGATCGTCGATGCCACGGTAATCGACCGAGTGGGCCTCATAGCCCTCGCCCCGCGCGATCTCGGCCAGCGCGGAGATCTTGCGACCCCATGGCCCGCTCGCCTGGCCGTGCGAAAAGACGACGTGCCGCCGCGTCGCCGCGGAATCGGCCGCACCGGGGAGTTCCGTGGAGGAAGGCGTCGCTTGAATCATTGGACCGGATCATGCCGACAAAAGGTGGCGCGCGCTATAGCCCGATGGTGTCCAGCTGTCCGCGGGAGGTCACCAGGCGATTGGCCGACACCGGACGGGCCCGGCTCGCCGAGGGATCATGGCTCACGAGCCAGGTATCGAACTCCCCTGCCCGGCGGGCGGCGATGCCAAAGAGCAGATTGATGCGGCCCGAGGCGACGGATGAGGAGTCGTTGATGCGCTCGTCGCAGACCACGAAATAGCGCTCCGAGCTGGCGGCGCCGGCAAAGGCCCCGTGAGCGGCCAGCGTCTCGAGAAACGAGGCCACCAGCGCACGCGCACGCGACCAGGTCGTCGGATTGTTTTGCTCGAGCAACACCCAGCGCGTACCGCGCTCGATACTCGAGGCGATCGACAGCGCGAGGCGCCGCGCCGGGAGGTAGAGCCAGTCGGGGGAGCCGCAGCCGCCCGTGGCAAGCGTACGGGCGATCACCGCCGGCGCCCCGATGGCCCGGGCGGCCATCAACGCATTGATGCCCGATTGAGCGAGGCGCATGCGCTGCGCTTCGGACAGATCGAGGGCTGGGCGCACCCCGAGGCGCAGCACCCAGTCCTCCTCGGCGCTGCGCAACCCATGCGCCTCTTCCGCCCGCGAGAGCAAGCCGGCCGCAGCTGCGCTCGATGCAAAGATCTCCTCGCGGCCCCGCAGCGGATCGAATGCGCGCACTCTGGGGTAGCACATGAAGGCGCTGTCGCTGCGAAACGGCCACGTGCGCATGCCCTCGATCGCCTCCTGTGCGCTCGACCAGGCGATCGGGGGATCCACGATCAGCAAGGCGTGCCGTTCGCGGCACAGCCGCGCCGCCACGAGGAGCGTACCCAGACCCACGTCCTGTTCGCGCGTGAGCGGCGGAATGCACAGGAAGTCGAAATCCTCGTTGTGCAGCGCGAACAGGCCCGTGCGATCGGCAGCGGATCCGATGACGTCGTAATCGGTCAGCGGCCTGCCGTCCTCGCCATCGGAGTTGGAGCATGTGTAGCCAACCGGGCAGCCCCCGGAGCCAGAGCCTGATCGGTCCGGGCGCTGCGCCGGCAACGGCTCGGCGACCCTCACCAGCTCCGATCGCTGCAACAGCTCGCCGATGAACCGGTCCGAATCCGGGGCGAGCGAGACGCGGCGGAAGATTTCCTGGTCCTCGACCCGCTCGGAACCGGTCGAGCGGACTCGCTGCAGCACCAGGTTGAATCGCTCCTCTCCGGCGATCCCGTCATAGTCCACCGAGGCCCGCAGGTACTCGCGCGAACCGGGATGTACGCCGGCGAGGCGCAGCACTCCCGCGCCGGCCGGCAATGCGAGGGTGGGAGCACGGGCACCGTTGGCGACTCGCACGATGAGCGCGCGGCGGCCGCCGATGGCGAAGTACTGCTCCACGGCATACGACAGGGTGGAGGGCTGCCACAATCCGCCGAAGAGTCGCTGGAAATCGGCGAAGCTGTCCACCGCGACCGCCCGATGCAGAGGTCCCTTGAGCGCGCGCCCGACGAAAGCGGTGACCGGCCGCCGTTGCTCGATGACCGGCTCGGCCCAATCTCGCGTGCGCGTAAGACCCGGCGTGCCGCTTTCGGCCACTCGCTGCCCTCATTATCCCCGGTGGATTGTTCTCATGGGGAGTGGACAACTGTACCACCGGGGGGTGAATCCTGCCCATGCCGGCGCCTCATCGCGGATGAGCGGCGTAGGACGCGCCGGGTGAGTCCGCGGAGTCCATCGCATGTGCGGGCAGGAGTGCTGCGCGCCGCGGCCGAGGTGCCCGGACCGCGGGTCTTGGCGGCTGAGACGGGGAGAGAAAGAACCCCGATCCCCTGGGCAGCCTGTCCGCGTGCGGCAGTGCTTTCGCAAGACCGGCGAGCATGCGTCCGCCGGGGATCGGGGCGAAGGCGGACTCCGACCGACGGTCGTCCGCCAGGGGGGGACTAGTGAAGTCGTGCCCAGTGCAGGATCCGGATATCTTCCGAATCCAGGTCGAAATTCAAAGCGAGCAGCGAGCGCAGCTCCCGCATCTCGCGGCTCGTTCCGAGCGGCTGCCGCAATTCCACTACTCCGCTCCACTCGTGAGCCGAGGTCGTGCCCGGCGCCCGAGCACCGCCCGTGAGGAAATGCGTGTAGTACTTGGCAGCCACGAAATCAAGCCTAGGGCCGGCAAGCTGAACCTGCCGTGAAGCGGTGCTCAGAACCGTCGCAATTTCGCGTCAGGGACGCGCGCCGTAGAATTCCGCGAATGACCCGCTACAGAGCTCCATCGCCGCCGTCCTCGAAGTACATCACGCCGGAAGGGGCGAAACGGCTCCGCGAGGAGCTCGACCAGCTTTGGCGCTTCGAGCGTCCGCAGGTCACGCAGGCCGTCGCGGAGGCCGCAGCCCAGGGCGACCGCTCGGAGAACGCCGAGTACACCTATGGCAAGCGGCGCTTGCGCGAGATTGACCGGCGGGTCCGGCACCTGCGCAAGCGACTGGAAGGCATGACCGTGGTCGACCAGCCTCCGGCGGATCCGCATCGCGTGTATTTCGGTGCCTGGGTCACCCTGGAGGCGCAGAACGGCCAGGAGGCGCGCTACCGCATCGTCGGACCCGATGAGATCGACCGCGAGCCGCGCTACATCAGCATGGACTCGCCCCTGGCGCGGGCATTGCTCGGCCGGCGCCTCGATGACGAAGTGACGGCCGAGGTGCCGGGGGGCCGTCAGACCTTCGTGATCATCGAGATCGAATACGAGGCGATCACCACATCACCCGCACGTTCTTGAACTGCCACGGGTCGCCCGTATCGACGTCCTCGGGAAACAATCGCCCGCGCTCGTGCAGAGGCGTCCAGTCGGTGTAGTGTCCGACAACCGGCCCGAGGTAGGGCATGCAGATCTCGAGATTGCGCCGGTAGTCCATCTCCTCGGGCTCGACGATACCGCGGTTGGGGTTCTCCATCGCCCAGATCACGCCCGAAAGCACCGCGGCGGTCACCTGGAGGCTCGTCGCGTTGTTGAACGGGGCCAGCCTGCGTGCCTCCTCGATCGAGAGCTGCGAGCCGTACCAGTAGGCGTTTTTCTTGTGGCCCGCGAGCAGCACGCCGAGCTCATCGATGCCGCTCACGATCTCGTCCATGAGAATGCGCTGGCGCTCCTGCTGCACGTAGTTGCGCCCGGCGAGCTCGTGCACGGACATCACCGCGCAGTCGCTAGGATGGTAGGCGTAGTGCACGGTGGGCCGGTACACCGCCTGCGATCCTTCGCGCACGGTCAGGTAATCGGCAATGGAAATCGCCTCGCCGTGCGTGATGCAGAAACCGTGGAAATGTCCCGCAAGCGGCGTCCAGGTGCGCACGCGCGTCCCGGCGCCGGGCTGCATCAGGTAGATCGCGGACAGGCTGCCGGTCTCATGGCGCTTGCCGTCGCGGGGGAAGTTGCGCTCATGCGTACCCCAACCCATCTCGCTCGGTTGCGAGCCCTCGCTCACGAAGCCATCGATCGACCAGGTATTGACGAACTCACCAGGCTGCTTCGGCACCGCCGACGCCTGCGAGTCGCGCTCGGCGACGTGTATCACCTTCACGCCCAGGCGGCGCGCGAGCTCGCCCCAGTCGGCCCGGGAGGTGGGATTGCCGGCATCGATCCCGGTGTCCCCGGCGATGTTGAGCAGCGCCTGCTTGACGAAGTGTGACACCAACCCGGGATTGGCACCGTGGGTGAGCACCGCGGTGGGAGCCCGGTCATTGCCCTGGCGCAGCGCCAGCGCCTCTTCGCGCAACGCATAGTTGGTACGCCGGCCCGCGGCCACCGTGGGATCGGTGTATCCGCCAGGCCAGGGCTCGATGCAGGTATCGAGGTACATGGCGCCCTTCTCCCAGCACAGCTTGATGAGAGCGAGGCTCGAGACCTCCACCGAGACATTGATCAGAAAATCGCCGCGGCCGAGCAGGGGCGCGAGCACCCGGCGGTAATTCTCGCGGGTGAGCCGCTCCTCGATGAAACGGATGCCGAAGCTCTCGGCTTCCGACCTGCCCTTGTCCTGCGCGGTGACGATGGTGATGCGCTCGGCGGGAATGCCGATGTGCCGCAGAATCAGCGGCAGCACACCCTGCCCGATGCTGCCGAAGCCGACGAGAAGGATGCGACCGGGGAATTCGATGTGAATCTTGTGCTCGCTCATGATGCCTGGGAATCTTCAAACCAACCCGGAGCGGCGGCGCGCCGCTCCCCCGAGGCCGCAGCGTATCACAGGCTTGGCAATTGGCCGAAAATCGCGCCCGCCTCAGCGGCGCCAGTGCGGCGGAAAGGTGCGCTCGTACCCCGGCAGCGCCTCGATGCGCGCGAGCCAGCGGCCGAGGGCCGGATAGTTCACCTCCACGGGCATGAAGCGCGAGGCGAGCTCGGCGGCCGAGGGTCGCTCGAGCGCGCGCTTCAGCAGCTGGATGCCCGGAAAGATCACCATGTCGACCGCGGAGAAGCGCTCCCCGACCACCCAGTCGGACTTCGAGAGACGCCCCTCGATGGTGCGCGCCTCGCTCGCCACCGCGTGCATGGCCTGCGTGATCTCATCGCTGCGCAGCTCGGTGCGCCCTCCGAACACCGCGCGCGTAATCGTCGTGACATACGGCTCGATGTACGCCTGGTACTCGCAGATCACCCGCATGATGGTGCCGGCTTCCTCGGCGCCGGCGCCGAATATCGGCGGATCGGGATACTTCTGGTCGAGGTAGTAGAGGATGGCGAGGGACTCGAAACAGACGTAATCGCCGTCGCGCAGCACGGGCAACCGCCCGCGGGGATTCATCTGCAGCATGTGGGGGGATTTGTGCTCCTGCCGGGAGAACTCCAGCAGGTGGGCGGTGTACGGCAGGCGCTTGAATTCGAGCGCGAGCAGCACTCGCCACGCATACGGACTCCCGCTGCCCCAGTAGACCTCGATCGCCATCGATCCCCCGTTGAAGATATGCTGCGATTGTACCTGCTGCGCTGGGGAGGACCGAGATGTTCAATACGCTGATCACGCCGCGCCAGCTCGCGGCAAGGCTCGGCGGACCGGCTCTGGTCGTCATCGACTGCCGTTTCGACCTGGGACGCCCCGACTGGGGGGAGCGGGAATACCTCCGCGCACGCATTCCCCAGGCGCGCTACGCGCATCTGGATCGCGACCTGTCGGGGGCGATCACCTCCTGCACGGGCCGCCATCCGCTTCCCTCGCCGCAAGCCCTCGCAGAGCGGCTCTCGCATTGGGGCATCGATGAGCGCTCGCAGGTGATCGCCTACGACCAGGGACCGGGCGCGTACGCCGCGCGCCTGTGGTGGCTGCTGCGCTGGATGGGACACCCCCAGGTGGCCGTGCTCGATGGCGGACTCGGCGCGTGGCAGGCGCAGGGCCTGCCGATGGAGGAGGGCGCTTCGAGCGTCCCGGCGCCCCGCCTCGCGCGATTCGAAGCCCGGCCCGATGAGGGACAGGTGGCGCACACCGCCGAGATCGAGCGCGCGCTCGCGCAAGGCGCCCTCGCCCGCCGGGAGTGGGTGTTGGTGGATGCGCGCGCCGCGGACCGCTTCGCGGGACGCAATGAGACGCTCGATCCCGTGGCGGGGCACGTGCCCGGGGCCTGCAACCACCCGTTCGCCGACAACCTGAGCGAGGGACGATTTCTGCCCGCCGCCGCGCTGCGCGAGCGCTTCGAGCGGCTGCTCGCGGGACGGCCCGCCGAAGCGGTGATCTGCATGTGCGGCTCCGGTGTGACGGCCTGCCACAACCTGCTCGCCCTGGAGGTGGCGGGCTTGAGCGGTGCGCGACTGTACGCCGGGTCCTGGAGCGAGTGGATCCGCGACCCGCAGCGCCCGGTCGCTAAAAATTCGTCGTGAGGACTTTCCCTGTCACGTGGTTTTGATATCTTCCGCGCCAGAATCGTCCATCCCCCAGCGTCGCAGCGGAAATTTCTTACGTGGCCGTAGACCCCAAGAGCCTTTCCCATCGTCCCACCCCCGGATCGCAGTGGCGGATCGAGGACTCACTGGATCTCTACCATGTCAACGCGTGGGGCAAGGGATATTTCGGGATCAACGAAGCCGGCCACGTGGTGGTGCGCCCCGACACTCAGCCCGGTAGCGACATCGACCTCTACGAGGTGATCGAGGGCCTCGAGGCACGCGACCTGACCACTCCTGTGGTCGTGCGCTTCTCCGACATCCTGGCGCACCGCCTGAAGCATCTGCACGATGCGTTCGCGCAGGCCATCGCCGAGAACGATTACCGCAACGGGTACGCCTCGGTGTTCCCCATCAAGGTGAACCAGCAGCGCCTGGTGGTCGAGGAGGTGTACCGCTACGGCGCGCAGTTCGGGTTCGGTCTGGAGGTCGGCTCCAAGCCCGAGCTGCTCGCGGTCATGGCGATGACCGAGAACGCCTCGGACCGGCTGATCATCTGCAACGGCTTCAAGGATGACAGCTACATCGAGGCGGTGACGCTGGCGACCAAGCTCGGCCGCACCATCATTCCCGTGGTGGAGAACTTCGATGAGCTCTCGCTCATTCTCAAGCACGCGGACAAGTACCAGGTGCGACCGCGCATCGGCGTGCGGGTGAAGCTGGTGACCGAGGGCTCGGGCAAATGGCGCGACTCGACGGGCGAGAAATCGAAGTTCGGCCTGTTCATCACCGAGATTCTCGAGCTCTTCCAGGTCCTCAAGGCTCGCGACATGCTCGATTGCCTGCAGCTCGTGCACTGCCACCCGGGCAGCCAGCTGCAGGACATCCGGCGCGTGAAGGACGCGATCAACGAGCTGACCCATGTCTACGCTGAATTGAAGCTCATGGGGGCGGGACTGCAGTACATCGACATCGGCGGCGGACTAGGTGTCGACTACGACGGCAGCGGCACGAACTTCTCCTCGTCGATGAACTACACGCTGAACGAATACGCGAGCGACGTCGTGTATCGGATCGCGAGCGTGTGCAACGCGCGCGACATCCCGCACCCGATGATCATCAGCGAGTCGGGCCGCGCGGTCGCCGCCTACCACAGCGTGCTGGTGTTCGATGCGCTCGGCTCCTCGGCGCTCGACAAGTTCCAGGTGACCGGCCAGGAGGAAAAGGACTACGACGGCCAGGAGGAGCTGCCGCAACCGGTGCGCGACCTGTTCGTGGCGTTCCGCTCCGTGAGCCGCCGGCGGCTGGTCGAGTGCTACCACGATGCGCTCACCGCGCGCGACCAGACCATGCAGATGTTCAACCTGGGGCTGCTCTCGCTCGAGGTCCGGGGACTCGCCGAGCGGCTGTACTGGGCGACCTGCGCCAAGGTCCGTGACGTGTGCCGCCGGGTCGATCGGCAGCCGGAGGAGCTCGAGGGCCTCGAGTCCATCCTCTCCGACACGTATTTCTGCAATTTCTCGGTGTTCCAGTCGCTGCCCGACAGCTGGGCCATCGATCAGCTCTTCCCGATCATGCCCATCCACAGGCTGAGCGAGCGCCCCGCCCGGACCGGGGTGCTGGCGGACATCACCTGCGACTCCGATGGCAAGATCGATCACTTCGTCTCCCTGCGCGACGACAAACGCACGCTCGAGCTGCACGAGCTCCGGGCGGGCGAGAAGTACTACCTGGCGGCCTTCCTCGTCGGGGCATACCAGGAGACCCTCGGCGATCTGCACAATCTCTTCGGGGACACCCACGTCGTGCACGTGAGGCGCCACGACGAGGGCGGCTGGTGGATCGAGGAAGTCGTCAAAGGGGATACCGCCAACAGGGTCCTGGAGTACATGGAGTACGACGTCGCCGAGCTTTCCCCGGCCCTGACGCGGGACTGCGAGCGGGCCATCCGCGACGGGCGCATGAGCATTGCCGAGAGCCAGGTGCTCAAGCGCTTCTACGACAGCGAGCTCAACGGCTATGCCTACCTGGAGCCCCCCGCCCGCTAGCGCGGCGGCGCGCGCGCCCCGTTGCGGTGATGCAACAATCGGGACGGGGTGCGCCTGGGGCCGGGCCCGCGGCCGTCGCGCGCCCGCGAGACTGTTTGCTTCCCGCAAAAGCCGGGAGTAGCATGAAGCCGTATTCTCGCAGTGGATTGATCACGCTTGTATTTCCGGCTCCTTCGATCCCCTCCCCCCACACGTTCCCGCAAGACCCCGCGGTATCCGCGGGCGGCTTGGGCCGTCCGCTGACCGCTCTGCCAAGAGAGACCTCCGGATGACGACGATTTACGTAGGCAATCTGCCTTTCAATGCCACCGAGCAGGACGTCAAGTCACTTTTCGAGCGTCACGGCAAGGTGGAATCGGTCAAGCTCATCAACGACCGGGAAACCGGCAAGCCACGAGGCTTCGGCTTCGTAGAGATGTCACCGGGCGAGGCTCAGGGGGCGATCCAGGCGCTGAATGGTTTTCAGATGAACGGCCGGGCGTTGCGGGTCAATGAGGCCCAGGAGCGCGCTCCACGACCCCGTTCGGGCGGCGGCCCGTTCCGCCGGTAGAGCACTTGCGCCGCGCCGGGGGTGCAGACCACCGGCGCGGCGCGCGCCCCTGCGGAAGAAGTGCCGGCTGCACCGGCCGATGGTCATGATCGAAGAACCCCGCACGGGCGGGGTTTTTTTCGATTGCCCCACCGGCCACAATGGCGCCCCATGCGCATGCGCCTGACAGCAGTTCCGGCCCTGACGGCCACCCTGGTGGCCCTGACCCTGCTCTCGGGCTGCGTCACCGCCCCGAGCAGACAGACCACCACCAATGCGCTCGATGCGATTCTGGCCGGCCCCCGGCCCGCAACCGAGCGCAGCCGCGACAGGTATCGGCATCCGGCGCAGACACTGCTCTTCTTCGGTATCCGACCCGAGTCACGGGTGCTAGAGATCTGGCCGACCACGGGTTACTTCACTCGGATCATAGCGCCCCTGGTGCGTCGCCACGGGCAGCTCTACGCCGGAGTAATCCCTGCGGGGCGCAGCCCTTTCCTCGCTGCGCGCCTCGCCCGATACCGCCGGATGCTCGCATCCCGGCCGCAGCTCTACGACCGCGTTCACCTCGTGCCTTTCCCGCCCGACGGGAGCGCAGCGCTGCCGCCGGGCTCCGTGAACATGGCGCTGGCCTTCGGTGACCTGCACCGCTGGATGGCGCTGGGCGTCGCTCCGCAGGCTCTCGCATCGATTTACCGGGCGCTGGCGCCGGGCGGAGTGCTCGGCGTGGTGGATAACCGCGCAGACCCCTCCATGGCGCAGGATCCGCGCGCAAGGAACGGTTATGTCAGACAGGATTACGCGATCCGTCTGATCGAGTCGGCGGGCTTCAGGCTGGTGGCCACCTCCGAGGTCAATGCCAATCCCCTCGACACGCGCAATTATCCGGCCGGTGCGTGGACGTTGCCGCCGGCGTACCGCCTCGGGCGGATCGATCGGGCGCGCTACGCCGCCATCGGTGAGAGCGACCGCTTCACCCTCAAGTTCATCAAGCCTTAGTTTGTCGGCGGAAATCGCCGAGGCGGTCTGCGCAAGGCACTACCACATCTGCCTCAGGCGCGCGCCGAGGTCGAGCACCGGCCCGCCACGCGCATCGGCGGCCTCATCCGTGAGGGTGGCGCCCGCAGGCGAGACCACCTCCAGGCGCTCGAGCACTGCATCGGTGAGGAACCGGCTGCGCCCGCCATACACGTGCGCGTCGCCATGACGATGCTGCTGCGTCACGTGAAATTTCAATGGCTCGATCAGCGTCAGATCATTGCGTGCCCGGGTCACACCGACATAGAGCAGCCGACGCTCCTCCTCGATCAGCTCCGGCTTGCCCGTCGCAAACTCCGAAGGAAACGTCCCGTCCACGAAGTTGAGCAGATACACCGTGTCCCACTCCATGCCCTTGGCCGAATGAATGGTCGAGAGCACCAGGTAGTCCTCATCGAGAGAGGGCTTGCCGGCCCGATCGCTGGTGGCGGCCGGCGGATCGAGGGCGAGGTCGGTGAGGAAGCGCTCCCGGGACGGGTACTGGCCGGACAGTAACTCGAGCTGCTCGAGGTCACCGAGCCGGGTGTGGTAGGGCTCGTACAGACGCTCGAGATGCGGGCGGTACCATTGACGAGCCAGGTACAGCTGTCCCGCCCACGGACGATGCGGGTCCCCGAGCGCGAGCATCAACTCCGTGAGGCGCGGCCAGTCCGCGGCCGAGGCGCCTGGCGGACCGAACCCACGCAGGGCCTCGAACGAGCGCCCGCACGCCTCGAAATGCTCGATGGCGCGGCGGGCGTTGGCCGGCCCCATGCCGGGCAGCAGCTGCAGCGTGCGGAACGCGGCAACGGTGTTGCGCGGGTTGTCGGCCCAACGCAGCACCGCGAGGAGGTCCTTGACGTGGGCGGCATCGAGAAAGCGCAGGCCGCCGTACTTGACGAAGGGAATGCCGCGCCTGCCGAGCTCGATCTCGAGGAGGTCGCTGTGGCTCGAGGAGCGGAAGAGCACCGCCTGGCGCCGCAGGGGCACGTTGGCCTCGCGGTGGCGCAGGATCTCCCCGCACACGTACTCGGCCTGGCCCTGCAGGTCGGTGACCGCGACGAGCCGCGGCCACACGCCCTCCTCGCGCGAGCTGCGCAGCTCCTTGCGATACTGACGGGCCGAGCCGGCCATGAGCGCATTGGCAAGATCCAACACCCGCTGGGTGGAGCGGTAGTTGCGCGTCAGGGTGATCACCTCGGCGCGCGGCGCGAAGCGGTCGGGAAAGTCGAGGATGTTCTCGACCGCCGCCGCGCGGAACGAGTAGATGGACTGTGCATCATCGCCCACGACCGCAACCCCGGCGCCGTCCGGCTTCAGCGCGTGCAGGATCCCTGCCTGCAGGCTGTTGGTGTCCTGGTACTCATCGACCAGCACGTGATCGAACCGCGCCCCCACGCGCGCCGCGAGGGCCGGCTCGCTCATCATGATGTGCCAGTAGAGCAGCAGGTCGTCATA
>DAIDHH010000031.1 GCA_027452045.1 Gammaproteobacteria bacterium
GGACCCGGCGGATCTGCTGCGCCACATCGATGAGATCGGCGGCCGGCCCTGAGCCGCAGGGCAGCGCGCTGCGGGCCCTCCGCGACATTCGCGGCGCGCTGGCCAGGCAGCGCCCCGTCCTCCTGTCGCGTCGCGCCCTGACCTACGCCCGCTCGATCCGGGCGGCGTAACACCCCGGCTTGGCATAGTGCGCATGGATGTACGCGGTGCGCGGATGACCGAGCAGCCGCTCGATGAGACTCTCCGCCGCCGTTCCCGGCGTGAGGTCGGCCTCACGGAGCATGTCGTGGCGATCGAAGGCCCTCAGGGAGAGCACCCTCGGACCAAACACCCCGGGCAGCTCGTTGACCCGATCGTACCGGCTTTGGCTGCCCTCGAGAACGTACACCGCGTAGCAGGATCGGTACGGACCCTGCACGGGCAGGTGGGCGAAGTTGACGAGCAATACGCTCTCCCCGGGCTCGGCATCGCGCAGCCCGATCCGATCGGGATATCCGGGCTTCTCATCGACCAGCACGCGCGCCGCGCCATGCCACGCGAGCTCGACATCCGAAAGCCCATAAAACGGCTCGAAGAGCTCTGGGGACAGCCCCGTGATGCGGTAATCCATGGCACCCTCCTCTTTTGAAACGGGAGGGGCAGCGTACGGTGAACGCCGTGGCGCGACTCGCCGGATCGAGACCTGAACTCGATGTGCGCGCCGGTCCTCAACTCAACCCGTCCCAGCGCCGCGGCGGGCGGCGCCCGGGCAATGCCGCTAGAGATAATCGACCTCCGTCACCATGCCATCCATCATGTGCACGGCGTTGTGGCAGTGCAGCAGCCAGCGCCCCGGGGGCGAGTCGGCGAGAAAGCGCCACGTGGCCGAGCCCCCCGCGGGCACGAGTGCCGTGTCCTTGGGCAGGGGATAGCGCAGGCGCTGACCGTTGATTCCAACCAGCTCGAACACGTGACCGTGCAGGTGCATGGGATGCGTCATGCCTGTCGAGTTCCTGAAATGGATGAGCACCCGATCACCACGGCGAACACTGATCTTCGGCGTGTGGGGCCAGACCTTCCCATCGATGCTCCAGTGCGGATCACCTCTCGCGCCGCCCCCGAGCTCCAACGCCGCACGCACATCGGCCGGACCGAACGGCTCGGGCCCATGGGGCTCGGGCGTACCCTCCCCGGCACGCGCATAGGTCAACATCACCGCACCCTCGAGCGAGGCGGCGGGTGACTCGGGCTCGAGGCGCGCCGCATCGGCGGTCCGGATGAGCACCGACTGACGCTCGTCGCGCGTATCGGCCATGAGACTCTCGAGCAGCCATGCCCCGGGCCGAGTCACCTCGAACCAGGCGTCATAGCGCTCGGCCACCCCGATCCTGAGCGCATCCACCGTGAGCGCGCGTGCGAGCGGATTACCGTCACTGTGGGTCACGCGCAGTCTGTGGCCCGCGAGGCGCAGATAGTGCGTGAGCGTCGGACTGGCATTGAGGATGCGCAGCCGTACGGTCTGCCCGACTTTGACGATGATCGGCCGCGTGTGCGGATACGCGGCGCCGCTCACGCAGTGGGCCAGATACCTGACCTCATCGCCCATCGCCATGGTGTGCCTCGCCGCGCGAGCACCCATACCGGCCATGCCGGCCATGCCAGGCATCGCCCCCACCCCCGGCGGCACGTTCATCGACGCCGTGCTCTTGCCGGCAGCCGCGGCCCGGAAACTGCGCATGTCGGGCACATCGTGCAGCACGAGAACGACTTCAACGTCCGCGCGCTCCTCGCTCGGGTCTTCGACCACGAATGCTCCGAACAATCCGAGCGCGGTCTGCGGCTCGACGTGCGAGTGATACCAGCGAAGGCCCGGCGGACCGGGCCTGAAGGTGTACGTGAACTCGCCCCCATCGGGGATCGGCGGCTGCGTGACGCCCGGCACCCCGTCCATGTCGTTCGGCAGGATCATGCCGTGCCAATGGATCGTGCTGGGGCTGCCCGTGCGGTTGAGATAGCGGGCCCTGAGGGTCTGTCCGTGACGCACGCGCAGCAAAGGCCCCGGGAGCTGCCCGTTGTAGGCAAGTCCGAGGAAATCCGCGCCCGTCCTGGCCGGATAGCGAAACGGGCGTCCCTCCAGGGTGACTTCGATGACATCCCGCCCGGCCGCCCGCGCCGGCATCGGCGGCAGCAGGCCGAAACTCATCGCCGCGGCGCCGAGCGAGACGGAATGGTGCAGAAAATCGCGGCGTCGCATCAGAGGCTCTCCGGTCCCGTGGGTCGAAAGAGCCTAGTCTAGCCCGAGCGGTCCCACCCTCAGGCACTCGACGCGCGGGTCGCACTGCGCGGCGCGGTTACTCGATGATCTGCGCCCCGCTCAGGCGAGCGTTCTTCAGCTCGCCATGCCAGAGTTCCTGGATCGACTCGAGCGAGCGTCCCTTGGTCTCGGGCACGAAGCGCACCACGAACAGCGCCGCGAGAATCGCCCCCGCCCCGTACAGCCAGTACGCGAAACCGTGGTTGAAGTAGCGATTGAGGTAGGCGCTGCCGTCCAGCATCGGGAAGGTCAGCGACACGATGAAATTCATGATCCACTGCGCCGCGACCGCGATCGACATCGCCTTGCCCCGGATGGAATTCGGGAAGATCTCGGCCAGCATCACCCACACGACCGGCCCCCAGGAAAACGAGAAGCCGATGATGTAGACCACCACCGCCGCAATGGCGAGGTAGGACGCGCCGCTCGCCGCAGCGCCTTGCTCGACCGTCGCGCTGACCAGGTGCCGATCGAAGAGGCTCCCGAGCACGATCATCGCCACTGCCATGATCAGTGCGCCGGCGACGAGCAGCGGCTTGCGGCCGAGCCGGTCCACGGTGAAGGTCGCCCCCAGCGTAAATGCCGTCATCGTCACACCGACGAAAGTGGCCGATTCCCAGTACGCCTGGTTGGTCGATGCGCCCATGTTCTCGAACATGTGCGGCGCGTAGTAGAGCACCGCGTTGATGCCGACGACCTGCTGAAACACCGAGAGCAGCACGCCCACGACGAGCACGAGCGCACCGAAGGACAGGAGCGGTCGCGTGTGCTCGATGAGCGTGCCCTTGATCTCCTGCAGCGTCTTCGCGGCATCGGCGCCGACCAGCCGCTTGAGGAGCGCGAGCGCCTCCGCATCGCGGTCCTTCAGCACCAGAAAGCGCGGCGTCTCGGGCACGATCAGCATGCACACGATGAGCAGCGCCGCCGGGATCGCGGCCGAGGCGAGCATGTGACGCCAGGCGGTACTCATCAGGTAGGCGCGGCTGTGGCCCGCCTGGATCAGCCAGTTGACGAAATAGACGAGGTTGATGCCCACCACGATCGCGATCTGCTGGAACGTCACCAACATTCCGCGTGTGGAGGGCGGCGCCACCTCCGCGATGTACATCGGCGCGAGCATCGAGGCCATGCCGATCGCGGTTCCGCCCAATACCCGATAGAAGAGGAAGGCGGGAAGCGCGTGGTAGCCCACCGCGCCAAAGAGGCTCCAGAAGAACTCCGGATATCCCGCCCCGAGCGAGGAGACGAAAAAGAGGACGCCGGCGATCAGCAGCCCCGCCTTGCGCCCGATCCGCGTGGACAGCGGGCCGGCGATCGCCGCCCCGATCACGCAGCCGAGCAATGCGATGGCGATCGCGAGCCCGGAGAGAAAATTCGCGCCGCTTTCGGTCAGATGACGCGGCGTGACGAAATTGTGCGTGATGGCGCTGGTGACGCCGGAGATCACCGCCGTGTCATATCCGAACAGCAATCCACCCAGGGTCGCGGCGATCGTCAGTGCGATCACGAGCCCATGACTGCTCTTGCTCATCGTGTTCAAGTCTTGCCCCCCGTCTTGGTATCGCTACCATCCTCCCGGGGGTGGGGTTTGTCAAGCTTGGGCGGCGGTGACGCGGATCAGTCGGCGGCGCCCTTCGGCCGGGCCGCCGACTCACGCGCGATCAGCTCGTGGGCGACCAGCCGGTGCGGCGCCTCGCCGGCGGCGCCACGCTTGCCGCCCCGCACCGCCGTGACCAACATGTCCACGGCCTCTCCGGCCATCTGCGCGATGGGCTGATGGATGGTGCTGAGCCCGGGCCAGATGGTCGAGGCGATCAGACTGTCATCGAACCCGACCACCGTCAGGTCGTGCGGCACCTCGAGGACGCGCCGATGCGCCTCGGCCATGACGGCCGCGGCCATGTCATCGTTGCTCGCGAAGATCGCAGTCGGCGCCGGCTCCGTGGCGAGGAGCTTGCGCGCGGCGTCCAATCCCGAGCGGAAGGTGAAGAACCCCTGCTCGACGCGCGGCGCAGGCAGGCGGCCGTGCTCCTCCACCGCCGAAACGAATCCGCGCCAGCGTTCCTCGCTCGCGGTCTGATTGGGATGGCCCTTGATGAAGCCGAGGCGCTCGTGACCGAGCGCGAGCAGATACCGGGTCATCTCTCGCGCCGCCGCGAAGTCATCGATCCGCACGCACATGAGGTCCGCGGGCGGGCGGCCGGCGGCCACGGCCACGATCTGCATGCGCGCCGCCTGCAGCTCGGCGCGGATGACGGCCGACTCGCACAGCGGCGGCGGCAGCACCACGCCCACCACTCCGCCGGCAACCAGCCTGCGCACCGCGCGGCGGGAAGCCGCCGGGGTGAGCTCGCACTTCTCCAGCACGAGCTGCACTCCGTGGCGCGTGGCGGCATCGAGCGCCCCGACGAGGAACTCGCTCAGGTAGGAGGCGCTCGGGTTGCCGTAGAGCAGACCCATGCGCTCCCCCCGGGCGCTCGCCAGGTTGCGCGCGGCGATGTTCGGCGAGTAGCCGAGCTGGCGGACCGCCTGCAGCACCGTCTGGCGCGTGGCATCGCTCACATACTGGCTGCCATTGACGACCCGCGACACGGTCATGGGCGACACACCGGCATAGCGGGCGACGTCCTTGATGGTGATGCTTCCGCGGGCCCCGCTTCTGGATTTGCGCGCCGGCTTGTTCATCTGCTTTTTGTGCTTCTCCACGTTGTGCACCGACAACGCACGATGTTGGACATTATCACATGCCCCGCGCCCGGCGGCACGGCGTTCGCCAACTCGCCGCTGGCTTTTGCTCCCGGGAACGTCGTATGATACCGCTATCATTCCACCGGACTTGCTGCGTCCATCATGAATAGATCAGATCGAGCCCTCCACGCTGACGGGGTCATACGGCGGGCTGCATGGGCGGGCCTCGCGGCGTTGTGGGCGCTCGGGCCTCGGGCGCTTGCGGGGCACGCGAAGGCGGTGGTGCATCCGGAGCTCTGGCCGAGCGTGCCGGCGGCGCTCGCGCCCGATCCTGCCCTCGAGCGGCGTCTCGATCGGCTGATGAGCTGCCTCACGCTGCGCCAGAAGGTCGGCCAGCTCATCCAGGCGGACATCAGCGCCATCCGTCCCTCGGACCTGCGCCGCTACCCGCTCGGCACGATCCTGAACGGCGGCAACTCCAAGCCCGGTGACAAACTGCTGGCCGCGCCCGCCGCCTGGTTGTCACTCGCCGAGCGCTTCTATCAGGCCTCGCTCCATCCGGATGATGCGCGCTGTGCGGTGCCCGAGATGTGGGGCATGGATGCGGTGCACGGGGCGAACGATATTTACGGGGCGACGATCTATCCGCAGAACATCGCCCTCGGGGCGGCGAACGATCCGGGGCTGCTGCGGGCGATCGGGCGCGCCACCGCCGAGGAGGTGCGTGCGGTGGGGCTCGACTGGACCTTCGGGCCGACGATTGCGGTGGTCTCGGACGATCGCTGGGGCCGCACCTACGAGAGCTACTCGCAGGACCCGAGGCGGGTGGCCCGCGATGGCCGCTCGCTCGTGCTCGGGCTGCAGGGGGCGCCGGGCACGGCGGGCTTTCTGGATGCCGATCATGTGATTGCCACCCCGAAGCACTACTTGGGCGATGGGGGGACGCGCGGCGTTGACCAGGGAAACAACCCCGAGAGCGAGACGGTGCTGCGCGAGCGCGATGCGGCCGGCTACCCCGCGGTGCTCGGGGCTGGGGCGCAGGTGATCATGGCGAGCTTCTCGAGCTGGCAGGGCGAGAAGATGCTCGCCAACCAGGGGCTGCTGACCCAGGTGCTGAAGAAGCGCTGGCACTTCGATGGGTTCGTGATCGGGGACTGGAACGCCCAGGGGGAGGTGCCGGGGTGCAGCGATGTGAGCTGCCCGCGGGCGCTGAACGCGGGGCTCGATGTGTTCATGGCCCCCGATGGCTGGAAGCGGCTGTTCGAGAACACCCTCGAGCAGGTGCGCTCGGGGCAGATCCCCAGGAGCCGCCTGGAGGATGCGGTGCGGCGGGTGCTGCGGGTGAAGCTGCGTGATCACCTCTTTACCGAGGGCCCTCCGGCCTCGCGTCCCCTCGCCGGGCACTTTGCGCTCCTCGGGGATGCGGCGCACCGCGCGCTTGCGCGGCGCGCGGTGCGCGAGTCGCTGGTGCTGCTGAAGAACGCGCATCACCTGCTGCCGTTGTCCCCGCACGAGCGGGTGCTGGTGGCGGGGGTCGGGGCGAACAACATCCCGATGCAGTGCGGGGGCTGGACGCTCTCCTGGCAGGGCACCGGCACCACCAATGCCGACTTCCCGCACGGGCAGTCGATCTGGCAGGGGATCGAAGCGGCGGTGAGGGCCGCCGGGGGCACCGCAGAGCTGAGCGTCACGGGCGCCTACACCCACAAGCCCGATGTGGCGATCGTGGTCTATGGCGAGCACCCGTACGCGGAGTTCGAGGGCGATGTGCCGAACCTCGAGTTCAGCCCCGCGAACGATGCGCCGCTGAAGCTCCTGCGGCGCCTGCGCGCCGCGCACATCCCGGTGGTCTCGGTGTTTCTCTCCGGCCGCCCGCTGTGGGTCAACCCGGAGTTGAATGCCTCCACCGCCTTCGTGGCCGCCTGGCTCCCGGGCTCCGAGGGCGAGGGGGTGGCGGATGTGCTGTTTCGCGCCCCGAACGGGGCCATCCGCTATGACTTCCACGGCACGCTGCCCTTTGCCTGGCCGCGCACGCCCCTGCAGTTCGGCCTCGACTCCCCGGGCACGCCGCTGTTCCCCGTCGGCTACGGGCTCACCGATGCCCGCAACGGCGCTCTGGCGCGCTTGAGCGAGCGCACCGGGCTCCCCCCGATGCCCAGCGTCGATCCGAACCTGTACTTCACCGCCGGCAAGCCCGGCCCGGGCTGGCATTGGGCGGTGGCCGAGGATGCCGCCGCACAGCCCCTGGCACGCGGCATCGGCCACACCCCGCTCGGGCGCCTCACCCTTCGCCCCGTCGACAAGGCGCGCCAGGAGGACGCCCGCGAGCTCTCCTGGTCGGGCGCGGGCGCGGCCACCGCCGAGCTCACCGGCCCCACGCCCATCGACCTCACGCGTCAGGCCAATGGCCAGATGGCTCTCGCCTTCGACTATCGCGTCGATGAGGCTCCCACCGCCGCCGTCACCCTCGCCATGGGCTGCGGAGCCGGCTGCACCGGCGCGCTGCCGATCACCCGGGTGCTGCGCCATGCGCCCCGCGGCCAGTGGCGCCATCTCGCGATCCCGCTGCAGTGCTTCGCGAAGGCCGGCGCGCAACTGAAGCACATCATCACACCGTTCGCCCTCTCGGGCACGGGACGGCTCGCGGTGAGCCTCGCCAACATCCGGCTGGACTCCCAGACCGCCCGGGCGCCTTCCTGTCCCGACTAGCGGACGGCGCCGGCGCGGGGGCGGGCAGACCTCAAGGGGCGAGGTTTCCCCGCCCCGCGCTACACTGCGCACCGTGATGAAACAGCCCTCTCTCACCCGCACCCTGCCCTCGGGCCGCAAGGTGCAGCTCCAGGGCCTGCCGCGGCGGCGCTGGCGGGATCTGTATCACGTGTTCATGACCACGAGCTGGCCGAGACTCTTTGCCCGCTTCGCCGCCTTCTTCGTGCTGAGCAATCTGCTGTTCGCCCTGGCCTACTCGCTGCAGCCGAACGGCATCACCCATCTCGATCCACCGGGGTTCTGGGGCCGGTTCTTCTTCAGCGTCGAGACCCTCGCCACCGTCGGCTATGGCGACATGCACCCGCGGACGGTGTACACGCACATCGTTGCCTCACTGGAGATCTTCACCGGCATGATGAGCCTCGGTGTGATCGCGGGCATGATGTTCGCGCGCTTCTCCAGGCCCACCGCCCGGTTCCTGTTCGCCCGGCACGCGGTCATCCGGCCCCTCGATGGCAAGCTCACGTTGGTTTTGCGCGCCGCCAACGAGCGGCAGAACGTGGTCATGGAAGCCCGCGCGCAGCTGCGTCTGATCCGCGATGAGCGAACCGTCGAAGGCCACCACCTGCGCCGGATCCACGATCTGCGCCTGCGCCGCAGCGAGCAACCCATTTTTCTGTTCGGCTGGACGCTGATGCACACCATCGATGAGACGAGTCCCCTCGCCGGTGTCTCGGCCGAATCGCTCGAGGCCTCGGACGCCTTGCTGCTGCTCACCTTGAGCGGCGTCGACGAAGCCACCAAGCAGACGCTGATCGCGCAACAGGAGTACCCGATGTCGATGCTGCGCTGGCAGCATAAGTTCGCCGACATCCTGACGCCGGGCGAGGACGGCATCGACCGGTTCGATTACACGAAGTTTCACGACGTCGAGCCGCTCGGCTGAGCGGGCAGTGGCGGAAACGCCAGCCCTTCGCGTGGAGCGGAGCCGCGCTGTCCGACGATGACCGCGGCAACCTGGTTCGCGTAGGCGGCAGCCTCGGCGCGTGCGCACCCTCCGATCCGCGCGGCCAGATAGCCCGCGAGATGTGAATCTCCGGCACCGGCCGTATCGAGCGCGCGCACCGGCAGCGTGGGAACGTGCTGCCAGCGATTCGCCGCGCCCACCCAACATCCCGCCGCACCCCCCCGGATCACACACTCGCCCCGGTGAGCACCGAGGCGGCGCGCGATCGCCGCCTCGTCCGCGCAGCCCCAGAGGGCCTTCTCGTCCTCGGTCCCCGTTGCGATCACCTCAGCGAGCGCCTCGAGCGTGCCGATGCGCTCCCGGGCAAGGCTCTCGCTCTGCCAGAGACGCGCGCGGTAGTTGACGTCGAATACGATGCGGCATCGGAGGCGATGCCGCTCGATCCATTGGCACAGATGCCGAAAGCTCGCCGCCGAGCACAGTGCGAGCGTGATCCCGGTCACCAGCAGAACATCCGGATCCCCCAGCAGCATCTCGAGCTGGCGCGGGTCGGGCGAGCGCAGGAACTCGCTCGCCGCCGATGCCGAGCGCCAGTACGAGAACCCGGGCCGGTGCCGCGGATCGAGCGGCAGTCCGTAAAGGCCCGGCTCGCCCGCGAGCGGCGGCTCGCCAAGGTTGATGCCCTCACGCCGCAGCCGCTCCCTCAGCCACTCGGAGTAGCCACTGTCCCCGAGGGCGCTCACGAGCGAGAGCTGCGGACCGCCCGCCCCGAGTATCCGGGCGAGACACACCAGGCAGTTCGCGACGTCGCCGCCGAATGCCAGACGGATCTCGTCTTCGGCCGGCTGCAGCTCGAGCAGCGGCTCCCCGAGCGCGGCGATCCGGCCAACCCTCATCCAGCGTGCTGTCTCGCTATCGGCATCGGCGTGCATGGCGGGCATCCTCTGGCATTGCGGCCCTGCGGTTCAACTCGTTCACACTCGCGCCTCGCAACGGCGCCGCAGGGTCCGCATCGGCCCGCTGCGCGCCGCTCATTGTGATCACTCTCGTGGTAACGCTATCATGCCGCAGCCACGCAGCAGCGCAAGGGGGCGTCATGCCGAGCCATCTGCCACCACCAACCGGCGCCGGCCGCCGCGAATTCCGGGCGACGCTGCTCCTTGCCCTGGCGTTTGCCTGCGTGAACGCACCGGGTGCCCGCGCCGGCGACGGCCATCGCCTGTGGCTGCGTTATGTGCCGGTACATGGTGTATGGCGGGCGCGCTACCGGCGCGCCGCGACGGAGCTGATCTCGCAGAACGGCGCTCCCGGGACGCGCGCGGCGCACCGACTGCGGTCCCGCGCCCCATCGGCGACCCTGCGCGCCGCGCAGTCGGAGCTGCTGCGGGGCCTTACCGGCCTCCTCGGCCGCCCACCGCGGCTCAGCCCTCGAGTCACCACGAACGGGGCGATTCTCATCGGCACGCCCCGCTCCTCCGCCCTGATCCGCTCGCTCCCGCTCGATCTTGCGCCCACGGGAACGCAGGGCTACCTCATTCGCACACTTCAGGTGCACGGCCACCGCACGATCGTCATCGCCGCCCGGCGCGACATCGGCGTGCTCTATGGGGCGTTCGCCTTCTTGCGCCTCATCCAGACCCGAAGACCCATAGAACACCTGGACATGGTCTCGCGCCCGAAGATCCGCCACCGGGTACTTGATTTCTGGGACAACCTCGATGGCACGGTGGAGCGCGGCTATGCGGGAGACTCGCTCTGGAAGTGGGGTGAGCTGCCGGAGTACCTCTCGCCGCGCTACACCGACTTTGCCCGCGCCTGCGCCTCGATCGGCATCAACGGCGTCGTCCTCGACAACGTCAACGCCAGTCCGGTCATTCTCGAGCCGCTATACCTCGAGAAGGTTGCCGCGCTCGCGCAAGTCCTGCGCCCCTACGGCATCCGCGTCTACCTGTCGGTCCCCTTCAGCGAGCCCATCGCCCTCGGCAAGCTCAAGAGCGCCGATCCGCTCGATCCGGCCGTGCAGGGCTGGTGGGCGCGCAAGGTGAGCGAGATCTACCGCGACATTCCGGACTTCGGCGGCTTTCTGATGAAGGCCAACTCGGAAGGCCAGCCGGGACCGTCCGATTACGGCCGCACGCAGGCCGAAGGGGCCAACCTCCTCGCCCGCGCCCTCGCCCCTCACCACGGCATCGTCATGTGGCGCACCTTCCTCTACTCGACGAGCCCGGGAGCCGAAGACCGCATCAGGCAGGCCTACGATGTGTTCAAGCCCCTCGACGGCAAGTTCCAGGACAACGTGATCCTGCAGGTGAAGAACGGTCCGCTCGACTTCCAGCCCCGGGAGCCCTTCCACCCGCTCTTTGGCGCCATGCCGAGAACGAACCTCATGCTCGAGCTCGAGATCACCAAGGAGTATCTCGGGCACCAGACGAGCTTCACCTACCTCGGGCCGCTCTACCAGGAGGTGCTGCGCTCGGACACCTGGGCGGCGGGCCCGGGCTCGACGGTGGCCCGGATCATCGACGGCTCGCTCTATGGGGAGCGCGAGACCGCCATCGCCGGCGTCGCCAACATCGGCTCGGATCGCAACTGGTGCGGCTCGATCTTCAACCAGGCGAACTGGTATGTGTTCGGCCGCATGGCGTGGGATCCCACGGCCTCCGCCAGAGCCATCGCGCAGGAATGGGTGCGCATGACCTTCACCAACCAGGCGGCGTTCGTGCGGCCCGTGGTGAGGATGATGATGCGCTCGCGCGAGGCGGCGGTCGATTACATGGACCCGCTCGGGCTCGCGAGCCAGATGGCCGCGGGCACGCACTTCGGCCCCGGTCCCTGGGTGCACCCGGGCAAGGGATTTCCGTCCGAGTGGTCGAGCACCTACTACAGCCGCGCCGATGCGCAGGGGATCGGATTCGATCGCACGGCGACCGGGAGCGACGCCGTTGCCCAGTACTCCCCGCACGTCGCGGCGGAATTTGCCAGCCTCGCCCACTGCCCGACGGACTTGCTCCTCTGGTTCCACCACCTGCCCTGGAACTACCGCATGCGCTCGGGCCGGACACTCTGGGACTCCCTGGTGAGCCACTATGACCGCGGCGTCACGGCGGTGAAGCGCATGCGCACGACCTGGAGCCGCCTCGCGCGGTACGTCGATCCTCAACGCTATCGGCTCACGGCGGACTTTCTCACCATACAGGTGAGAGATGCCGAGTGGTGGCGCGATGCGAGCATCGCCTACTTCCGCTCGATCTCGCACCGGCCCCTGCCACCGGGAGCGGCCCCGCCACCGGAGCCGCTGAAGACCTACGAGGCGTTCTGCATCCCGTACGTGGAGGGCACTCCGGGCACAGGTCCCGCCTGCCCGCCCGCCGATATCCCGGTCCCTCGGTGACCTCGAACGGCGCTCAAGGGGTGAGAAGCCGTTCAGTTACTTGTCGCCCACGAAATCCGCCACCGCGCCAGCGGGGCCTGAGGGCTCCACCGTCTCACTCGAGGCGAGCAAAGTGCTCCCGTTGAGCGAGACGATCGCCCCATTGCCGCTTGCGGCTGCGCCGCAACTGACGGTGTCGGCCATCGGGGTCAGCACGTGGCTGAACGTTCCGAACACGAATCCCGGGCCGGCCGAAAGAGGCAGGATGGCGTTGCCGTCATTCGCCAGCGCGAACCCGCATGCATACTGGGTATCGATCGCGGTGGCGCCGAGCAGTAGACCGTACGCGCGCCTGCGGCTTCTAGTTCTCATTGTTCCCCCTGTTGTTCTCGGCCAGGCTGCGATCGGCACTGGCCGCATCTTTTACGAATCAGCTCATACGATGCCGCCGCTCACCAATCCGACATCGTGCCGTCCTCGAGGCGGGCGATCGGCAGTTGCCTTGGTGTATAGGGGAAGCGCGCGGCGAGCTTCTCGTCGATGCCGACGCCATGACCCGGACTCTCACCGCAGTGCAGCCGCCCGTCGCGGAAGGTGTAATCGTTGGGGAAGACTTCGAGCGTCTGCGCAGTGTGGTGCATGTATTCCTGGATGCCGAAGTTCGGCACCCACGTGTCGAAGTGCAGCGCCGCCCCCAGGGTCACGGGCGAAAGGTCGGTGGCGCCATGGAAGCCCGTTCGCACCTGATGCAGCGCGGCGAGATCGGCGATGCGGCGCACGTGCGTGATGCCGCCCGCGTGCACGAGGGTCGTGCGGATGAAGTCTATGAGCTGGCCCTCGATGAGGCGCCTGCAGTCGTAGATCGAGTTGAACACCTCGCCCACCGCGAGCGCGGTCACCGAGTGTCGCCGGATGAGCTCGAAGCCTTCGGGATTGTCCGCCGGCGTCGCATCTTCCAGCCAGAAGAGCCGGTGAGGCTCGAGATCGCGGGCGAGTCGCGCCGCCTCGATCGGCCTCAGGCGATGATGGGCATCGTGCAGGAGCTCGAGCTGCGTGCCGTGATCGGCGCGCAGCCGCTCGAAGAGCTTGGGAACGATCTCGAGGTAGGCCGGCGTCGACCAAACCGTCTCGGCCGGCAGTTCGCTTTCGGCCGGCTCGTACGCGTTCTTCTCGCGGGTGACGCCGTACGGCTTCTTCAGCCCCGGCACCCCGCATTGCGCCCGCACCGCCCGATATCCCATCGACACGAACCGCGCCACCTCGGCGCTCGTCTCCTCGACATCCCGCCCACTCGCATGGCCGTATACCAGCACGCCCTCGCGCGAGCGGCCGCCGAGCAGCCGATAGAGCGGCAGCCCCGCCATCTTGCCGAGGATGTCCCACAGCGCCACATCGACCGCGGCGATCGCGGTCATGGTGACCGGACCCCGCCGCCAGTACGCGCCCCGATAGAGGAACTGCCAGGTGTCCTCGATACGCCCCGCGTCGCGCCCGATCAGGTTCGGGATCACATGGTGCTCGAGGTAGGCGGCCACGGCGAGCTCGCGACCATTGAGCGTCGCGTCCCCGAGACCAAACACTCCGGAGCGCGTCTCGATCTTGAGTGTCACGAAGTTGCGCCCGGGACAGGTGACGATGACGCGCGCGGCGACGATCTCCCTATCCCGCGCAGCGCCGCTGAGATCCGCGCTCCCGAGCGGTGGCCCGCCGGGAGACTCCTGTGGGCCGCTCGAAACGTTGCTCATACACCCACTCCGCTCATACATCCACTCCCCGAAGGTTGTCTCACCCGACACCCGAGCCCCGAACCGCCGTCCACCGCGGCGCCAGCACGTGCATCAGGGCGAGCGCCAGAAGATACATGCCTCCGGCGATCCCAAACAGCACGGTATAGCTGCCGGTCGCCTGCAGAACGAACCCCACCGCCGTCGCCACCAGGGCCCCGGACACCGCTCCGGCGAATCCGCCGAATCCGACCACCGAGGCCACCGCCGCGCTCGGATAGAGGTCCGAGGCGGCGGTGAAGAGGTTGGCCGACCAGCCCTGATGAGCCGCCGCCGCAAGACCGATCAGCGCCACCGCGCCCCAAAGATGCGCCATCCAGGGCGCAAAGACGATTGGCACCACGGCGAGGGCGCAGACGAGCATGGCGCCCTTGCGCGCCGCGTTGAGGCTCCAGCCGAGCCTCATGAGCCGCCCGGCGAGCCAGCCGCCGGCGATGCTGCCGGCGTCGGCCATCACGTACACCGCCACGAGCGGCGCGCCGAGTTCGGTGAGGTCGAGCCCATAGCGGTGACTGAAGAACTTCGGCAGCCAGAAGAGAAGGAACCACCACACCGGGTCGGTGAGAAACTTGCCGGTCACGAATGCCCAGGCCTGGCGGTGATGCAGCAGGTGCCTCCAGGGAAGGCTGCCGGCCGAGCCCGTGTCCCCGTCACTGCGAATGTATTGGAGCTCGAGCTGCGACAGGCGCGGGTGGCGCTGCGGCGCGCGGTACACGGTGAGCCACGTCGCAAGCCATAACAGGCTGAGCACGCTCGTCACGAGAAAGCCCGAGCGCAGCCCCCACAGCTCGGCCACCCACGGTACGGCAAGCGGCGCGAGCACCGCACCCACGTTGGATCCGGCGTTGAACAGACCCGTGGCAAAGGCCCGCTCGCGGCGCGGAAACCACTCAGAGACGGTCTTTACGGCCGCGGGCAAATTGCCCGACTCGCCAAGCCCCAGCATGAAACGCGCGGCGGCGAACGCGAGCACCGTGCGTGCGAGCGCATGGCTTGCCGCCGCGAGCGCCCACACGGAAATCGCAAGCGCATAGCCCACGCGCGTGCCGAGCCTGTCGATGAGCGGACCGGAAAACATGAGTCCGATGGCATAGGCGAGCTGGAAGGCCGCGACGATGTAGCCGTAGTCGAGCTGCGTCCAGCCGAGCGCGTGGCCCAATGTGGGCGCGAGGACCCCGAGCACCTGGCGGTCGAAGTAGTTGAGCGTCGTCGCCCAGAAGAGCAGCGCGCAGACGCCCCAGCGGACCCGCCCTGCCCGCTCGGTGCTCGACACTGCGCTGAGATCACTCGAGACGATCGCTCACTCCCGCTTCGACTGCGGCCGGGTGAGCGCCTCGTTCGGCACGAACCGTCCCCCGTGCGCGAGCGTGGCGAGGACCGCCTCGGAACGCTCGAGCCAGGCGTCCTGCTTGTCCGGGGTGATGTTGTTGTGATCGGAGTCGATCAAGGGCACCGCCTCCTTCGGCCCCGGTATCTCGTTGAGTGCCGTCCAGATGCCCGCCGGCGGCGCCGTCGTATCGATGAATCCCATCGCGGCGAGGACCGCGGCGGTGATGTGCGGCGCAAAGTTCACGGGGTCGAAATAGCGCGCGGTCGCGAGCAGCTTCGCATCGGTCGTGTCGTAGTACGGGTACCCGGGATTGCGGCCGTGCGCCAGGCCATTCATGTCGGTGCCGGCGGGCTCATCGACCAGCACGGCGGTCACCTTTCCGGGGTTGAGTCCCGCGGTGACGAGGCTCTGCTGACCGCCCATGCTGGTGCCGAGGAACACCACCGTCTTGCCGTCCCAAGCGGGGCTGCGGCGGATGTACTGCAGCGCCCGGGTGTCACGCAGGTACATGTCGAGGAAGTATGAGGTCCGGCGGCTGTGATCGCCGATCGCCTGATAGTCCTGCGGCACGCCGCTGCCCTCACTCGGGGCGATGTCGTGCGAGTCGACATCGAGGGTGAGCCAGCCCTGCGCGGCGCGATTGGTGGCCCAGGAGGTATCGAGCGGATACACCCCCGCCCATTGATAGAGAATGAGCGCCGGGAACCTGCGGCCTTTGGCGGGCATCGCGAGGTAACCGCGTACGTGAGAGCCGACGCTGTCGAGTCTCACCCTGTAGAGCTTCACGCCCGGTTGCGCGGTTGGCATCGGCGTCAACACCGGGTCCATCGGCACCTTGCCGAGCCTCGCGAGCTGGCGTTTCCAGAAGGACCAGAAATCCGCAGGCGCAGGCTCCGCAGGCCTGAGCAATGTCGGCGCCACGGCGGCACCGAACGTTGCGACGCGCTGCGCATGGTAGTCAACCGCGACGTAGACCATCGCAGGCTCATCTAGCCGCGTCGTGATCCTCACCGGTCCCGAGGACAGCGTGAATCGGCCGGTCTTGCGGACATCGAGATCGTTGGTCTTGATCGTGTAGCGGAACGAACCCGCGGGCGGGCTCTGCCCCGGCGCGAGGCTCACCGTCCAGCCGACCTTCTGACCCAGAGCGTAAATGCCGTCGGCATGAAACGGAACGCCGGTGAGCTTCGGGGCGGCGGCCCGCGCGGCCGCTGCGCTCGGGGCGAAGAATGCGAGGGGAACGGCATCGGCCATCGCGCGATAGCCGGCCGGGTTCGGATGCAGGTGGTCGCCGGAATCGTACGCGGGGCGCAGGCGATGCGGGTCCGCCGGATCGCGCACGGCCGCATCGAAATCGGCCACCGCGTCGAAATGCCCCGGCGTGCGTATCCAGGCGTTGATCTTCTCGCGGTCGGCTTCCGTTGCGGCGGATGGGTGATAGTAGGTCGAGCCGGTGAACGGGGTGATCGTCCCGCCCATCACGCGTATACCCTCGGCGTGCGCCCGGAGAATGATCTGTCGGTAGGCGCCGATGATGTGGCGCACGAGTGCCGCGTGCTGCGCGGGCGGGATCCTTCCGTGCATGGTCGCGGTGCCGAGATCGTTGACCCCTTCGAGCACGATGAGATAACGCACGCCGCTCTGCGCGAGCACATCGCCATCGAAGCGCGCCAGCGCATCGGGACCGAGCCCGTAGCGCAGCAGCCGGTTGCCGCCGGTGCCCACATTGACCACGCCGAGGTCGCGGGTCGCCGGCGAGGACTGCAGGCGTCTCGCGAGGTCATCGGGCCAGCGGGTATCGCTGTTGTCGGGCGTGGCGTGTCCGTCGGTGATCGAATCCCCTAGCGCGACGATGGCCGCGCCCTGGCGGCGCTCGAGCACATCGACCCCGGAGAGAAAGAACCAGTGCGCAAATCGCCTGGCCCCGGGCAGGCGGGCGGCCGCGACATGATCACCGGGGGCGAGGAAGGAGGTCTCACGGGCACCGGGATGGCTGGTCTCACCCTCGGGCGGCGCCTGCAGATGCATCGTGATCGCCAGATTCGACAGCGGCGGCGCATCGAAAGCGACGGGGTCCGAGTAATAGACCGCCCCCGCCGGAATGATGACGCCCCGACGGCCATTGAACGTGAGCACCGTGTTGGTCGCGGGGTCGATGGTGCCGCTCGCGAGCGAGACCGGGCGGGCGATCTCGACCGAGGTGATGTAGAGGGCGCGGGTGCCGAAGGCATTCGACAGGCGCACCCGCAGCCGCCTTGCGCCCAGGGACAGATGCACGATCTGACGGAGCGTCGCGTTGGCGAACTTCGCGGCCGGCAGCGCGTTCGCCGGCTCCGGAATCTGCTGAGAGGAGGCCCACGTGCCCACCCAATGCGCCACGGGCGATCCCCGCGCGCGCACCCCGGACCCGGCCATGCCCGCCGCGCAGGCGAGTAACGCCCACGCCAACACCGTGCGGATCGGCGGCCGGGCGCTCATGGCCGCTCCCGCAAGGCCACGAGACTATGCGGCTCCACCCGCAGCTCGTAGCCGTACTGCCGCGGCGCGGCTCTTGCGCCCCCGCCGGGGGGCGACCCGACCGAGGCCAGCGGCTCACCCTCGAGGACCGTGCCGCTCGAGAGGTCCTCGAGATGGGCCGACCCGTCGATGAGGCGGACCGCGACGGGCTGGTCGAGGTAGGACTCCACCACCCGAGCGCCATTGGCGTAGTCGAAGAGGCTCACCTGCGCGGGCCCCTCGAGCCTCGGCAGGCCCGGCGTGAGCAAGCGGCGCAGCGCATCGAGCACCGGCGGCGGGAGTGAGGCGAGATCGTTCTGCTCCTCCGGCACATCGAGCACGTACAGCTCGCCTTTCCCGTAATGATCCATCAGGAGCAGCGGCACGCCGCCCGCATCGTCCAGACCTCTCAGCACGGCCCAATCCTCGTTCGTGTAGAAATGGATCAAGGGAAAGAGGATCGGCCGGCTCTTGCCGAGCACCGTGCCGGCGCCAAAGCCGAATCCCTCCACGTAACGGGTGGGAGCCACGATGCGGTGCGTGAGGCGCATATCGGTGACTCGATCGAAGCCGCGGTGTTGCAGCACACGCAACAGGCCCGAGGTGATGATCACGCGATCGCCGGCGCGCAGATGCGACTCGATTTCCGTCACGATCCGCGGATCGTGCGCCGCCGCTTGCGTGAGGAGCACCGAGTGGGCGTTCGGCCACCGCGGATACATCTCGACCGGAATGCCGATCATGCCGAGCATCTCGGGCAGGAAGTCCTCGCCGCTCGAATCGAGCGGCCGATACACCGCAAGCCCGCGAGGCTCCCCGAGGCCTCCTGCGATCCGATCGACCTGACGGAGCGAGTACGCTACCGCATCGGCGAGGCGGGGATGGCGGGCCGCGGGAGCCCCGGGCGTTGCGCAGCACTCCAGCACCATGCGCCGGTAGTTGAATGTGGTGGGCAGGTGCTGCCAGGGGGCGCGGTTCTTCGGATCGGCGATCCTCAAGAGGTCGGTGTACTCGAACAGGTTGATCGCGGGCGCCTTGGCGAGAATCGTGTCCCAGAGCTGCTCGGCGTAGCGGTCGAGATCGTGCATGGCGATCGGGTCCACCCAGCCGCCGCCGTTGCGCCCGGGCGCGATGTTCTCGAAATACCTGAAGATCTCGTAACTCTCGTACGGCAGCAGTTCCTGATCGGTGGTGGGCGCATAGCGCGTCTCATCGCCCGTCCAGATCTCGGGAAAGATCTTCGGCTCATGCACGAGATCGAACCCCATGCCCTGGAACGAGGGGTAGAAGTTCGGGAACTTGATGATGATGCGAACCTTGGGGTTGGCGGCCCTGGCGGGGCCGAGGATCAGATCCCGCGAGACCTCGTCCATCGTTCGCATGCGATACTCGGCCCAGCTGCGCCCGCCCTTGGCCGCGATGTCCGCATCGCTCTTGGTATTGAAGAAATAAAGATCATCGAGCACGAACTCATTGAAGTGACGCGCCGTGAGCGCCGACATGCGCCGCGCGAGCGCGCGGTCGGCCGGCAACGCGTAATCGAGGGTGTTGAACTGCCCGCCGCGGCCCGGACCGAGCATGGCCATGCCCCCGGCCACCGCGACGCCGCGCGACTCGAAGAAATGCTTGACGCGATCGAGCTGCGCGCCATCGGCGCTCACTCCGGCGCGGTAGCTCTCGATGAACACCTGGTCGACGTGCAGTGCCGAGCCGATCTCCTTCCAGCTCGAGCGCATCCAGGCCGGATCGCGCGCCATGCGCTTCACCACCCGCACGGGTATGTAGACCGTGACCTTGAAGTTCTGGTAGGACCGCGGCGCGGTCCAGCCCGTGGCGCTCACCAGCAACAGAGCGAGCGCTCCCAGCCAATGTCCAGCTTTCAACCTGGCCCCCTTCTGCACGATCGGCCGCGATGGCGCCTGGAGCCGGAGCGCAGCCCGTGATTTTTCATGATAGCGCTCACATTCCGGCTTGGCAATTTCGAATCGAGCCAAGCGCTACGCAGCGATGGCCCTATACCGGCCGACTGATTTGGTTATGATATCGGTATCACATGACATCGACGGCAAGGGGGGAGATCGTGTCGCTTTTCCGCATATCACGCATGGGCGCGCCCTGCGCGCTCGCCTTGGCCGCGCTCCTCGCTCCGGGGCTCGCCCCTCGCGCCGCGAGCGCCACCACACAGCCGCTCTACAAGAACCCGAACGCCCCGATCGACGCCCGTGTCGATGACCTGCTCGCAAGGATGACCCTCGAGGAGAAGATCGCCCAGATCAGCGGCATCTGGCAGCGCAAGCCCGGGATCGAGGATGCGCGCGGGAACTTCGACCCCGCCAAGGCGGCGCGACTCTTTCCCGAAGGCATCGGGCAGGTGGCCCGTCCGGAGGACATCAACGGCCAGCCCGGCGGGTTCCGCAGCCTTCGCCGCACCGTCGAACTGGTCAATGCCATTCAGCGCTACGACATCAAAGACACCCGTCTCGGGATTCCCGCGCTGTTTCACAGCGAGGGGCTGCATGGCTACATGGCCGTGGGTGCCACCAGCTTTCCGCAGGCGATCGCACTGGCAAGCTCATGGGATCCATCGCTGGTCAGTCGCGTATTTGCCGTCGTTGCCCGCGAGGCGCGGGCTCGGGGAGTGCAATTGCTGCTCACGCCAGTCATCAACCTCGGGCGCGACCCTCGATGGGGGCGCATCGAGGAGACCTTCGGGGAGGACCCCTATCTGGTCAGCCGGATGGGGGTCGCCGAGGTGCGAGGCCTGCAGGGAAACACGCTTCCCCTCGGTCCCGGGCGGGTGTTCGCGACTCTCAAGCACTTCGCCGGATACGGTGTCCCGGAGGCGGGCACGAACGTCGGGCCTGCCGAGATCACGCGCCGTACCTTGCGCCAGATGTACTTCGAGCCCTACCAGGCGGCCATCGACCATGCGCACGCCCAGATCGTCATGGCCTCCTACAACGAGATCGGCGGGATCCCCTCGCATGCCAATCGCTGGCTGCTCACCGACGTGCTGCGCAAGGAGTGGGGCTTCAAGGGGCTGGTGGTGAGCGACTACGACGGCATCGAGCAACTGATGACGCTGCACCACGTCGTCGCCAACCTGACCGATGCCGCGGTTCGCTCGCTCCACGCCGGGGTCGATGTCGACTACCCCGACGGCGAGGCGTTCTCCCACCTTCCCCAGGCGCTCGCCGCCGGCAAGGTGACGATGCCGCAGATCGACTCGGCGGTGCGGGGCGTACTGCGCCTGAAGTTCGAGGCGGGCCTGTTCGATCATCCGTATGTGAGCGCCCGCTACGCCGAGAAGATCACCGCTGACGCACAGGCGCGCGCACTCGCGCTCGAGGCGGCGCAGAACGCCATCGTGCTGCTGAAGAACGACGGCACCCTGCCCCTGGACGTGCAGCGCATCAAGACCCTGGCGGTCATCGGCCCCAATGCGAGGCCGGTGCGGCTCGGAGGGTACTCCGGCATCCCGACTGATCCGGTCGGCATCCTCGAGGGCATCCGCCGTTATGTCGGCAAGCGCGTGCGCGTCGTCTATGCCAAGGGCGTGCACCTGGTTGCCCCTGGCGACAACTACTATACCGACCACGTTTCGCTCGCCCCGGCGGCGGAAAATCGCGCCCTCATCCAACAGGCGACACGCGTGGCCCGGCACGCGGATGCGATCGTGCTCGTTCTCGGCACGCGTGGCGCACTGTGCCGCGAGGGATGGGCGCAGACGCATCTCGGCGACCGCGACAGCCTGAGGCTCGTCGCGCAGCAGAATGAGCTCGCGCGCGCGATCTTCGCCCTCGGCAAGCCCGTGGTCACCGTGCTGATCAACGGGTGTCCGGTCACCGTCAATCGCATCCTCGGCCGGACCAACGCCCTGATCGAGGGCTGGTACCTCGGTCAGGAAGGCGGCACGGCGATGGCGGACGTTCTATTCGGCAAGACCGATCCGGGCGGCAAGCTCCCGCTCACCATCCCGCGCTCGGTGGGCCAGGTGCCCTACAACTACGACGAGAAGCCAAGCTCGCATCGCGGCTACCTGTTTGCCCGCAACAGCCCGCTGTTCCCCTTCGGCTACGGGCTCTCCTACACCACCTTCGATATCGGCCGGCCGGTGCTCTCGGCGAGCCGTATCCCGGCTCACGGCACGCAGACCGTGACGGTGAACGTGCGCAATACGGGCAAGGTCGCCGGGAGCGAGGTCGTGCAGCTCTACCTGCACGAGCGGGTCACTTCGGTGACCGAGGCGGTGAAGGCGCTGAAGGGCTTCAAGCGAGTGTGGCTGGCCCCCGGGGCCTCGACGCGGGTGACCTTCAAGCTCGGCTGGAAGGACTTCGCGATCTGGAACGAGGACATGCGCCACGTGGTCGAGCCGGGCACCTTCCGCGTGATGGTCGGACCGGACTCGGTGAGCCTGAAGTCCGCGACCTTCCAGGTCACATCCTGAATCGGGATACGCCGTCGGCGGGCGTCATGGCCGGGCGTTGTGGGCCGCGGATCCGGTCCCGACGCCCGCCGCGGGCGCGAGCCATAGCTTTCCGTGAGCCAGGTCCACGGTGATCACCCAGCGGCGCAGCACCGGCTCGCCGATGTCACCGTCGATGACGAGGTCCGTCAGGCGAGCCGGCGCCTGCAGCCGAAGGCCCCTTGCGATCGGGGCGGTCATCGGTTGCGGCCGGCTGTCGCGCGGATCCAGGCCGAGCGCGTGCGCCAGGGGCCTGTTGACGATCACCTCGCCGTCGCTTCCCGAATCGATTTCCATCCACAGGCGCCCCTTCGGCGTGTCGATGCCAAGCAGAGGCACCACGGAGGCGCCATTTATCTCGCGCTCGAACCGCACGGGCGCCGCGACCGCGTGCTCGCGGCGCAGGCGCGCCGCAAGGCTTGAGCGGGTCTCGATGATGAGTCGCCGCTTCGCCAGGTCGAGCGTCACGGCGCGGTGGGCGAACGCATCGAGCGCGATCGAGCCGGCGAGTGGTGGCGCATTCTTCGGCAGCGCCGTCCCGAAGTCCCACACCCCGGCCTCGGACAGGTGCACGCGCCGGCCTTCGACACTGAGCGTCACCCGGTCGCAGCGGCGCATGTCCACCCGATCGCCCCGCATACGAAAGCCCGTGAGCCGTCCCCAGGGATGACAGCCGATCGCGGCAGCGGTCGCGGGGGTCACCACGGTGAGGCCACCGCCGGTGTCGAGCAGCATGGTGTGTTCGCCTCCGGCGAACCGGACCTCGAGCGAAGGCAGAACACCGAGATACAGCTCGAGCGGAATGACTGTCGGGCGCGTCCGGGCCGCGGCCGGGTCGGTGACGAGCACACTCGTGAGCGCGGCAAACATGACCTGCTGCAATCGACGCATACGTGAAGCTCCCATCCCCGCCACCACGCCCAGCGGTACGCCGGCATCCATCCTCGCACGAACACCACGCAATGGCGATCCGGGGCCCGACAGGGGTGGACGGATCAGTGCGGTTCGCAGTCGCGACGCGCGCCCGACCTGACAGACTGCAACTCCCTCGATAGGCTGCCATCGATGATTGCAGTGCGTAGCGCATCATACAGCCGGCGCAGCAGCGTCGCCCCCTGGGCCGCGGCCCCAGCTCCGGCGCAACATCGGTTTGCGTTCGGGTGGCGGCGCAAACCTGGCGCCCGAGGGCTGTGCCGGCCTTTCCGCCGGCCGAGCGGGGCTCGCCGTCCGCCGAGAGATGATCGGGCCCCTCACACGCTCAGCCGAGCCCCGAGTCGGCCTGCGCGAGCTCCATCGGAGCGGTTGCCGCGCTCGGAATCTGGAAAAGCACGTCCTTGCGGGCGTAGTCGATCGCTACGCTCGAGAACGCGCGCAGGCAATTCATGCCGATGAGGATCGCCGGCTTGTGTTTGAGCCCCCACAATGCGAACACCCGCAGGTCGGCGATGACCACGGGGGTCACGGTGAGGGACAGTCCGGGCAGCCGGATGGTGTCGATCTCGGTCACCGAGCCGACGATCGTCCCGCCGGTGACCCCCGAAAGCTGCACGGTGGCGAAGGACATTGGAGGCGACTTGCGGTGCTGCAACTGCGCAAAGAGCGGCGGATTGCACACCGAGACCTGAGCACCGCTGTCGATGAAGGCGGTCGCCCTGACTCCGTCGACGTAGCAGTCGGTCGACCGCAAGCGACCCGACTCGCCTTGCGCGGGAACGCGGATCTGGTTGTCGTGGCCCCACAGCGCCGAGAAGAACCCTTGTGGCTTCTCGATCCTCAACGCATGCCGCCTGAAATCAAAGACCACGCGGTGTCCGTTGAGAACGTCGAGTCCGAGATAGCCGTCCGCCTCGAGCATCGCGCCGGGCAGGATCGGCACTCGCAGATCCGTGCAGGTGAGGCGCCCCGTTTCGAGCTGCGCGACCTCTACCTCCAGCGTCTTCTGCGCCAGAATGATGCCCTGCAGCAACACCGGAGGGCAGTGCGGGAGATCCAGACGCGAAGCGAGTTCTGCCGCAAGGACCGAGCGCTCGGCGCCGGTATCGACCAGAAAGTGGTAAGGCCCGTGACCGTTCACGTAGACCGGTGTCGTCAATCGCGCCGCCCGCTCCTTCCCCGAGGGTCCCGCGCGGCCTGCCGCCGCAGAAGCGTCGTGTGCGTCAGGGCGCGCCGATGAGGGAGGCGCGAGGGTGGCCGTCAGCGCCCGCGACAGGCTGGGCACGAGGAGCACGGGCAGCAGGCCGTTCGCGATGAAGCGTCGTCGCGACCAGGCTGCCCCCGGTATCTGAATGTCGACCCCCATGGCACCTCCGGCGCGCATCGAGCGCATCCGGACGAAGACAGCTTACGCCTCCCGCGCATGGACGAGCTGACCCATTATCGAGGGGCCCGCGGATCGATGAGCGATGGGAGCGCCCGGCGCTCCCGGGCGCGGCACCGGGGCCGTGGACGTAAGCGCCACAGCGGATCGAGCGGTGATATCCTGCTACGGAACCATGTCGGCACACATCGAGCGGCTGTTTGCGATTGCGATGACGCATCACAGGGCGGGCAGGCTCGATGAGGCCGAACGCGCCTATCGGCAGATCCTCGACCTCGAGCCGCGTCACGCCGATGCCCTGCACCTGCTCGGGGTCCTCGCTCACCAGAGCGGCCGCCACGCACTCGCTTGCGATCTCATTCGCGAGGCCATCGCTCGCAACTCGAGCACGCCCTCCTTTCACAACAATCTCGGCAACGCCCTGAAAGCCCGGGGCGCACTCGCGGAGGCGGCCGACGCGTATCGCCAGGCGCTCGCGATCAAACCCGACTATCCCGAGGCGCACTACAATCTCGGCGTCACGCTTCACGCCAAAGGCGATGTGGAGGAAGCGGTCGAGTCCTTTCGGCGCGCGCTGTCATTGCGGGCCAACCATCCGCAGTCGCACTACGCCCTGGCCAATGCGCTCGCCTCGCGAGGTGCACTCGAAGAGGCGATCGCCTGCTACCAGCGCGCACTCGGGCTGCGGCCGGGATACGTCGACGCGTGGACCAACCTCGGCAACGCCCTGCAGGCCGCGGGCCGCCTCGAGGAGGCCGTGGACGCCTACGGCCATGCGCTCACGGTCAAGCCCGGCCTCGCCGAGGCACACCACAATCTCGGCATCGCCATGCTGCGCCTTGGCCGCCCCGCCGAGGCGCTCGCCTCATGCCGCCAAGCCGTGCAATCGAGGCCCGACTATGCCCAGGCACACTGCAGTCTCGGCCACGCACTGCGCGAAAACGGCGACTCTGAGGCGGCCCTCGCCTCATACCGGCGCGCTCTCGAACTCGACTCGGATTGCGCCGAGGCGAGACTCGGACTCACGGTCGCCGCCATCCCCATCATCTGCGACACCGTCGGGCAGAGCGAGAGCGCGGCCGGGGAGTTCATGCGCTCGCTCGATGAGTTGGCGGCCTGGAGTCAGTCCCATCCCGGAAGGTTGGGCCCGCTGATCGGGGTGGTGCAACCGTTTCATCTGCCGTATGGGCACCGGGACGTCACCACGGCGCTCAGCCGTTACGGAACCCTCGCCTGCCGCGAGATCGCGGGCTGCTGCCCGCAGATCGATCTGCTGCGCGCCGCAGCGCCGGATCGCAAGCGCATTCGCATGGTGGTGGTGAGCGGCCACGTGCGCGAGCACCCGGTCTGGCGGGTGATCTCGCGAGGCCTCCTGGCGAACATCGACCGCGGACGCCTCGAAACGATCGTTTATCACACGGGCGCCCTCGCGGACGAGCAGACCGCATGGGCGGCAAGGCACGCCGATCGCTTCGTGCAGGGACCGAAGCCGCTCGCGAGCTGGCTGCAGGAGCTCGCGCGGGACCGTCCCGATGTGATCTTCTATCCGGAAGTCGGCATGGACCCGCTCACCTGTGCGCTGGCGGCCCTGCGTCTGGCCCCGGTGCAGGTTGCCGCCTGGGGTCACCCGGTCACGACCGGGATGCCGAGCATCGATCTGTTCGTCTCCGGCGAGCTGCTGGAGCCTCCCGGGGCCGAGCAACACTACTGCGAGACGCTCGTGCGTCTTCCCGGGACAGGCGTATTCACGGAGGCGAGCGACACGCCGGCTCGCCACTGGGACGGTCCCGGGCGCCGTGCTGGCGTCGTGCGCTTCGCGCTCTGCCAACAGCCGATCAAGCTCGATCCTGCCGACGATGCGCTACTGGCGCGGATCGCCAGGACCGCCTCGCCGTGCGAGCTGTGGCTCGCGGCGCCGAAGAACCTGCCCTGGGCGATGTCCCGGGTGCGTGAGCGGCTCTCGGGTGCCCTGCGGCGCGAGGGGCTCGACCCCGGGCAGTGTCTGAAAGTGACGGACTGGCTGCCTCGCGAGCGGTTCCTGAGCTTTCTCGAGGCAATGGACGTCTCACTCGACTCCCCGGCGTTCTCCGGCTACACGACAGCCTGGGAAGCGGTTCATCGGGGGCTGCCCGTCCTCACTCTCGCCGGTCCCTTCCTGCGCCAGCGCCTCGCGGCGGGCCTGCTCGCGCAGATCGGCCTGACCGAGGGGATCGCGCACTCCCCCGCGCAATACCTCGGGACCGCCGTGCGTTGGGCGCAGGAAGCCCGCAGCGCACGGTGGCCAGTACGCCGCGAGGCGCTGCGGCGCGCCGCGCCGCTTGCAGATGGCAATCGCCTCGCCGTCAGGGCATTCGAGGATGCGCTCGCCGAGGCCGTGAGCGCCGCCGCGAGGAAGGATCGAGCCTAACCGGCGCGCAGCCGCTGGATGATGCGCGCGCGAATGCGGGCGTAGTTGTCGGGCTTCAAGGGTCCGAGCAGCCCGTGCAGCTGCGGCGGCAGGTGCCGCAGCGGATGCCCATCGGTGCGGAACACGAAATGATCGAAGAACGCCTTCCAGGCGCGCCGCTCGGCGGGGGGACGCTCGGCTATGGTGATCATGGCGAGCAGGAGGCTCGTGTAGGGGGCATCGGGCCCGGCGCTGAAGGCGTCCCACCAGAAGTTGACGAGCCCGTTGAAGGGCGCGGTGGACTCGACCTGGTGCCACCAGAGCTTCGGCAGATACAACGCGTCACCGGGCCCGAGCTCGGCGAGGAGCGCCTGGTCGCGAATCTGCGCGAACAGCGGAAATTGCCCCTCGCTCCCGGCTGGCGCCGCGGCGGCGAGGCTGACGGGTGGCCCCGACAGGGTGTTGTCGATCGGCCCCATGTAGAGGCGGCCGATCAGCTCGGGCGGATAGAGCGTGAAGCGCCGCCGGCCCGCGATCACGCAGGCAAGATTGTCGAAAGTATCGTAGTGGCTCGAGATATCGGCGGCGTGTCCCAGCCAGATGCGGCCCTTGACGTCGGCAGGCAGCCACGGCATCGGGTTCTCGCTCGCGAAGCCCGGCAGGCACTCGGCAAGTGGCACCGATCCGATGTATACCGATCGGGCAAGCGGCTCCTCGGGCCTCTCCACGGCGAGCTCGAGCGCCTCGAGGATCTTCATGGTGCGCCGCTCGAAGTTGATCCCCTCGAGCTGCGGACCATCGTAGTAATACTTGCCACGGATCGCGGGGTCCCCGAAAAAAACCTCGGCGCGCGCCCCGACATCGAACGCGGACAGGTAACCCTTCAGATCCCGCGCCGTGCCGCGGCCGGCGCGCACCGCCGGCCACTCCCCGACCAGGCCGCGCAGCACCACCGGAACGCATTGCTCGAGAATCTCCCGGAAATGCTCCGGCCCGCGAAGATCCCCGCCGGCGATCTCGGTCAGCCGGGGGGAGATCGGGTGGCTTGCGAGATCGCCGGTGGGAAAAGCGTTCATGCGGCCGGCATCCGCGCGCCGGCCTCCAGGGTCTCGGTCGCCTGCAGAAGGCGCATGTTCTTCATACGCGCCATCAGCGGAATCTGCTTGAGCGAGGCGATCATGAGGTCGATCAGGCGCAGGTACCCGCGGCGGAACAACTCCACGACCACCGCATCGGTGAGCCGGCTGAGGACCTCCTGGTTGATGGTGTACAGGCCGGAGCAGTTGCGCATCGTGCCGTCATCGAACTCCGCCTCGATGTCGAGCGGCTCGATGAGATCGAGCTCGAGCAGGCGTTCGATGAAGATCCGGGTTGTCTCGAGTCCGGGCTTCAGGTCCTGGAACGCCCAGATGATGCTCTGCAGATAGCGGGTCGGCTGACCGGCTTCATTGAACAGCGGCTTGCCACCCTCGGCGCCGACGCGCGGGTCATCGAGGTCGATGGCAAGCTCGCTCCCGTGCGTATAGAAGGGTGCGCGCTGCAGTGCGAGCGGCCGATAGAACTCGCGTTCGGTCCACTCCCCGAGGAACAGGTTCTCCCCCTCGTCGAAGCCGAGCATCGCCCCGCAATAGAAGCGGCCGGTGGCGGCATCCTTGGACAAGAGGATGGGATAGCGCACGAGCAGCTGCGGGAACTCGGTGACGATCACCTGCACGAAGCGTTGGCTGTCGCCATAGGCGGCCGAGGCCCGTCCGTCGACGAGGAGCGAGCGATGAATGTCTTTGTTCAGGGGAACGATCTGCGTCATGTCGTGCTCGATGAGGGTCAGACAGGCTGCAAGCCGTGCTCGCGGATGCTTTGCAACAGCTCGCGATTCTTCGGCAGCCGGGCGAGCATCTGTTGCGTGACCTGATCCTTCTCCCGCAGCAGCCGCGATGCGAGGGGCGCGCTCTGGGCGGTGTCCTCGAGGCTGACCTCGGTGCGAAACCCCATGCCATAGAGCACGTACTGGTAACTCGCCGCCGGAAAGACCTCCTCCAGGCGATCGAACTCGTCGAAGAACCACGGTGACTGGTATTGCCACAGGGTCAGAAGCTCCTGCAGCCGCTGTGGAACGGTCGCCGGATCGACGTTATCGCGCCAGAACGCCGTGTCGGTGCGCCGCGTGAGCACGTAGTGGAGCTTCAGGAAATCGACGATCCGTCCCCAGCGGTAGTGGGTCACCTCGTTGAAGCGCCGGGCGATCAGATCCATCACCTCGCGACACGCGGGCATCTGCTCCGCCAGCAGCTTAGCTGAGAGCTCCACCAGGACGATCGCCGAGGACTCGAGCGGCTCGAGAAAGCCGGCGGCGAGTCCGACGGCGACGCAGTTGCCCTTCCAGAAGGTCTGGCGATGGCCCGAACGGATCGGGATCTTGCGCACAGGCAGTTCCTTGTGCCGCTCGCCGACGTAACGCGCGAGCGTCTCGCGGGCCGCCTCCTCGCTCGAGTGGCGACTCGAGTACACGTAACCGATGCCGCGCCGCGAAGGCAGCGCGATATCCCAGATCCACCCCGCCTCCTGAGCGGTCGAGAGGGTCTGAGAGGCCATCGGGGCATCGGATGTGTCATAGGGAACCTGCGTCGCGAGGGCCGTGTCGCAAAATAGAATGTCGCTCAGGTCCTTGAAGCCCACCCCGAGGGTCTCACCGAGCAGCAGCGCCGAGAAGCCGCTGCAATCGATGAAGAGGTCTCCCGAGAGTTCCCCGGCCTGGGCGGTGCGCAGGCTGGTGATGTCGCCGTTCTCGCCTTGATTCACCGCGATCACATCCGCCAGGACGTGGCGGACCCCGAGCCTTGCCGCGCAGTGCCGGGCGAGGAACGGGGCGAATTTACCCGCATCGAGGTGATAGGCATAGTTCGCGAGCCCGCGGTACTCGGCGTTGACGATGGTCTTGGGCGCCAGGCCCTCATCGCACAGCTGGCCCTGCGGGGTGACGAAGTCGCAGAAGCTCCTCCCGCCGCGCTCCTTGAGCCAATGCGGCACGAGATTGAGCACCGAGAAGCCCTGGGGGGCCATCAGCGGGTGGTAGTAGGCGTCATCGGGCTCACCGGTCGTCCACCCGGCGAACCGGCCTCCCTGCTTGAACGCGGCGTCACACTGCCGGAACAGCTCCGTCTCCGACACCCCCATCTTTTCCAAAGACGAGCGCATCGTCGGCCACGTCCCCTCCCCGACGCCGATGATCCGGATGTCCGGAGACTCGACCAGCGTCACGGAGAAGCCGCCCGCCTTCATCCGAGCTTGATGGCGGGCGGCGATGATCCCCGCGGTGAGCCATCCGGCGGTTCCTCCGCCGACGATGACCACCGCCTTTACGGGCTGATTCACGTCACATCTGTGCGCGCAGACCCACGGTGAATGTGCGACCGTAATCTATCACGTCGAGGATCTGATTGTCGAAGCGTCCATGGGTAACGTACTGTCCATCGTTCAGGTTCAGTGCCTCGAAGAACACGCTCAGGTGCTTGTTGATGTTGTAACTGGTGCTGAAGTCCACTTCCGTCACGGCATCGAGGTACGTCGGCTCCGTCCCGGTGGCCGAATTGTTCTGCTGCTGGCCGAACTGCATGAACTGCGAAGCCTGCCAGTTCACCGCCACACGCGCCTGGAAGCCGTGCCGCTGGTAGAAGCCGATGAAGTTCACCGAATCCCCGACTCCCGGCAGCGCGAACTGGTTCGTGTAGACGTACGGGTTGAATGTCTTGTTCGTATGGATGACGTTGCCGTTCACCATGTAACCGAAGCCGAGCGGCAGCATCTGCTGCCAGGTTACCTCCACCCCGTCCACGTTGGCCGAAGGCCCGTTCACATACGCGGTTTCGGTGAAGTTGGCGAGATTCCCAGTCGTAGGATCGATTACTCCGTTGACGTGGAAGTTATTGAAGGTCTCGAGCTCCGGGAACTGGCTGACGTGCTTGAAGTACCCGTCGACCGCCAGGTAATCGTTCGCCGCGTAGTACCACTCCGCGCCCAGGTGGAAGTTGTTCGACAGGTACGGCAGCAGATCCGGGTTCTGCGCCGTCGCGGTGAGCGCGCCCACGCGTCCGTTCTCGGTGGTCGTCGGGCTGATGTCGCCCAGGGGCGGCTGGGTGAGGGTGCGCGAGGCGTCGAATCGCAGCTTCAGGTTATGCATGACCATGAGGTTCAGGTCGAGGCTCGGCAGGAAGTAATTGTAGGCGTTGCTGTTGGAGATCGGCTGCATCGGACCGTAGTTGAACACGAACGCGGTATGGTCCGAGGACTCGACCGTGAGCGACTGCAGCTGCTCCCCGAGTCCGACCGATTCGAGCGTGGTGCGCTGGTCCCTCAGGGCGATGCGCGCGTTCAACGGCATGTCGCCGAGATCGAACCGGTGCTCGAGGCTAAGGAAGGGCGACCATGTCCTTTGCTGCGTGTAGGCGTATGAGCCCGGGTTGAACGCGAGCGGTACCGCGCCTCCGGTGTACGGGGGATACGCGGAATTGATCGTGTTCGGATTGGCCCCGGATGGCCCGAGGCCGATCAGGTAGTTGAGCACCGCATACGGGTTGTACTCGAGGATCGCGGGCAGATTCCCGTTGCCCGACCATCCGGGAATGAAGCTGGACGTGCTGATGCCGCCTGCGAACAGCGACGGCGGCAGCGCCTGACCGTGCCCGGTGCCGTTTCCGGAGAGCGGACCGTACCCGGCCCAGAGCTGCCAGGCGTTGTTCTGGAAGGTATCGGACTCGGTGGCGTTGCGCGAGTCCTGGACGAACTGCGCGCCGAAGTTGACCCGGGTGCTGCCCCTGTGCCAGGTCGCATCGAGCTTCACCTGGTCGATGATGTCGCTCGTGGTCGGCTGCTGGATGGGCAGCACGTGCGAGCCGAGGATGTACGGATTCAGGCCGAGGATGTTCGACTTGTTGTCGTTCGGACCGAAATTCGAGGGGTACGGCAGGGTGTTGCCGCCCGGGACCACGATGCCGCCGATGTAGGCATTCGTGCTGCCGCCCGTCGAGGGTCCGTAGCCCACGTCCATGTCGATGTTGCTCAGCTGCCCGCCCGGATTGAGATCCGAGGTGGATTGGTCGGCATCGAGCTCGGTCGTCCAGGCATCGCCCACGTCCCAGAGCACATTCAGCCCGAGCTCGTTGTTCTTGATGTAGCTGCCGTTGTAATCGGCGTCGAAATCGGTGGGCGCTGGACCGTAGTCGAAGTTGGTCACGGTGCCGTTCGGGTCGGTCTGCACGTTGTACAGCTGGGTGCCGTTGAACCACGTGCTGTACTCGGACCGGTAGGAGAGCAGCCGATCATCGGAGTAATCATCGTTCAGGGTGACCATCACCGCATCCGTCGGATGCCATTGGATGACGGCCCGGCCGGTCTTGCGGCGATCGTCCGTGCGGTCGTTGTAGAGCGCGTAGTCCTGGATGAACCAGCTCGGCTTGGTGTTTGGCGGCGTGACGGTGGAGTCTCCACTGGCGTCGACGTTGGCGCCGAGGGGCAGCGGTTGCCCGGAGGCATTGACGCAGGTCGGGCCGCCGGCCATCTGGCAGGAGTTGAGAGTCGTCCCTTCCCAGCCGGCGAGACTCAGGTGGTGTTCGTCGGTCTTCTGGTCGCTGTACTCCCCATCGAGAAGGATGCCGAACTTGCGGTGGTCGAAGGTATCGCTCCACAGGGCGCCGAACGCGGGGGTCGGCTGACCGTCATTCGGGGAGTCGCTCTCGGAGACCATGCCCTTCAGGTGCATGCCCGGGTTCTCGAACGGGGTCGGCAGCTTGATGTTGACCGTGCCGCCGATGTTGCCGGAAGACAGGCTGAAGTCCGGGGTCTTGTGCACGTCGATCTCGCCGACGAAGTCCGCCGCCAGCGAGGCGTAGTCGAACTGCCGGTCATTGGTCGCGGCGGAGGCCATCGGCCGTCCATCGACCAGGGTTTCGACGAAATCCCCGCCGAAGCCATCAATGGTCACCTGGGAGGCCTGGCCCGTGGAGATCGGCGCGCCGCCGGTGCCCGAGACCGCCGAGCGGTTCACGGTGATGCCCGGAACACGCTGCAGGGCGGCTCCAAGGCTCGCGTCCGGGAAGTGGCCGATGCTCTCGGCCGAGATCGCATCGACGACACCGATCGCGTTCTTCTTGATCTGCAGCGATCGCATGAGCGATCCGCGGATACCGGTGACCACGATCTCCTGAAGCGCCGAGGCGCTCGAGCTGGCGGCGCCCGGTGCGGGACCTGCGGCCTGAGCGATCAGCCCGGCGCCGCCGGCGGGGAGCCCGGCGCTCGAGGCCATCTGCATCGCGCGATGCCCGCGCTGCCGGGCCTGAGTGCCCTTCTGGGCGGCATTGGCGGGACTCGCGGCGTTCGCGCCGGCGCTCACCGGAGCGTCCTTGGCCTGGATGAGTGCGCTCACCGCCATGGCGATGGAGCCGACCGCAAGCCCGGAGAGACCCAACTTGGAACGCGTTAACTGCTCTCTCTCATTGGATCGCGCGCATTTCTTGGACGCGTTTTTGGACGCATGACGCAATGTCTTCCGGCTCATTGAGACCCCCTCACGTAAAAACCAGGATGTTGCAATAGAACAACAGACGCGCCCCAAGGCGTGGCGCGGATTCAATAATGGCTCAGGATCGTCCGGTACCCCTTCTTGTTTGTGCCCGCCGATCGCTCCAGATTGTCTCTGGTAGCGCTACCTTATGTGCTGCCGAGTATGCTCTCGGAGGAACTCCAGTGTCAACTGGGGACACAAACCTTGCCTCGACGCCCCTGCGTGAAACCGGCCGAAGGCTTGCTCTAAGCGTCAGGACGACCTTCCCTTTCCCCCGGGAGCGAGCCCACCGGCCTTGCCGTCCTTGAGCACGATCGCAGCCAATTGGCGACACTGTACAACGACCATGTTAGCGCCATCACGGTCGCCAGGGGGGGACCGGGACCAGCAGTCACGCCACCCTTCGCCCCTGCCCATCACGCCGCGTCGAGGCCGGCCCTCGGTTGTCTCGTTGGCCTCGTGCCACAGATTGGGTCGCCGATCACGGTGTCATGACAACGCTGACATTCCCGCAGGTATATCACTCGCCTGAGCTCGGTTGACCGCGCACCGGCATCGCCTTGATCTTGGGTCGCTCGCCACACCGAGCGCAGTCCTCCGCGTGCACGGCATCGGTCGAGGCGGCACGCGTCGCGGAGCAAATCCATCTCATCGCGGCATTTCGCTCCGGGATCCTGCTGAGCGAACCAACACTTGTACTATAATACGATTATTCCATGCCTGAGGCGGAGGTGACCCCGTATGAGCGGACACGATCCCGATCGACGCCAGTTCGTGCTGTCGGCAGCCGCGAGCGCCGCCGCGCTTGCCGCCCCTGGAGCGACCGCGCTCGTGCCAGACCGCGACCGGCTATCCCGGGAGTCCGCCCCGCAGGCGTGCAGCCCGTTCGATGCCGCAGATGTGACGCTGCTCCCGGGCCCGTTCCGCGACAACATGGTGCGGGACCTCGATTATCTGCTCGCCTTCGATTGCGACCGACTGCTCGCGCCGTTCGAGAAGCTCGCCGGGCTGCCCACTCGGGCGCCTAACCTGGGCGGCTGGGAGAGCGGCGGCCTCGCCAGCCACTATTGCGGGCACTTCCTGTCCGCCGCGTCGATGATGCATGCGCAGACTCGCGATGCGCGCCTTGCCGCCAAGATCGACTACCTGCTGCCGCGCCTGGCGCAGTGCCAGGAGGCGAACGGGCGCGCCGATGCGCGCTTTCGCGGCTACTGCACCGGCATTCCCGCCAGCAAGCCCGCCTTCAGGCGGGCACTCGATGGGCACATCGATGTCGGCGATCCTCACGCGTTGTATTCGTTCAACCTCAATGGCATGTGGTCGCCGTGGTACACGGTGCACAAGATCATGGCCGGACTGCGCGATGTCCACCGGCACCTCGGACGCGAGCAGGCGAAGCAGATTCTCATCGGCATGAGCGACTGGGCCGCCCAGTTCCCACAGCGGCTCGATGCGGCCAGCATGCAAACCATGCTGATCAGCGAACAGGGTGGAATGAATGAGGTGCTGGCGGATGTGGCGGCGATCACCGGCGAGCAGCGCTATCTCACCCTCGCCGCGCAATTCAACCAGAACGCCCAGCTCGAGCCGCTGATGCGCCGGCAGGACATCCTGACGGGCGTGCATTCCAACCAGTACATCCCGCGGGTCATCGGACTGGCGAGGCAGTATGAGCTCTCCGGTAGGCCCGATTACCGCACCGCGGCGGAGTTCTTCTGGCGCAACGTCGCCCGGCACCGCAGCTATGTATCCGGCGGCAACGGCGATCACGAGCACTTCTTCCCCCGCGGGGACACCTGGCAGCACCTGTCGGTCGGCTCCGCCGAGAGCTGCTGCACCTACAACATCCTCAAGCTGACCGATCACTATTTCAGCTGGAACGCCACCATGGAGGCGGCAGACTTCTACGAGCGGGGCCTCATCAACCACATCCTCGGCTCGCAGGATCCCGCAACCGGCATGATGACCTACTACCTGTCCATGCGGCCCGGACACTTCAAGACCTATTGCACCCCATGGGATTCGTGCTGGTGCTGCGCGGGCACGGGAATGGAGAACCACGCGAGGTACATCCGGGGAATCTACTATCATCACGGCGATACGCTGTGGATCAATCAGTTTCTCGCCTCCGAATTGCGCTGGAAGGCCGCCGGGCTCACACTCCGTCAGCGCACCCTGTTTCCCAACGGCAATGACGTGCGGATCGAGATCGGCGCACAGCAGCCGGTGCGCGCGACCATCCGTCTGCGTCACCCCCACTGGTCGACGCCCGGGATGACGGTAAGGCTCAACGGGCGCGCGGTTCGCGCGGGCCGGCCCGGAGCCTACGTGGACCTGACCCGGCGCTGGCGCGACGGCGATATCATCGAGATAGGTTTGCGCACGCCGCTTCGGATCGAGCGTCTGGCGCATCATCCTTCCAAGTTCGCGATCCTCGCAGGCCCCACGGTACTTGCGGCAACGCTGGTCGATGCCCTGATGAAGGCTCCAATCCCTTACGCGGGCACTGACCAGTACGAATGGCAGAGCCTGCCGGATCCGGTCGTCGTACCGCTACTCGACACAGGGGGCGAGCCGGTGCAGCGATGGGTGAAGCCGGACCCGACTGAACCGCTGCTCTGGCGGACACAGGGCGTGGGTCGTCCCGAGGATGTGACGCTCGCACCGTTGCACCGCATCGCGCACGAGCGCTATACCGTCTACTTCGATGATCTCCACCTGGGCTGAGTCACGAATTCGCCGGCGCTCCGTGCGCTCGCCCCGCCAGGTCAGCCGGTGACAGTCCGAGGTGCGTGTGGCCCAAGAAGCCGCGGCATGATCGCGGTATATCAGTGCACCGCAGGCTCGCCGTAGAGGATGCCTCGGCCGTCGGTCCCGACGTACACGCGTCCGAATACTCGTGGATCACCGGCGATGCAGCGGAACCGCTGGCCATAGACGTGCCTCGCATCATTGATGCGCCGCCAGGTGCGGCCGCGGTCCTCCGATCGCCAGACCGCGTACATGCGCGCCACTCGCCCGAGCGCATAGAGCGTCGGATAGCGGTGAGCGGGTGCGGCCATTCCGAAGCCGAGCGCGCTCACCCGCACTCTGCTGCTCACACGCGCGAATGTTCGCCCACCGTTTGCGGAGTGAAACAGTCCCTGATGGGACACCAGCCACAGGTCCCCTCGCCTGCCCGGCGTTGCGATGAGCGGCCACTGGCGCTCGGGTGAGTGCGGCTGATCCGCCTCGAGGTCCGCCGGCAGACCGCGGGTCGCACGGGTATGAAACGTGGCGCCGCCGTCGCTGCTGACGAACAGCTGCGCGCGTTCGAAATCCAGCGCGTAAAAAGTCTGCGCGAGCACGCGGTCTGCGAGGGGATGCGCGCCGGCCGGCAATCCGATTGCCGGCCGCCACGTTCGCCCCCGATCGCGCGTCACCTCCGGCAGTCGCGACATCGCGATGAACGAACGGCCGTCGGCCGAGACGACGATCGCGGAGGCCGGTGCGGGAGGCCGCAGGGGCCGCCACGAACGGCCATAGTCGAGCGAGTACGCGAGCGTCGGCGCGCCCGGCGCGGAGCGCGGAGCGCGCGTGCCGCCGCGTACCACGATGTTCGGCGACAGCGCCGCGTCATCTATGGTGTCCGTATTGGCAAACACCGGATGGGTAAACTGCTCCGTCGGGGATCGCCTCAGGCGCTCGTGGACGAAGCCGCTCAGGTCCCCGAAGCCGCTGAGCAGGTGCGGGCCCTTCGGAGGACTCACGAGTGTCAGCACCGCCGTCTGCTCGACTCCCCGGACCCACGGCTTCCAGAGCAGCGCCCGTCCGGGAGCGCGGCTCAGCAGATCGTGCGTGGCGTACACGGTCGCCCCGGTGCTGTAGGCGGCGTGCTCGGGGTCAAAGGGATCGATGGCGACACCGGTGATCCACCAGCCGAAATCCGCCTGGGCGTGGCCCCACAAGAGAAACGGGGTCGCGGAGACGTCCCGGCGGCTGCGCGCGCGCAGGTTGCGCCAGGTTCGCCCGCCATCGGTCGAGCGCCACAGGACATCCCCCGGATGCCAGCGGTCGACAGACGCCACGAGAAGCGTTCCGGGGCGGCCCGCATCGACCGCAAGTCCCATGTAACCTCCCGACACGCGCAAGCCGTCCGCCCCGGGTGTGATATTGGTCCACCGTCCAGTCTGTGTGTCAAAGCGGTATACGGCGCCCTCGGTGATGCCGTTGGGTCCGGTCCCGTTGCTGTAGGTCACGTAGAGGGTGCCATGGGCATCGAGCCCGGCCTGCACCGGCAGCAGGTCGGGCGCCGGCTGTCCGGGAACGGCGTTCCAGGTTCTGCCGGCATCCTCGCTGTAGAAGAGGTGCTGCGCGCCAGGCAGAGTCAACCCGACGTAGATGCGCCGTGACGGGCCTGAAGGGCGGCCCCCCTGCGGGTCGATGACCACGAAGCTGATACCGGTCTGCATCCGGGGCGAGTCGCGCCAGCCGGTGCCACGCCAGGCAAAGGAGTCCATCCGGCTCCAGGTCCGCCCCCCATCGAGACTGCGCTGCAGCCCATCGTATCGCGTGCCGAAATACAGAATGGAGCGGTCATTGGGATCGATCGCAAGCCGCTCGCCGACACCGCGCCCAGGCATGTTGCCGCCCATGCGAAAGGGTGTCGGGAATATTTGCCAGGTGTTGCCGCGGTCGTGGGAGCGAAAGATGGCCGCGGGCTGGTTCGGATACATGCCAGCGGCGAGATAGACGACTTCTGGATCCACCGGGTCCGCAGCGATACTCTCGATCCCGAAGTAGCTCGACTGGGCGATGCCATCCTCGAGGGGTATCCATTCGTGCCGCGAGGCGCTCCACCGGTAAGCCCCGCCCATGTCGGTGCGCAAATAGGCCAGTCCGCGCTCGGCCGGGCTGAAGACGATAGCGGGTGCGAAACCGCCGCCACCCACGGCCACATTGCGCCAGACATAGCGCACCGCGTGCCGCGTCGGCGCCGAAGCCGACGCTGGAGCCGCGATGCCCAGCCCGAGGATGGCGGCCGCAAGCGTGAACGCCGAGACGCCGTGACTCCACCGCCGCACGCTCACCTCGCCCTCGCGGCCATCACGTTGCGCTATCCAAGGGTACCGCGGTCAATCGCACGCGGGCGGCCAGAGTCTCACCGGGCGCGAGTGTCCTGCGCCCGGTAACGTCCGGGGACTCGGGACGATTCACGGCATCGGGCATGTGACTCACGGGCTCGATGCAGAAGAAGCTCTCTGCGGGCGGGGCATACAGGTGCAGCCAGCGCAGCGGCTGCGAGGCGCTGAGCCGCAGGCACAGCATTTCCTCCGGCCACTCGATTTCCGCCGTGCCGGTCCAGCCCGAGTAGCAGTGATCGATCAGCGCATTCGGCAGCCGGCCTCCTCGGCCCCAATCCCCGAAGTGAGCGCCTTCGGCCCGTCCCGTGGGCAGACATTGCGCGTCCGTCAGCCAAACGTCCTCCACATGTGCGCGCAGCCGAAGTCGGGGGGAGCGGCGAAAATAGGGATGCCAGCCGAGGCCGATGGGCATCGGCCGCTCGCCGCGGTTCTCGACCGACAGAGCGACCTCGAGCCCCTGCTCATCCAAGGAGAATTCCTGGCGCGCCGCATAGTCCCAGGGCCACTCGCCGGCGCGGTGCTCGAAGCTCAATGCGATGCGGTCGGATTGCCTCGCCTGCACCCGCCAGGGCTGCCGCCAGCCCTGTCCGTGCAGCGGATGAGGCTGCCCGGGCGCGTTCTCCTTGAGCCTCACCGTCGCTCCATCCAATTCGAACCTGCCGTGCGCGATGCGGTTGGCGAAGGGTATGAGAGGGAATGCGGCCGACTCGAGCGGATCGGTCGCCTGCGGCGATGTCGGACGCAATATGTCGACGCCGCGAAACCGAAGCGCACCGAGCGCGCCGCCCAACTCCGGCAGCGCATCGAGGGAGTAGTCCCCGCGCGAGATGGATATCACTGCTTCCTCGAAGATCGGATGGGGCCATCGATCACCTGCACCAAAGCGCTGTCCGGCACCGACCATGCCGCCGCGCCGGTATGCGAGAAGTGCCGTGTCCTGTCGTTCCAATGCAGCACCGTGACCTTGCCGCCCGTCTTCCCGTGACGGTACGTCGCGCCATCGTCGCGATACAGATCAAAGGTGGCATCCGCTCCCGCATAGATGCGGATTCGTTTCAACCCCTGGTGCTGGTCCATGTCCTCCACCGGGGTGCCGAGAGGCAAGATGGAGCCCGCGCGGACGAACAACGGAATGACGCTGATGGGCGCGCGCGCGAGGATCCACTGCCCGCCGCGATACTTGCGGTTCGTCCAGTAATCGTACCAGTCGGCTCCCGCCGGCAGATACACCTTGCGCCGGGTCTGCCCCTGGCGCGTCACGGGGGCCACCAGAAAATCCGGCCCGAACATGTACTCGTTCGTGAGCGCATCCACCTTCGGATCGTTCGGAAAGTCCATGAACAGGGCCCGCATGTAGGGCGCGCCGGTCTCGTAGGTGTGATGGGCGAGGGAATAGATATAGGGAATGAGCGCATACCGCAGGCGCAGATATTTCTCGAGGATGGGAGTCGCCTGCCTTCCGTAGGACCACACCGTGTTGAAACGGCGCATGCCATGCGTGCGCAGAATCGGCATGAACACGCCGTATACGAACCAGCGCACGTACAGCTCAGGATAATCGGCATCGCCCCCGACGTTGCTGCGCGCACCCGCCGCGCTGATCAGCGGCGCGTGTGCGGGATGATGCACGGCGGGCAGGCTCCAGAACCCGCCCACATCATCGGTCCAGTACGGCAGTCCCGAGGCCGTCACATCGAGCCCGGCCGGGACCTGGCGCCGCAGCGTGTCCCAGGTGGGCGAGATGTCCGAGGACCAGAAGATCGTCGCGTTGCGCTGCGCGCCGGTGAAGGCCGCGCGGGCGAGGATCATCGGCCGCTCCTTCAAGTCGCGGCGCATGCCGCGATACACGGCGGAGGTCTCGAAAAGGGGATAGACGTTGAAGTCTTGCGTCCCTGGGCCGATGTGATAGTAGCTGCCATTCGGTGGGATGTCCGGCTCCGTCTCGTCCGTCCAGATGGCATCGAAACCCTTGCTGATGAGATGCCGGTCGATCCTCCGCCAGAACCAGCGCGCCGCGGCAGGGTTGGTCATGTCGAGGTTCGAGCCCGTCTGGTTTCCCGGCAACTCGTTGGTCGTCGTCGGCTGGCCGTCGGCGAGGTGATACAGCCATCCCTTCTTCAGCAGCATGCTGTAATAGCGCGACCCGGGGGCGAAGCGCGGCCACACGCTGATCATGGTGTGAAATCCCATCCGATGCAGCGCCGCATTCATCTTGGCAGGGTCCGGCCAGTCCTTCGGCACGAAATCGAACTGCCCCATCTTCGGGTAGTAGAAGAAGTCGACGACCAGGTAATCGCACGGCAGGTGGCGCTTGCGATAACCGCGCGCCACCGCCATGACCTGCGCCTGGGTGGCGTAGCGCTCCTTCGACTGGATGAACCCGTAGGCGCCCTTCGGCAGGAGCGGCGCGGGCCCGGTGAGCAGGCGATACCCCTGGTACAGGGCATCGGTGCTCTTGCCGGCGATCAGGAAGAACGAGACCCGCTGCCCGACCTGCGAGACCCATGTCGTGCGGTCGTTGAAATGCGGCTCGACGGTGGTCTTTGAGGGATTGTCCCAGAGCACCGCGTAGTGCCGGTTGGTGACCAGGAACGGCACGCAGAAGCGTTCCCCGCCTCCCGCCCAGTAATTGCTCCAGCACCGCACGGTCTGGTCACGATGATCGAGGCGGCCCTGCTGATTCTCACCGAGCCCGTAATAGTGCTCGCCGGGGGAGGCGCTGAAGGTCGCGCCCACCCGGTAGAAAGGTGGGTCCGCGGGACGTCGGTCCTGAAGAATCTCCGTATCCCCCGCACCGTAGCTCGGACGATCCATGGACCACTGCTCGAGACTCACGAGCTTCTGGCCATCGGCCAGGCGGAACCGGAGCCGCACATTCGCGTAATGGACCGAACCGTCGGAGCCGAAGAACGCCCCGATCGACCGCTGTCCCGAGAGATTCGGGCTGTGATGCCTCGGCGCGCCGAGAATCGTGACGGCGAGTGCCGCGGAGCGATACGTCTCTCCATTGGCCGAGCGCTGCAGGCGCCAGCCCGCGCCATCCGGTCGAGCGATGACCCCGTAGCCCGGGGGAGCGAGCGCATAGGACTTCAGCCGGCTGATGCTCACGCGAATGATGTTCGGCGCATATGGTTCGAGCATGAGCGTGGTGAGTCCCTTGGTCATCACCACCCGGCCGTTGTGCACCGCGAGAGTCTGCGGCCCGGGACCCCGCGAACCTTGCCCCGCGTGCGCCACGCACGGCAGGAGACCGAGCGCGCCAATCAGGATGTGTTTCACCATTGCACGAATTCTCCAAATCACAGGTGAGGACGCGGTGAACGGCCACCCTCGCTCACGAGGCGAGCTCGATGCGCAGCGCCGCCGCATAGTCCGCGGCCGGCGTGACCTGCGGCAGCTCGATGCGCAAGCCCTCGGGCCTCTGCCGCCAATGCGGCCGCGCCTCGCTCCCGAGCAGCTCGACCCGCCGCACTCGGCCGGGCACGGTCGAGGCGGCAGTGCCGAGGGAGCGGATGAGCATGACCTCGCTCGGCCAGCCGAGCGCGATCGCGTAGAGCACCGTCCCCGCCTTGTTGCGGGTGAAGCGGATGTCCTGGGCGGAGAGCTTTCCAACGCTCTTGCCTTGTAAAGAGCCCGCGCGGATGACGCTCGGGCCCTCGCCATACACCTTCCAGGGCCGTGTCGCGTAGATCGCCTCGCCGTTCACCGCGAGCCAGGTGCCGATCCTTTCCAGGATCAGCCGCTCCTTGCTGTCGATCGTGCCGTCGGGCTTGCCCGGGATGTTGAGAATGAACGTGCCGTTCTTGCTCACCGTGTCGATGAGCCAGTGAAGCGCCTCGCGCGGATGCATGTAGCCGCCGAACTCACCCGGCTGCTCGTAGAGCGTGCGCAGGTAGTGCCAGTTGCCGATGCAGGTTTCCGACTGCCAGGGATGAGGCTCGATGTCCCCGCTCAAGCCCCGCTCGATGTCGGCTACGACCGACTTCTGCAGCCGCTGCGGCACCTTCTTCACCGTGATGACGCCGTCCACCTTGCCTGCGTGCCGGGCGAGACTGCGATTGTAGAAATACGCCCCGAGGCACATGCCTCCCCAGCCGAGAGGCAGCAACGGGTTATCGAAATACAGCAGATCCGGATCGTGCTGATCGATGAGATCGCGCGTGCGGTCGTAGAAGTTCTTCACGTAGGAGCCATCGGGCAGCGCATCGAATGGATGCTTCGGTCCGTATAGCTGCTGCGGATCATAGCCTTCCCACCACTGACCCTTGCCCTCGGCAAGCGTCAGACGGCCGTCATAGGGCACACCGGCATAGGGGCCGGTCTTGTCGGCGCCATGCGCCGCCTGAAACCACCACCAGTTGCGGGCCTGGTGCACCGTGACACCGAATCGAAGTCCCTTGCCGCGCGCCGCCTTCGTCCAGGTGCCGATCACATCCCGGTGCGGGCCGATGTTCCGGGCGTTCCACGGATGATGCTTCGAATTCCAGGTGTCGAAGCCATCATGATGGTTGGCCAGCGCCAGGAAGAGCTTGGCCCCCGCGCGCACGTACAGGTCCATCAGCGCCTCGGGCTGCCAGTTGAGGAGCGTCCATTGCGGGCAGAGATCCTTGTAGCCGAAGCGTGAGGGATGGCCGTAGTGCGCGAGCTGATAGTCGTATTGCTCGATCTGACCGCTGTAGGCCGGCGCCCCCTGGACGTACATGTTGCGCCCATACCAGTCACCGTCCTCGGGAACACACTGCGGGCTCCAGTGGTTCCAGATGCCGAACTTCGCGTCCCGGTACCACTCCGGGCACTCGTACTGCAGCAGCGAATCCCAGCTCGGCTCGTAGGGTCCCGTGCCGGCCAGATGCGGCACGGGCGGCTCCATCGGCACCCCGTCCCAGGACCCGCCCGGCACCGGCAACGCCGGCGGATAGCCCCATTCCGTCGGGCGCCAGGTGGCCTCGTTCAGCCGCTGCGGAACGATCGTCTTGCCGCGCAGTGCGTAAAAGACGCGCGCTCGCTCGGGCGTGGCGCAGAAGCGGGCGTAGGTCTGCTCAAGCCGATCGAAGGCCGGTGGCATGCCCGAAACCTCGGTCTCGGCGAATGCCTGGCGCGCCGCGCCCGGCAGCGCGGCGGCCGCCGCCGTGCCCGCCATCAACTTGAACAGGCTTCTTCGTCTCATCGATGCGGCGCTCCCGGGAAATCCGTGCTAAGGGTGTTTGAATCCGGACACTCCGTTTGGGCCGATGTCCACGCGATAGAGCGCCGAGCCATGCGCATCCAGCCGGATATGCAAGGTCGTTGGCGCACCGAGACGCCGGTGTGTCCACAGATCCCGCACCGAGTAGCGCGAACCGGGCAACGAGACATCTTTCCAGCTCACCGCCAGCGTCCGCGGATGCGGCGCGAGGTTGAACGCCGCGAGATACCACCCGCCGCCCCGTGCCGGACGCGAAGTCCAGACGATGAAGCCATTGCGGGAGTAAACCTGCCGGGCGTCCTCGGCATGCTGATCGACGGCGATGACCTCAGGATTATCGAGCAGCGATAGAGTCCAAGCGTTCATGCGGGTGAGATTGCCGCCAAGCATCAGCGGAGAGCGGGCAATGCACCAAAGGGTCATGTAGGTGCGCTGCTCGGCGTGCGTCAAGCGGCTCCAGCGCGGCGATCCCCACCCAGGGGCGGGCGCGAGATCCCCGATCGCCAGCATGTCGGCATCCGGCCAGTGCCCTGGACGCGCCAGGGGCGCCCAGCGGGCCAGACGGGCAAACTGGTCGCCGACGCCTTGCGGATAGGGCTTGGTGCTGTGCCAGAGATCCCACACGTCGTTGGAGATCCGCCACAAGTTCGCGTTACGACGCAGTTGGCTGAGCTTGGCGAGCGGAGCGGGCCCCGGCGAGAGACTGAGCACCATCGGCCGCCCGCTGGCGCGCAACGCATTGGAAAGCATGCGGATTTCCGCGCCCGCGTAGGGATGGCTCGCGATGCAATCCGCCTTGATGTAATCCAGATGCCAGGCAGCGTAGAGGCGCGCGATGGAGTCGTAATACGCCTGACCCGCGGGACTTGCGCGCACCCCATCGTTGTCGGGATTCCAGGGACAGGGGGCATTGCGAGCCGCGGCCTCGGCGGCGCGGAAGGCGGAGCCGGCGATTGGCGAGTTCTCCCGCACCGCCTGCCGCGGGATGCCGCGCAGGATGTGGATCCCGAACTTCAACCCCAGTGAATGTACGTAATGCGCAAGGGGCGCGAACCCCGCGCCATGAGCGGCAGAGGGAAATCGGTTGGGCGCGGGCACATAGCGACCGAACCGATCCAGGGTGAGGACATCCCCGGGCGAGCCCCCCGAGGGCGTGGGATTGCGCACGAACCATCCCTCGTCGATCACCGCATAACGCCATCCGTAGCGGCGCAGGTGCTGGCTCATCCACAGCACATTGGCGCGGAACTGCTTCTCGGTGATCGTGGTGCCGTAGGCGTCGTAGCTGTTCCACCCCATGGGAGGGGTGGCTGCGAGCACGGCCGTGGATGAAGCAGCCCTCCCCATGACCGGTATTGCCGCCAGCACCCCGGCAGCCGTTGCCGCGACCCATCGCAGATGCCTCGAGCGAAGCGATACGCATTGCATCTTCATTTCAGAGTTCTCCCGCCTAGTGCGCTTCAATGCACCGCGAACACGCGATAGGAGTGCGGCGCGAGCCGCACCACGAAGCTCGTTTCCCCGAGATCACCTGGCGTGGGACTCGGCGTGATCTCAGGCGCTTGCGAAACGGTCTCTCCGGAGACCAGGTCATCGAGTCCGCGGCCCCTGCCGGGCACGAAGATCCGCACCGTCGTGGGACTTGCCCGGTAGGACTCGATGATGAAGGTGTGATTGTCATACGCGAACAGGCTCACGTGCGCCGGGGCGTTGATGCGCACCGGGAAATGGTCCAGCACGAATCCCCTGATGGCGTTCAGCACCGGCTCGGGAAGCTCGTAGAGATCGCCCATGTTGGAGGGAACATTGAGCACGAACAGCTCGCCCCGCGCAAAGCCGGTCATGAGCAGGATCGGCACCCCATGGTCTGCGGCCTCGCCGCGGATCACCGGCCAGGTGTCGTTGGTGTAGAAGCGGATCCCGGGAAAGATCACCCGCGGCGCCCTCTCGCCTGGCACGTTCAGCCTCTCGCCCGTGCCCGCGCCGAAACTGCCGAAGTAGCGCCGCACCGCCATCGGCCGGCCCGTGTAGGTGATTTCCGCGATGTTGCGAAAGCCCTTGTGCGCGCGCTCGAGTGTGTGCAGCAGGCCCGAGGTGATGATGACCTCACCACCCGCATCGAGCCGCGATTCGATTTCCTGCACCAGGTGTAGGTCGTATGAAGCCTCCGCCGTGAGCAGGACGACCGGCGCGTTGGCCGGGAAATGCGGCGAGAGCTCGATCGGGATGCCGATGTTCCCGAGATAGTTCTGCAGGAAGTCCTCGCCGCTCGACTGGAAGGGTTTGTAGCTGGCGATCCCGATGGGCTGGCCCAGCTTGCCGAGGAAGCGATCGACCTGACCCAGGGAATAGCCCGCGACGCTCGCCCAGCCCGGCACCGCCTCGGGTGTGTCCGCCGGAGCCTTGAAGGCATGCAGCATCGCATTCCAGTCGAAGCTCGTCCGATCGCTCGCCCAGGCGGAGCGGTCTCCGGCCACGGCGGGCTCGGGCGCTGCCATGGCTCCCCAGCTGAACAACGTGATCTCCGGCGCCTTGGCGAACAACGTGTCCCACAGCTCCTCGGCGTAGCGGTCGGCATAGCGGATGCTGAAGGTGTCCACCCAGCCGCCGAGGTCCGCGCCCGGACGGATGTTGCTGTAGTAGCGGTAGATGAGATAGCTCTCGTACTGTTGCAGGTTCTGGTCGGTATCTGTCGGATCACGGGTCTCGGTGCCCGTGTAGATGTAGTCGAACGCCTTGGCTTCCCGGTCGAGGTCGTAGCCGAGGCCCTGGAAATGCTCGTACCAGTTGGGGTACTTGATGATCATCTTCACCCGCGGGTTGACCTTGCGCGCGGTTGCGAGCACCAGGTGCTCGGCCACCCAGCGCATCTTGCGCAACCGGTATTGCGTCCAGCTGAGCGCCCCCTTGGCACGGATGTCGGCCGGAGTGCGGGTGTTGTAGAAGAAAAAATCATCCAGGATGATCGTATTGAAGTGCCGCGCCGCCATCCTGACGGCCCGTTCACATTCGGCCACGTTCTGCGGGTTCTCGTAATCGAAGGTGCCGAACTGTCCCGCGCGGCCGCCTTTGGCGAGCGTGATTCCCCCATCGACGGTGATGCCGCGGTGCCGGAAGAAGCGCTTGATGCGCTCGAGCGAGCCCGGGTCGGCGAATACGCCGCCTCGATAGACCTCGAGGTACACCTTGTCGAAGTGGACCTGGCTCCACACCCGCTCGAACTGACGCCGCAGCGTCGCCGGGTCGGCGAGCTGGCGGGTCGCGTACACCGGGATGTAGATCGCCACGCTGAAGTTGCGATACGGCCGCTGCGCGGGCGCCGTGGCGGAACTCGCCACGGACGCCCCGAAGCCCAGGATCAGGCAAGTGAAGGCGAGGAGCCTGCGCATCACGGCCGCTTCGTTCCGCGGCTGCAGGACTTGCAGCTCACGTGAACCGCGGCACCGGAGTACTCGACCCGCGTATCGGCCGGCGCCTTGAAATCATCTCCCGCGGGGGCCCCCGGACGGATCCAGCGGATGTTGAACACGCGCCTCGCCGCCATGCCCGGGAACGAACCCGAGCGCCGGCCGATGGTCAGTGTGCCGCTCGCGCGATCGTACGAGAGCCGGATGAGCGAGTACTCACCGTGCCGGTAGCCCTGGCTCGTGCCCTGATCTTCGTAGAGCGTGAACGCGCCGCTGCGTCCCGTGTAGACGAGGAGCGTCACCGGCGCATCCGGCTTCTCTCCGGTGTACTCAATCGACGGCCCCACCGGCACGATGGAGCCTGCCCGCACGAACAGCGGCATGCGCGCAAGCGGCGCCGAGACGGTCACGGTCCGGCCACCCGGGTACTCCTTGTTGGTGAAGAAGTCGTACCAGGTGGCTCCGGAGGGCAGATAGACACGCCAGCTGCGGGCCCGGTATCGATACACCGGGCTCACGAGGAAGGCCGGCCCGAACATGTACTCGGTGGCGAGGCCGCGCACGCGCGGATCGCCGGGGAAGTCCATCTCGAGCGCGCGCATGATGGTGCCGTTGTGCAGCCAGGTGTCCCCGGCCAGCGTGTAGATGTACGGCATCAGCCGGTAGCGCAGCTTGTCGTAGGCGACCAGCGTGTCGTAGATCTTCGATCCCGGCGGCGAGACATGGTAGATCTCGCGATCGGGCGCCTGGCCGTGGGAGCGGAAGATCGGGCAGAAGGCGCCGAACTCGAACCAGCGGGCATAGCGCTCACGCCACTGCGCAAGCTCGGCCGCGGTCGGATGCAGGTAGCGCGCCTGCGGCTGATAGCCGCCGATGTCCATGGTCCAGTTGGGCAGTCCCGAGAGCGAGAAGCCGACGCCCGCGGCGATCTGATTCTTCATGTCCGACCAGCGCGGCGCGATGTCGCCGCTCCAGACGGCCGCGCCGCAGCGCTGCAGGCCGGCGTACCCCGAGCGGGACAGGATGAACGGCCGCCGATCGGGCCTGAAGCGCAGGTTCCCGTGATAGACACCGCAGACGTGCTCGAGCGCGTAGGCGTTGAAGAGCGCTGCGCCCGGGCCGAGCGGCGTCGGAGTCATGAACGCCTCGCGCTCGGCAATCGAAGTATTGGACACCATGTCCGGCTCGTCGGCATCCAGCCACCAGGCGTCGACCCCGAGGACCCCGAGACTCTGCTCGATCTGCTTCCAATAGAGGTGGCGTGCCCCGGCGGAGAACGGATCATAGAAGCCGAAGGTGTAGCCGGGTCCGACCCAATCCTTGATGCCGAGCTTCACCGGAAGAGTGAACATGTCCCCGCGCGCGGCCAGCTGCTTGTAGTGCTCGGTGCTCGGATAGAATTTCGGCCACACCGAGATCATGAAGTGCGCGTGCAGCGCATGGATCTGCGCGATCATGGCGCGTGGATCGGGATAGCGCGAGGGATCGAAGCGGTGCGAGCCCCAGGCATCGTCCTTCCAATACCGCCAGTCCTGCACGATGTTGTCGAGCGGAATGCCGAGCTTGCGGTACCTTTGCACGACGCCAAGCAGTTGCGCCTGCGTGTGGTAGTGATCCCGGCTCTGCCAGAAGCCGTATGCCCAGCGGGGCAGCAGCACGGCCCGGCCAGTGAGCCTGCGATAGCCGGCAACCACCTGATCGAGGCTCGCGCCGGCGACGAAGTAATAGTCGACGGCATGCCCGACCTGGGAGTAGAGCGACAGGCGCTCGCGCACCGCCGCCGGACGCGGCGGCCGGTGCAGCAGCGCGATATAGCCGCCCTCGCGCTTCCACACGAGGCGGATGGGTAGCGGCTTACCCGGCTCCATGTGCACGCTGAAGTCGCGGAACCAGGGGTTCCAGTTCTGTCGCCAGGCGTGGATCACCTCCTTGCCGCCGATCCAGAGCCTCTGATAGTCGCTGCCGTAAAGCGTGAAGGTCTGCAATCCCGCGCGCTTCGCCTCGATCTTGCCGCTCCACACCACCTTCACGTGCGCCAGCTTGGCGAGCGCCTTGGGGAAGGCCGGCGGGTAATGGCCGTGCCAGGTGAGGTACTGGTAATCGATATCGCGTTCCGTACGCGTCAGAACCAGCTTGCCGTTGACGTAGTAGCTCGCCGTCAATCCGCCGCGCCGACCCACGGCGTCGTACAGAGTCAGACTCTTGGAGAGCTGCTGCCACGGCCTGGGATTGCCGAAGCGCGTGATGGAATTGTTGTCCCACAGGATGCCGTAGTCGCGGCTCGAGACCACGAACGGCACCACGACATTCATGTTGTGCTGCGCCAGCGTGAGGCTCCTGCCCTTGTAGTCGATGATCCCTGTCTGATGCTGACCAAGGCCGTACAGCGCCTCACCGGGGGTCGACTGGAACTGCTGGCGGATGGCGTAAAAGTGCTGCCCATCGATCGTCACCGGCCGGAAAGAGCGGCCGCCGGGCAATTCACGGGTGATCACCCTTCCCTGTGCATTCTCGAAGACGACCTGGCCGTCGGCGTAAGACACCGCCGCAATGAGCTTCCCGGTCGAGAGCGACACGCCGCTCGTCGTGGATCGAACCGTGAACGGCGCGTGTTCGCTCGCGCCGTGCGCCACCATGAGACTGGCCGGCAGCGTCAGGCTTTTGCCCGGGTATGCCGTGACCCGGATGATCTCGGGCGTCACGACCGCAAGGCGCACCCGCTTGGCCGCACCGCCGGCTGGTGTGACGAGGATGCCGTCCGGAATTTTCAGGTAGGAGCCGCGAGAGGCCGAGGCGGCCGAGCGGGAACACGACGCGAGCGTCAGGGCGCCAAGGGCGACGCAGAGGATCGCGAACGGCCTCGTGGCCTCGATGGGATTCGATCGCATGCCAACTCCGTATAAAGTCAGTAGGTCGCCAGGTGCACGTGCAGCACCTGGGGAATCGAGGTGAAATTCAGGCCCCAGTCCGTCTGGTCTCCGTTCCACACCCTGAGGAAGTTCCAGACTCCCTGTTCGTAGACCCCCTGCGTCACGCGCGCGTACTGCACCTGACGCCCGCCGGGATGCGCAAGCTCGAACGACACCCGCGCATGGACCCCGGTAACCAGAAACGAGGCGGGACCCAGCCGGGCGATGAGCACCCCACCCTCGGCAACGGGATTGCCAGGCGGGGTTCCGTTGCCAAACAGCGGCAGACCGTAGGAAACGACCGCCTTCCAGCGTCCCAGGGGAATCGTCTGGGTGTGAACGCTCTCGGGCTCGGAAACCCCGTGCACCCGGCCCTCGAAGCTCAGGCGCGCGATGACCGGGGCCATCGGTCCGATCAGCCGATACGCGAGCGCGAACGGTGCGAGGGTCTTCGCATCGACGGTTCGTGCCCCGAGGGGGTAATTGCTGTAGCCCGTGAAGTCGATCCCGAAAGGCGAGAAGCCTATGCCCTGATCGCCGAGGACTGCGAACAGGTAGCGGGCATAGGGCTCGGCACTTGCTGTCTCGGCGACGAACAGCGCGTTGTCCGGGCGGTGATAGAGATCCAGCACACGCGTGTAGCGCGCGTAATCCGGCATGTAGATGTCCGGACCGATCAGGTCGATGGAGGGGGCGGCGGCCTTCCAGACTCCGAGCGCATCATCGGTCGGTCCCCCGCTCTCGTACGTGATGGGGGGGCCGGGATGGATCGGATCACGCAGCGCCACATTCACGTACAGGGGCAACGGATAGACGGCCTTGCCCGCCGCCGCAACCTGCTGCACGAAGCGAGCGATGCTCCAGGCATGGAAGAACTCTCCCGCGTGCGGGCCGAAGACCTGCCGCCAGGTGCCATGCCGAGTGTGCAGCGCGCGGATGAGGCGCTGCGGAACGGGTCCGTGGAACAAGCGGTTCGCGCGCGGCGAGTAGTCCCGTACGCTGCCGTAAGTGCCGGTCTCGTTCTCCACCTGCACCATGATCACGGTGTGCTCGGGGTCCACCGCTTTCAGGTGACGCATCAGCGCCACGAAGGCGGTGCGATCGGCATCGAGAGTCGATCGGGCGAGCGGTGAGAGCGATGGCATCCGCTTGCCCTGCCGATCGACTACCCGAGGGAATCGGGCGTTGTCGAGCTTGACCCACGACGGCGTGTATCCGGGGCTGCTGTTCTTCCACGTGCCGAACCACAGGAGGATGGCGTGAACATGATGCTGGCGCGCCTGCGCGAGGAACACGTCGAGGAAGGAGAAGTCGAAATGCCCCTCGGTGGGCTCGATCTGCTCCCAGGCGATCGGCATGGCCACCGTATTGGCATGCATCATGCGGATGGCGGGCCAGACCTCCGGGAGCATGGCCGGGTAGTTGCTGGAATTGTTGACCTGCGCGCCGAGGATCAGGTACGGCTTGCCATCGACCTCGAGCTCGTAGCGACCGTGGGAACGGAGGATCCGCGGCATGGGCACGGCGGCGGCCGCTACCGGCCCGCAATGGGCGAGCAAGGTGATAAGGACGGCAGTCAGAGCGGGGGCGAGCGAGCGCGGCAGGCAGATTCGATTCAAGATTCCCCCCTCACAATCAGTTGTCAGCCACATGGTACCGCTACCACGTCATCCGCGCCACCCCTGACGTCGGAGCATGGTGATGCTCAGGCAAGCTTGGTGACCTCCCCGATGTGGGTCGCGTACGCCGGAAGCATCTCGACGGCGCTACGAATGGCGCCGCGCATGGCTTCATGGCGAGCGATCAGTTCGGTCGAAGCGAATATGTCGACTACCGGCTCGTGGCGCTCGGGCCAGATGCCAAGGCCGGTGTAGAGTGCGAGCCAGCTTGACGGCTGAAAAGTCTCTTCCTCCAGCAGTGCTATCCGGCTGGTCCTCGTAAACAGTTCCCGCTTGTACGCCAATGTCTCAGGGACAGTCATCGCGCGGCAATGGCGCCAGAACGGTGTATCGTCCCTGTTCGAGGCGGCGTAATGCAGGATGAGGAAATCGCGCGCGCGCTCATACTCGAGCGCGGTCAAGCGATTGTATTCGCCACTGACGGCCGGATCGAAGTTACGGTCGGGGAACAGGGAGAAAAGGCGCGCGAGGCCGGTCTGGACGAAGTGAATGCTGGTGGATTCCAGCGGTTCGAGAAAGCCCGCGGCGAGCCCGAGCGCCAGACAGTTGCCGACCCATGCGCTGCGCCTGCGTCCGGCTCTGAATCGCAGGAGCCGCGGCTCGGAAAGCATCGCGCCCTCCAGAGTCTCGGTGAGCTTCTCGATCGCGGCCCCATCCTCGAGATACGCGCTGCAATATACATAGCCATTGCCGATGCGATGCTGCAATGGGATGCGCCACTGCCAGCCCGCTTCCCGCGCCGTCGAGCGGGTCAAGGGCGCCGGATCACCGGCGCTCCTGCACTGCGCGGCCACGGCGCGGTCACAGGGAAGCCAGTGCGCCCAGTCCTCGTAGCCAGTCTTGAGCGTCTTTTCAATGAGAAACGCTTGAAAGCCGGAGCAGTCGATGAAGAAGTCCCCGCTGACAGCGCGACCATCCCGTAGCCGCAGCGCCTCGATCAGCCCCTGTTCGTCGACCTCCGCGTCGATGACCATACCCTCGATGCGACGCACGCCATGCTTCTCGGCATAGGCTTGCAGAAAGCGCGCATAGAGAGACGCATCCAGGTGGTAAGCGTAAGACAAGTGCCGCTCAGCGACCGAACTCACCGATGGTCTGCTGGCGAACCGCCCCAGCCTCGCCGCCATTGCCGTCACCGACCACTCCTCGAGCGAGGAGGGTCGCCCCTCCTGCCGGCGCTTGAGCCAATAGGCCTGAAACAGCTCGTGATTCGCGTCTATCCCGTAGGGGCCGAACGGGTGAAGAAAGCCTTCCCGGATCCTGCTCCAGTCGCGGAACTCTATTCCCAATTTGATGGTCGCGTGCGTGGCGTTCACGAACTCGCGTTCATCTACACCGAGCAGGCCATGAAACGCAGGGAGGCTCGGGATCGTCGCCTCCCCGACCCCCACGGTACCGATGGCTTCCGATTCCACGAGGGTGATCTCGATGGGTAAACCGTTGAGCACTCTCGTCAACGCCGCAGCCGCCATCCATCCCGCCGTGCCACCGCCCATAACAACCAGGCTTCGCAAGCCGCGCACCGAGGGTTGACCAATCCTGCTCAATCGACCGCCCGACAATACTTTTCGATGAAGGCCCATTGCCGCGGCAGGGACTGTGCCGCGCCGGCCACGAGTCGCGCACGGCGCTGCAATTCTCGGCCCAACCGTATCTCTTCGAGACAGTCCGCCATCGGGTCGTGACGGCGGGGAAGCACCCCCAGACCGAGATAGATCGAGACCCAGCTCGCCTCGGCAAAAGATCCCCGGTCATGAAGGGCGACCACTCCGGCTGCCTTGAACAGCTCGATCTGATGGCGCAGTCCCTCGGGGATTGGCATGTTCCGGCAATAATCCCAGAACGCCCCCTCGTGTGCGCTCGCGTGGTAATGCAGGATGATGAAGTCGCGGATCGACTCGTAGCTGCGGATCATCAGACGGTTGTACTCTTCGGCAAGCTTCGGCTCGAATCCCTGGTCGGGGAAGAGCTCGATCAGCCTGCCGATCCCTGACTCGATGAGGTGGATGCTGGTGGACTCGAGCGGTTCGAGGAAGCCGCCGGCAAGACCTAACGCCACGCAATTGCGCTTCCATGCCTCACGCCTGCGTCCCGCGGTGAACTTGATCAGCTTAGGCCCCCCCAATGCTTCCCCGTCGAGGTTGGCGAGCAATGTCGTGGCGGCCTCGTCCTCGCCGATGTAGCTGCTGCAAAAGACATGACCATTGCCGGTACGATGTTGCAGGGGAATCCACCATTGCCAACCCGCGCGATGTGCGGTCGAGCGGGTGAATGGAGCCGGCTCGCTGGCACGGGCACACGGTACCGCGAGAGCACGATCACAGGGGAGCCACTTAGACCAATCCTCGAACCCCGTCCGAAGGGCTTGCTCGATGAGCAGCGCCGAGAAGCCACTGCAATCGATGAAAAGATCCCCGCCCACCGCGCGCCCGTCCTCGAGGAGCACGTCTTGGATGAATCCGTCACTCGGCCTCAGGCGCACCTCGACGATTCGCCCCTCGATGCGCTTTACGCCGCGTCGTTCGGCAAATCCACGCAGGTACTGAGCGTAGGAGGCGGCATCGAACTGAAAGGCGTACGAATACGAGCCCAGAACGGACGCCCGATTGGGCACCGGCGGCGCGAATCGTCCGAGCTTCGCGGCCACCGTGGCGATGGAGAAGGTCTCATAGGACTGCTCATCCCCAGGCACGCGCATCTTGAGCCAAAGGTGGTGGGCCGAGACCCCTTGCGCGTCCGGCCCGAAATCGCCGAACCCGTGGAAGAATGGCCGGGAGGGGTTCCATCCTCGAAATTCGATGCCCAGTTTGAAGGTGGCCTGGGTCTTCCTGATGAACTCGATCTCATCCAGGCCGAGGGTTGCGTTGAAGGCCCTCAGGGTGGGCAAGGTCGCCTCTCCGACCCCGACCGTCCCGATCTGCGAAGACTCGACCAGAGCGATCTCATCCACCCGCCGGCCCACAGTCGCGGCAAGCGCCGCAGCCGCCATCCAGCCCGCGCTGCCGCCGCCCACGATCACGATTCTGCGAATGGCCGAACCAGGCATACCCCTTCTTCTGCCGGAATCCGCAAAGAGTCAGAGGGCGCCGGGACCGGCACCCTCTGCCGCCGTCTCAGAACGTTACCCGCACCTCCGCCGTGTACGTCCGTCCGCTGTCGTACCAGGCGTGCGTCATCATACCAATATGCTGCTGCGTCAGCTCCTTGTACGTCGAGTTCGTCACGTTCAGTGCCGTAAAGCCAAGCGTGACGTGAGGATCGATTTTGTAGAAGAGCGACGCATCAAGCTCACCGTAAGCCGCCCCATAGATGGGCAGACCCCAGGCGACGTTCTCCTGGCCGAGGTTGGGGCTGCTCGGGTCGGTATTGTAGCCATTGGTGCCGTTGGCCGAATTGACATTCACCCCCATCAGATACTTGCTGCGCCAGCTGTACGCAAGACGCGCCGACACCGGCCCCCGGTCGTACAGCAGCGCAGCGTTGAACAAGTATTTCGACAGGTTCACCAACGGCAGATTGCCGAATGACTGCCCATTGGTGTCGCATCCGTTCAGATTGAGGGAGAGATTTGCCGCGCCGCCATTGCTCGAATCGCAGTATGCCCCGGTGACCGGGCTGTTGAGCGTCTGCGAACTGTCGACGTAGGTGAAGTTCACCTGCGTGCCGAAGCCCTTGAGGAAGCCGGGCAGGAAGTCATAGTACTGCTGATAGGCGAGCTCCAGGCCCTTGATGTCGCCCGTCGCGCCGTTGACCGGCCCCGTCACGGTAAAAGAGTACGGATTTCCTGCCGTGTCCGTGGCCGTTGTGGTGAGGACCTGATTGATTACGACGTCCGTCAGATGCTTGTAGAACACGTCGGCGGTCAGCGACCCGGTCGGGGCGAAATACCATTCCAGAGTACCGTCCACCTGAGTCGCCTTGGTCGGCTTCAGATCCGGGTTACCGTTGGCGGAGCCAGTCAGACTCTCCACACCGTTGCTGATGCCGGCGCTCAGGGTGCTGAAAGCCTGCAGTTGAGCGAAGCTCGGCCTCGACATGCCCTCGGACACCGCCAGGTGCGACTGCAGATCGTGCCGCCAGTGGAATACCATGTTGAGGCTCGGCAGAACGTCGGTGTAGTCGTTCTTGGCGGTCAGCGGCATGACGAACCCGGGGAACGCCACATACTCGCTCAGCGAGTGTCCGGTTGGCGCTATTAGGGGAATCTGGAACGCGCTCATCACGAGGTTGCCGTTTGCCGTACCGACGGTACGCACGACACGAACACCCACGTTGCCGTCGACAGGCAGATTACCCATGTGGGTGCCGAAGGGAACCATGAGGTACGCGGCGTAGGTGTGCTCCGCCTGAGTGTTTACCCCGCCGGTCGGGGCAGCCCCTGGCGCCGGGTAGAGTGACGCCTGAGTCCAGGAGTAGTTGCAGGAGGGGTTAAGCTCCTTGCAAAGCACAGTCTGATAGGACTGTAGCGTCGCAAAGGTGCTCGGCCATCCGTTCGTGATCGAAGTCGCCGGGAACACCACCGGGGAAGGCGCCGGAACCCCGCCGTTATAGAAGTTCGGAAAGTCATAGGTCATGTAGGGCGACTGAAACTGGTTGAGGTAAGCCAGGGTCGGGATGTCCCAACCCAGCTGCCAGGTCTGGCTGACCGCCTGCCAGTTGTAGCCGCTGCCCGGCTCCGAGACGCGCGTCAGCAGGCTGCGGTCGACCACCCGTACGCCCGCGCGAATCGATTTGAAGAAGCCATGGCCCAGGCTGTAATCGGCATCCTCGCTCCAGGCCCATTCCGTGCCATGGGCCCGGCTGAGACCGTCCATGGTGAACGCCCAGTAGTAATTGGCGGGGTTCTGCATGTAGGCCTGGGGGACCGATACGGATGGGGGTCCACTGCTATTGATATTGATCGTCTGCCAGGGAATATTGACGCCGGTCGCGGCGGTGAAGTCGTCGCCGCGGGTATAGCTGCGCACGTATTGCCCATTGGTCGTCAGTGTCAGCTTGTCGGTGACATCCCAGAGCAGATTCCACCTGAAGTCGTTCGTGGCATCGTTCTTGTCCGCGGAGCGTGTATCGTCATTGTATGGCACGCCGTTGTCGGTTGGATCGCTGAACGTGCCGGAGGTAAACACCCCGGCGGAATTGAACGCGAAACTGGTTCCCGCCGCCGGCTCTATGTTGTAGGGGTTGAACGACTGGAATATCGCGTTCTCGTCCCAGTGGAACTTGTAGAATGACCCGAAATACGTGAGTGAGGTCTCGAGATTGTCGGTGGGTCGCCACTGCAACGCCACGTATGCGCCCTTGCGCGTGCGCTTGTATCGCAATGTACGCCAGGACACCCCTTCCGGAATCCACTCCGTCGTGCCGGCCGGAACCCAGGAACTGGCCGCACCCTGGGCCGCAGTGCGCGGAAAGAAGGGATACAGCTCGATGCCATCCGTACGGTCCCTTGCCTTGGAATAGGCGATGTCGACGAGCGCGCCGATGTCGCCGATTCCCGTATGCCAGCGGTCGCTCATCAGCAGCGAGGCCGACGGCTGCAGGGGGCCGCGGCTGAGATCGCCCCACCCCCCCTGCACCGTGCCAGTGATGCGCGAACCGCTGAAATCAAACGGTTTGGCGGTACGCAGATTCACCACGCCGCCGATTCCCCCTTCGATCTGCGAGGCGTCGGGGTTCTTATACACATCGACACCGGCGAGGAGCTCTGGCGGCACGTCATCGAAATTGAGCGAGCGCGAGCCATTGGCGGTGAAGGCGTCACCGCCATTGACCTCCGAGCGCACGTAGGTCAATCCGCGGATCGAGACCCCTGCCCCCTCGACCTGGAAATGCTCCGGGTCCACATGGCCGGCAATGTCCCGATAGGTATGATCGATGGCGATGCCGGGAATTCGCTGCAGGACCTCGGTAACGGAACGATCGGGCAATTTGCCGATATCGGCGGCGACGACGGAGTCGACGACCTGGACGGACATCTGCTTGATGCGCTGCGCCGTCATGATCGCCTGACGTTCGCCTGATACGACGACCTCCTGAAGGATCTTCTGGGTCTTCTTCGATGAGCTTTTGGCCGCGCCCGTCGGAGCCGGGGCGGGAGAGGCGTCCTGCGCAGGCGCCCCCTGGGCGTGCGCCGGTGACATCGCGAGCACCAATGTCAGCGCTGTCGAAACAGCCGGCAAGCGAAGCGGCAGAGCGAACTTGCCGGCGGCGTGGGCGCGGCGGTAATGATTTGCAAGACTGACCACGTTCTGTACCCCCCTCGAGTGCAGATTGAATTCGGTAGATTCGGTTTCGGCCGTCGCTCGTCCTGGCGCCGGCTTCCATGCTAGGTTAACGCCGTCATTGTTTGCGCTACCAATCCGAAGTATGATATCAACTATACGAATTATTGAATATCCACAACCCCAGGGGCGAGCCATTTAGGAGGGGTATGGCGCTCAACGCAAGAATGCGCGCATTTCTCAAGCGGCGGCTCAATATCCGCCAGCTGGCGCTCATCGCCCAGATGGACGAGTCGCGCTCGGTGGTCCGCGCTGCCGAGATGACGGGTATGTCGCAACCTGCGGCCTCGACGCTCCTCAGGATATTCGAAGAATCTTTCGAGGTACCGTTGTTCGAGCGTCACGCGCGTGGCATCACCCCCACCCCCTTCGGGGAGATCCTCGCGCGGCACGCCCGGGCGATCCTCGCGGAAATCGAGCAGATCCAGGACGAGATCGACACGCTGAAGACCGGTCTTTCCGGGCAGACCGCCCTTGGCGCCATCCTGACGCCGGGCATGCATCTGGTGCCCGAAGCCATCCGGATGCTCAAACAGCAGCACCCGGGGCTGCTGGTCAGCGTCGAACTCGACAGCAGCCGGCCACTCATCGAGAAGCTGCAGGCGGGTCGCCTCGACCTCGTGATCGCCCGCTTTCTCGATTTCTGCGACCCGGCGGCCCTGCAGTTCGAGCCGCTCGGCAAGGAGTCCCATGCCGTGATCGCCTCGGGCACCCACCCGCTGGCCTCCGTCTCCAAGCCGCAGCTGAAGGAGCTCCTGGGGCAACCCTGGGTGCTGCCTCCCTCGGGCAGCGTGCTGCGCGAGCAGCTGAGCGCGCTCTTTCAGCGCAGGGGCCTCGCCATCCCGCGCAACATCCTTCAGACCCAATCCCTCTCGGCCGCGCTCGGATTGTTGCGGCACTGCAATGCGGTCACACCGCTGCCGAAGGCCGCGGTGCAGCCGCTCATCGAATCCGGCTTTCTGCGCGTACTGATCGATGACGTCGGTATCGACATGGGACCGTTCGGCCTCGTGACCCGCCGCACCCACCGTCTCTCCCCGGGCGCACAGGTGCTGGCCGATGCGCTGCGGCTCACCGCCGGCGTCTTGCCGCCCCCCGTTCCGAGGCTCGCCGTCGGCTCCGATGCGGCTTTCGATACTTGATTGCGCAGGTGGCGTTTGCAGTCGTTGACACCCCGGAGATGATAACGCTACCATATTGAGATTCACCAAACGTCCAGGAGCACGGCACTGTATCTCGGCATCGATATCGGCACCTCCGGCGTCAAGGCGGTGCTTCTCGAGGAGTCCGGCGGCATCACCGCCCAGGCCTCTTGCGCGCTCGAGGTGAGTCGTCCCTCGCCCGGCTTTTCGGAACAGGACCCGCAAGCGTGGTGGCAGGCCACACAGCGCGCCGTGGCGGCGCTCCCTAAGGATGCCCGCGCCGCGGTGCGCGCCGTGGGACTCTCTGGACAGATGCACGGCGCGACACTGCTCGATGCCGAGGACCGGCCGTTGCGGCCCGCCATCCTCTGGAATGACGGCCGATCGGCGCAGGAGTGCCTGGAGCTCGAGCGCCGCGAGCCGGCCTCGCGCGCCATCACGGGCAACATCATGATGCCCGGCTTCACCGCGCCGAAGCTGCTGTGGGTGGCCCGGCACGAGCCGGAGGTCTTCCGTCGCACCGCTCATGTGCTGCTGCCGAAGGACTACGTGCGCCTGCGGCTGACCGGTGAGAAGGTGAGCGACATGTCCGATGCCGCCGGCACGGGGTGGCTCGATGTCGGCCGGCGCGAATGGTCCGATGCCATGCTGGCGGCGACCGATCTCACTCGCGGCCACATGCCGCACCTGGTCGAGGGCTCGAGCGCCTCCGGGACGCTCACCGCCCGGGCGGCCGGGGAGCTCGGCCTGCCGCGCGCCATCGTGGCCGGTGGCGGCGGCGATAACGCTGCGAGCGCCGTAGGTCTTGGGGTCGTACGCCCGGGTCAGGCCTTCCTGTCGCTCGGCACTTCCGGCGTTCTGTTCGTGGTGACGGAGCGGTTCCGGCCGAACCCCGAGCGCGCCGCGCACGCCTTCTGCCACTGTCTGCCGGAACGCTGGCACCAGATGTCCGTCATGTTGAGTGCGGCGAGCACCCTCGACTGGGTTGCGCAACTGGTGGGCTCCACCAATCTCCCCGGGATCGTGGAGCGCGCCGAAGCACACGGCCTCAGCCGTCACTCGCCCCTCTTCCTGCCCTACCTCACCGGCGAGCGCACCCCGCACAACGATCCGCACGCCCGGGGCGTTTTCTTCGGACTGCGTCCGGACTCGGGCACGGACGAGCTGGTCGGCGCGGTGCTCGAGGGTGTGGCCCTGGCATTCGCGGACGGCCTCGAGGTGCTCACGGAAAAAGGCGATCCGGTGGGCGAGATCAGCGTCACCGGAGGCGGCGCACGTCTGCCGTACTGGGGCAAGCTCATCGCCGCGGCGCTGCGACGGCCGCTCACCTACCGCTCGGGCGGCGAGGTTGGCGCCGCCCTCGGTGCCGCCCGGCTCGCGCACCTGGCCGCCGGGGGATCGGAGCAAGACGTGTGCCCCGCCCCGCGCATCGAGCGCGTGATCGAACCCGACGCCGCGCTGTCCTCGCTCCTCGCGAGCCGGCGCCGCACTTTCCAACGCCTGTATCAGGATCTGAAGACCGCTTTCGTGGAGTTCTGCTCATGAGCCTTTTTTCCGACATCCAGCCGATCCGCTTCGAGGGGCCTGAGACCTCGAACGAGTACGCTTTCCGCGTCTACGACAAGGACCGCAAGGTGCTCGGCAAGCCCATGCGGGAGTGGCTGCGCTGCGCCGTGTGCTACTGGCACTCGTTCAACTGGCCGGGCCAGGACATCTTCGGGGCCGGCACACTGCCGAGGCCGTGGCTCGGCGCCACGATCACCCAGGCCATGGCGGAAGAGAAGCTCGATGCCGCTTTCGACTTTCTCTCGCGGCTCGGCGTGCCCTACTTCACCTTCCACGACGTCGATGCCATGGCCAGCGCCGCGACGCTCAAGGAGCACGATCGCAATCTCAAGGCGATCGAGGAACGGATGCACAAGAAGATGTCCGCCACGGGCATGAAGCTCCTGTGGGGCACGGCGAACCTGTTCAGCCACCCCCGCTATGCGGGAGGCGGCCCGACGAGCGCCGATCCCGAGGTATTCGCCTGGGCGGCCGCGCAGGTGCGCTACTGTCTCGAGGCCACCCATCGTCTCGGCGGCGAGAACTACGTGCTCTGGGGCGGCCGCGAAGGCTATGACTCGCTGCTCAACACCGACTTGAAGCGCGAGCTCGATCACTACGGCCGATTCCTCTCGATGGTGGTCGAGCACAAGCATCGCATCGGCTTCCAGGGCACCATCCTCGTCGAGCCCAAGCCCTTCGAGCCGACCAAGCACCAGTACGACCGCGACGTCGCCTCGGTGTACGCCTTCCTGCAGCGCTATGGCCTCGAGAAAGAGGTGCGGGTCAACATCGAAGTCAATCATGCGACTCTCGCCGGTCTCGATTTCGAGCATGAAGTCGCCGCCGCGCACACCTACGGCATATTCGGCTCGATCGACATCAACCGCGGCGACCCGCGCAACGGCTGGGACACCGATCAGTTCCCGAACAACGCGCAGGAGCTGGTGCCGGCGTTTCTGCCGCTCATCGAGGGTGGCGGCTTCAGCACCGGCGGATTCAATTTCGATGCGAAGCTGCGCCGCCAGTCGGTGGACCCGCACGATCTGTACGTGGCGCACATCGGCGGCATCGACACTCTGGCGCGTGCGCTGCTCGCCGCCGCCGACATCGTCACCGAGCGCAAGCTCGCGAAGATCAAGGAGGAGCGCTACCAGGGCTGGAATGGCGAGCTCGGCAAGCGCATCGAGAGCGGCGCGCTCGATCTTGCGGGGCTAGCCGATCTTGCCACGGCGAGCAACTTCCAGCCCTCGCCCCGCTCGGGCCGCCAGGAGCTCGCCGAGAGCGTGGTGGCGCGTCACTGCAAGTACTGAGTCGCTGCGCCCGATCGGGGACGCCGCGATCGGAACAAGGCAGCGAGCGCATTCCCCCGGGATGCCCTCACGGGCGTTCCGTGCGGCTTCCCGGGGGATTCGCGCCTGACAATTGGGGGTGGGGGCGCGATCCGCTGCGCGAGCGCGTTCGCACGCCCCCCGGGGACAGAACGCGAGGAGCACTCCGTTGATGCACCGCTCGAAATCACCGGTCGGATTGACGGTGGCGCTCCTTGCCGCCTCTGTCACAGCCCTCGCAACGCCCACCCGGGCGATCGCCGAGGCGGCGCTCACGATCCATTACGACGAGCCACTGCACGCGGTCAGCCCGACGCTCTACGGCCTGATGACCGAGGAGATCAATCACGCCTACGACGGTGGACTTTACGCGGAGTTGATCCGCGATCGGGCGTTCTTCCGCAGGGAGCATCACGAGTTCGTGAAGATCTGGTCCTTGGATCAGAATGCCGAGGACGGTATTTCCTTCTCGATCGACGATAAGACGGGACCGAGCCGCGCCCTGCCCTACAGCCTTCGACTCACCGCCGCCAAGGCGAGCGCGAACGACCCGGGCGGACTCGACAACCCCGGCTACTGGGGCGTGCCGGTGCGACCGCACACGACCTATCGCGCGTCCATCTATCTCAAGGCCGGCAAGGAGAACGCCGGGCCTGTCACCATGGCCATCGTGAACGCGGCGAGCGGCAAGGTGATGGCGAGCGCGCGGTTTCCGGCCGCGGGCGCGCATTGGAAGAAGTACACGGCGACGATGCGCACCGGCGAGGTGCGCGCCTCGCAGAACAACTTCGTGCGCATCACGGTGAGCCATCCCGGGACCGTGCTGCTCAACCTTCCCTCGCTCTTTCCGCCCACCTACCACGGACGGAAAAACGGCTTGCGCATCGACCTCATGGACAAGCTGAGCGCCCTGCATCCGACGTTTCTGCGCTTTCCGGGCGGCAACTTCCTCGAGGGCAACACGCTCGCCGACTGGTACGACTGGAAGCTCACGATCGGGCCGCTCGTGGACCGGCCGACCCATCCGAGTCCCTGGGGGTATGAATCCTCCGATGGTCTCGGGCTGCTCGAATTCCTCGAGTGGTGCAAGGACCTCGACATGCAGCCGGTGCTCGCCGTCTACGCCGGCTACGCGCTCGATCAGCAGCACATCAAGCCCGGTCCGCAGCTCGAGCCCTACGTGAAGGATGCGCTCGAGGAGATCCAGTACGTGACCGGCGGCGCCTCGACGAAATGGGGCGCGGTGCGGGCACGCGACGGACATCCCGCGCCTTTCCCCCTGAAGTACGTCGAAATCGGCAACGAGGACTTCTTCGATCACTCGGGCAGCTACAGCGGCTCGCACGGCCGGTTCGCCCAGTTCGCCCGGGCGATCCGCAAGGCCTACCCCGGCCTCGAGCTGATCGCCACCATGCCCGTCAAGGGCGACGTGCAGCCCGATGTCATCGACGACCACTTCTACGAGACGCCCGCGGCGCTCATGAAGGACTCCCACCACTTCGATACGATGAGCCGCAAGGGCCCCCGGATCTTCGTCGGGGAATGGGCAAGCATGGAAGGCACCCCGACGCCGGATTTCGGCGCGGCGCTGAGCGATGCGGCGTGGATGACCGGCCTCGAGCGCAACAGCGACCTGGTGGTCATGGCGAGCTACGCGCCGCTGCTCGTCAACGTCAACCCTCTCGCTGCTCAGTGGGGCACCAACCTCATCGGCTACGATGCCAAGCAGAGCTTCGGCTCCCCGAGCTACTACGCGCAGTCGATGTTCAGCGGTTATCTCGGCAACCAGGTGGTCGCCTCGAAGCTCACGGGCGCAGGCCCCCTGTGCTTCGAGTCCGTCACCCGTGATGCCGCAACCCACACGCTCTACGTGAAAATCGTAAACGGCACTCCGAAGCCGCTGCCGCTCGCGCTGCAACTCGAGGGTGTGACCTCCGTGGCGCGCCGTGGAGCCCTGGTGACCCTGTCAGCCGGGAGCACGCATGCCGCCAACACGCTGGCCGATCCGCGGCGCGTCGTGCCCCATACCGAGAAGGTGTCCTGGCTGGGAGCGCACCTTCGGCATACCTTCGCGCCCTACTCGATCAACGTGATCGAGATGCGCGTGCACTGAGGGGGATGGGCCCGGTCAGGCGCCCGGGCCGCCCTTGCCCTTGGCCGCACGTGGGCCCGCGCCGACCACCCCGAGCGCGGGCCTCGAGCCCTGGCGGCGCACCAGTGTGCTCTTGCCGAACAGGGATTCGAGCAGGCTCACGGCGAGCGCAGCCGTCTCGTTGCGCACATCGAGGGCGGGATTGAGCTCGACCACATCGAGCGAGCCCACCAGGCGTGTGTCGGCGATCATCTCCATGCACAGCTGCGCCTCGCGGTAGGTCGGGCCTCCCGGGACCGTCGTACCCACCCCCGGAGCGATGTCGGGATCCAGAAAATCGACGTCGAAGCTCACGTGCAGATGGGTATCCCGGTCAAGACCCGCGAGCGCCTGCTCCATCGTCTGGCGCATGCCCATTTCATCGATGTAGCGCATGTCGAACACTTCGACCGCGAGCTCGTGCACGAAGCGCCTCTCTCCTTCATCGACGCTGCGCACGCCGATCTGGCGGATCCACTGCGGGTGGATCGCCGGCGTCGCCCCGCCCATCTCCGTCAACGGCTTCGGGCCATGGCCACAGAGACACGCGAGCGGCATGCCGTGCAGGTTGCCGCTCGGGGAAAGCTCACCGGTGTTGAAGTCCGCGTGCGCATCGAGCCAGAGCACCCGGAGCTTGCGCCCGGTCTCGCGGCAGCGCCGCGACACGGCGCTGATCGAGCCGATGCCGAGGGAGTGATCCCCACCGAGCAGAATGGGCAGCCGATCGGCGCGCAGGTCCTCGTACACCGCCTCATGCACCAGGCGGTTCCATTCGAACACGGCCGGGAGGTTACGGTAGCCAGCGGCCGGCGGTTCGCGGGGGTTGGCCGGACCGGCGAGATTGCCGCGGTCGAGCACGCGCAGCCCCCGCTGCTCGAGCGCCTGCTGAATGCCCGCGACTCGCATGGCCTCCGGTCCCATGGAGGCACCCCGCTCCGCCGCGCCAACATCCGTCGGCGCTCCGATGAGGCTCACCATGCGCCGCGCGGCACTCATGCGCTCAGCCTCTCCGTGACCGGCGCCGGCACCTTCCGCTCATTCAACGGAGTGGCGAGCACCGAGAAGAGGTCCTTCGGATCCTCGATATCGGGAATGAGATCTATGCTGGCGCGCGTGCCACGGCGCTGCTGATGCAGGCGGTGCAGATAGCGCAAGGCCGAGAAGTCCTGCAGGGCAAACCCGACGGAATCGAAAATGGTGACCTCGGCATCGTTCGCGCGTCCCGGTTTGCGGCCGTTCACCACCTCGGTGAGCTCCGTCACCGGAAAGTCCGCCGGGAGCTGCTGGATCTCCCCTTCGATGCGCGACTGAGGCTCGAATTCCACCACCACGCGCGCATCCGCGCGCAGCAGGATGTCGGCGTGCAACTCCGTCTTGCCCGGACAGTCGCCGCCGACCGCATTCAGATGCATTCCCGGCACGATCATCTCGGGCGTGAGGATGGTGGCGTTGCACTTGTCCGCGGTCACGGTCGTGACGATGTCCGCACCGCGCACGGCCTCCGCGGTCGATCGGCAGCGCACGACCTTCAGCCCCTCGAGCATGAGTCTCGCGAGATTGTCCTCGAGCTTGTCGGTCGCATCCGCATCGACATCGTACAGCCGCACCTCACGGATCCCTTGCAGGTGATGGAAGGCGATGACCTGGAATTCCGCCTGTGAACCGTTGCCGATCAGCGCCATGACACGGCCATCGCGACGGGCCATCCACCGTGCGGCGACAGCGGAGGTCGCAGCAGTGCGCAATGCGGTCGTCAGCGTCATCTCCGACAGCACGAGCGGATAGCCCGTCTCGACATCCGCGAGCACACCGAAGGCCATGACCGTCAACAGGCCCTTGGCGGTGTTTTTGGGATGGCCATTCACGTATTTGAAAGCGTACTGGCGCCCATCGGAGGTCGGCATCAGCTCGATGACGCCCACCGGGGAATGCGTGGCGTGCCGCGGGGATTTCTCGAACTCCGACCACCGCCGGTAGTCCGCCTCGATCTCGCGCGCCAGTCCCGCGATGAATGCCGCGGGCCCGAGGTCCCCGACGAGCTCCTGGACGCGCCGGATGCCGATGAAGTCGACCATGATCGTTCTCCCGAAATCAGGCGCGCCGCGAAGGACACGCCATTGGGGAAAGATCATCTCCCGGCCCTGAGCTAGAAAAAAGCCAGAACAATGGTCAAAACTCGCGCCCAATTGACCAAAACGCCAGGCCTACCTGTCGATTTGATAAGCTAGACACCCCAAAATCCATATGTCGGGAGTCACCCCATGGACGACCTCGATCATCGGCTCATCGCGCTGCTGCGCGCCGATGCGCGCGCATCCGTCGCATCCCTGGCCAAGAAGCTCGGGGTGGCGCGCGGTACGGTTCAAAACCGCATGGCCAAACTCGAGGCCGACGGGACCATCGTGGGCTACACGGTGCGGCTGAAGCCCGACGTGCAGGAGCAGAGCATCCGCGCATTCATGACCATCGCGGCCGAGGGGAATCAGGTCGATGCCGTGGTGAAGACGCTGCGCGGCGATCCGGCCGTCGCGAGCCTCCACAGCACCAATGGTCGATGGGATCTCGTGGCGGAACTGCGCGCCGATAGCCTCGCGTCCTTCGACCGGGTACTCGCGAGGATCAGCCGCACGCCGGGGGTCTCGAGCAGCGAAACGAGCCTGCTGCTCTCGACGTTCAAGCTCTGAGGCGGCCCGCTCCCGCGGGCCGCCTCACCAGACACCTCAAAAGTCCTGGCCGAACTCCACCCCGAAGGTGCGTGGCTGGGCCGGCAGGATGTAGACCTGGCTGTCGAGACTCGGATTGCTCTCCGTGAAGCGCGAGTACTGCGCAAGGCGATTCATGAGGTTCGAGATGAAGAGGTCGACGTGCATGCCATTGCCGGCATTGGCGCCGATCTTGAGGTTGAACAGCGCGTAGGCCGGCAGGTTCCCGTACACCGCATTCTGATCGACCAGCAGCGCGGAGGAGGTCTCGTCCTGGTACATGCCCGCAAGCTGCACGTAAGGCTTCCAGTCGCCCATCATCGGCAGGGTATACCGCGCGACCACGTTGCCCTTGAACTTCGGCGCGACCGGGAGATTCGTTCCCGCGGGCACCGGCGGGTGCGCACACGAGGTCGCACTCGGGGGACAGGTGTAGAAGGTCTGCGTCAGTATCGGGTCCGTGAACGAGAAATTCGTGCTCAGGAAGAGGTTGCGCACCGGCACCCACTCCACATCGCTCTCCACGCCCCGGATACGCGCATTGCCGGCATTCGCGATGATGGTGACGCTGTTCGCCCCGAGGTGGGAGAACTGGAAGTTCTTCCACTCCTCCCAGAAGAGCGCGCCGTTCCAGCGCACGGTATTGTGGAACCACTGCGTCTTCCAGCCCACCTCGTAGTTGGTCAGGAAGTCGGCCTGATAGGGCACCGGAGCGGGCCTCACCCCCTGAACCACCGAGACCGGCGCGATGCGGTTGACTCCGCCCGGGCGATACCCTTTCGAGTACGTCGCATAGACCATCTTGTTCGGCGTTATCTGATAGGTGAGGTTGACCCTCGGAACGTGGCCGCTGCCGGTCGTCTGTGCGTCGAGGTCGGTGCACGGCGAATACTTGACGATCGGCCCCTCGAAGCACGTCGCCGTGCCCTCCCCGGTGTAGAAATTCTGGTTGAAGCCGTAGAAGCCGACCAGGGAGTTGTCGTAATGGTAGAAACGCAGGCCACCGGTGAGGTGCCACTGATGTGTGATGTCCCAGGTGGCCTGGGCATAGATGGCGCGGTCCCGGTCGATACGCTGCTCGTCGGTGAGCCAGATAGCGTTCGGGAAGCCGGGAATGGACAGATTGTTGGGATTATTCGGCCCGCCGAGATAGCCGAGACCATTGGGATTGCCGGCAGCGATGCCGCCGCCGTAGACACTGGTCCAGCCAAAGCCCGGCATGGTGTAGAGCTGCCAGATATTGTGCATCTGGCGCCCGAGATACGCCCCGACCGTCGCATGGACCGGCTCATCGAGCGGCGTGGTCAGGCGCAACTCCTGGCTCCACATCTCGAAGTCGCCGGCGCCGATCACGAACTGCTGCGGCATGATGGCCGCGCCCGAATTACCGACGTAGTACGCGCCGGTACTGGCCATCTTGTCGTAGAACTCCGAATAATCGCTGTAATCGGCGATCGAATGCTGATTGCGTTTGAGGTATCCGCCGGTGTACACGACGTCGAAGTCGTGAATCTTGCCCTCGATGGTGAGCGCGGTCTGATCCCAGGTGTCGTGCGAAGTCTCCGGTCCGAAGTGCGTGAGCTTGAGGTACCCCACCGCCGGATCGTAGCCGAAGAATCCGTCCGCCGAGATCGACTGGCCCTGGAAGGTCGGCGTCACCGTCCAGGGATTGCCCCAGGGATCGTTGACGGTGAAGCGCAATTCCGCCCGCCCGCCGTAGGTGTCGGAGGTGTTGTAGTTGTTCTTGAGCCAGGGCCCGACGGTGATGGCGCCGGCGCCGATCGGCGCTCCGATGGCGCATTGCCCGGTGTTTCCGCCTGGACCGACTCCGCTCGCCTGGAGCGACCAGGTGGGGAACGTTCTCACGCCGTTGAAGATACAGCCATTGGCATCGGTGCCGGCGACGTTGCTGATGAACCCGCCGTGATGCACGTCCCAACCGACCAGGCGCACGGCGGCGTTGGTCCACAGCGGGATATTGACAAAGCCCTGGATGACGTGTCCCGGCCCGCCGTCCTGGATGATGTTTTCCTGCAGGTCGTAGCCGGCGGAGAACCTGGCCGGATTCGGCTTGTTGGTGATGATGCGTACCGCGCCCGCCTCGGCGCTGGACCCAAACAGGGTTCCCTGCGGCCCCTCCAGCACCTCGATGCGGTTGATGTCGTACATATGTTCCGGCACCACCCCGGTGATGGTGGTGACCGGCTGCTGATCGAGATAGACACCGACGCTAGGCTCTGATCCGGAGTGGTTGCCGTCGCCACCGCTCACCACGTCGCGGATATAGATGATCGCGCCACCCGGCCCGCCGTTATCGCCCTCACCCTGGCTGCGCACGAAGGTGACCGTCGGCGCCATCTTGACGTAGTCGTCGATGTTCGCGATGTTGAGCTGGCGCATCTCCTTGTTGTTGAACACCTCGACGCTGATCGGCACGTTCTGCAGGTTCTGCCTGATCTTCTGCGCCGTGATCACGATCGTCTGCAGGCCGCCTCCTCCGGCGGACTGCGCCTGCGCCGCCGGTGCGGCAGCCACGAGCGCCGCGAGCGGCATTGCGGCGCGCACCATCGCACGAAGCGTCTGGTTGCGCCCCGGCCCGGTCTGTCGAACCAGCTTTCTGCGTCGGCTTCGCGTCATTTTAGACCTCCCCGTAAATTCGTGATTTCGGTTTCGATGAGTGATAAGACGTCCCGACGGGCGCCATCCGCTATCCTTCCGCCTCCGGCGCCCAAGGATAGGCTTCGACGAGCGGCCCAAGGGCCTCCCGCAAGGGACCGAGCCAGGGGGCGAAGTGCCGCCACTGCGCCAGCCCCTCGCGGGAGATCGGCCGTCGCACCTGCTCGGAACTGGCCGTGCGCACGGCGCGCTCGTTCTCGTAGAACCGCAGGCAGTCGGCGTGAAACGGCAGCCGGCAGTGATCGAGGAGTCGACGGACCTCGGTCTCGGTATCCTCGATCAAGGCCTCGTAGTACACCCGATGCACGCGGCCCGGCGAGACGACATCGTAATGCGCCATGAGATCGAGGTAATCCCGGTAATAGCGCCCGAGGTCCTCGAGACCGTACGTGAACCACTGGCCGCGCGCAAAGTGCTGCTTGAAGCAGGAGAAACAGCAGCCCATCGGGTGGCGCCGCGCGTCGATGATCACGGCGTTCGGCAGGATGAGCTGGATCAGGCCGACGTACCAGAAATTGTTCGGCATCTTGTCGATGAAGAACGGTGCGTCCGTCTTGCGCACGATGCGGGTCTGCGCCAGGTACCGCTCGCCGAGGGAGCGAAGCTCGTCTCGCGAGAGCGATGCAACCCTCTCGAGATAGGACACGTCCTCCGGTCCGCGATCCGCACCGGCGAGCTCGCGGGCGAGCTTCGGCATCTCCGGCAGCTCCATCGTTCCCTCGACGAGCGGATGGCTGGCGAGGATCTGTTCGATCAATGTCGAGCCCGCGCGCGGCAGGCCCACGATGAAGATCGGATCGGGGGCCTGCGCGCCCGCGCCGGCGCGCTCGCTCAGGAACTCCTTCGTGAACAGCTGCTTCGAGCCGCGCGCGAAACGGGTATTTTCATCCGCATCGTAGCCGTGCGCCCTGCGGCGCAGGGCATTTCCCGCCGCGTAGTGCGCGAAGGATTCCTCATAGGACGCCAAGTCCTCGAGCGCCTTGCCGAGGGCGAATTCGAAGTGCAGCCGGTCATCGTCGCTCAGGTCCGTGCGCGCAAGCCCCTGGCGCATGGCAAGCACATCCTGCTCGTTGAAGCGGAAAGTCTTCAGGTTGGCGAGACTCCACCACGCTTCCCCGAGCCTCGGCTCCATGGACAAGGCGCGCCGATAGGCGCTGACACTTTCCGCGATCCTGCCGGTCGTCTTGAGCGCGTGTCCGTAACTCAGCCACAGCTTCGGCTGTTGCGGATATTGCGCGAGCACCGATTCGTACGCGGCGATCGAATCCGAGTAATTGCCGAGACTCGCCGAAATGGCGGCGTAGAGACTCCGGTAGCCGGGATTGTGGGGCTCCTTCTCGAGCAGTCGCGCGCACTGCCTGAGCGCCTCGGCGCCCCTGCCTTGTCGATTGAGCACCGTCGCATAGTTGTGGCGCGCCGCATCGAATCCCGGGGCGAGTTGCAGGCAACGCTCGAGGAGTGCGAGTGCGTCCCGATAGCGCGTGAGGCGCGCCATCGCTTCGGCCAGCATGCGCAGCGCCGCCACATCGTTCGGATGGCGCGCCACGTGCGCTCGCAACAGCTCCTCGACCTCAGGGATGCGGTTGGCGTTGAGGGCGGCAGCGGCCTTGCGCAGCTGAGGATCCCGGACGGCGGTCTTGATGTAGCGCGCGTAGGCCGCATCGGCCTCCTCGCCATTGTCCATCGCCGTCAACAGGTCGGCGAGCTCGAGCCACGCGCCCGGCATGGCGGGCTGTTCATCGCACAACCGCCGCAGTACCTCGAGAGCGGCCGCGGTGTCACCGCATCTGCGCCGGGCCATGCCGAGTAGCAGCAGAGCCATCGGCTGTCGGGGGTCGTGTTTGAGGATTTCGGTGGCCTGCTCGGCCGCGAGTGCGGGCTCGGTCTCGAGCAGCCGGGTCGCGTGGCCGAGGGCGGAGTCCAGGGTGCCGAGCGCCGCGGAGGTATTCAAGCACTCAGACCCGGGGCCCCGCGGCGCTGTGCGCATCCCTCGCGGCGCGGCGGGTCTGTGTTCGACCGAATCTCGTGATATGCGGACTCAGTGACAATGGAACGCCACCCACACGTCATTGGACATTACGCGCCGCAACATCGGGCTCATGACCTCCATTGGTCATGAGCGGACGTTGGCGCCGGTAACCCATGACACGTCTGCCCCCTATCGAGCCATGGTCACACATCTGGGCAAAAAATCAAGACGTCCAGGCCGGCCGCTCACGAGGAGTATCCGCTTTGGCGTAATAAATCAATTCGGTCGCGTGCAGGACCACACTGAGCGCGCGATCTGCCGAATGTCCCCGGCGATGAGCTATGCTTGCGCGAATGCAGAGCAAGACCCGGGTCGCCATCGTCTTTGGCGGCCAATCCACCGAGCACGAAATCTCCATCCTGTCGGCGCGCAACGTGCTCGC